>CAXTDB010000553.1:0-2014 GCA_964242045.1 uncultured Leptolyngbya sp. | reverse complement strand
CATTGATTACAGGATATAATAGAAGCATAAACAAAGGAGAGCGCTCCTGCCTCGCAAGCTTTCACGCTCTCCCTACCCCTCAACGAATGGAGGTTATCTTATGGTATCAGCAACTTCGACTTCTGCCTCTGATGCTGCCACGATCTCTCGTGCTACTGAATTGCTTCGCTTGACTGTCCTTTCAGATCGAGATCAATTGCTCATTGAGTATGCGATCGGACTTGTCTGCATCACTCAAAACTTAGACCGCCGCCGCGCTGCTTTATTCCTGCACGATCACGCGTTCCCGAACTAATTGACCTTTCATGCCCTTGCTGCACACTACAAGGGCTACTTCTCTCCTCCCTAGTGACATCGCTTCAGTTCACATCTTCTTGAGGACAAACCCATGATTCTGGAAACTGTTGATTTAGCTTCGATTAAAGCAGTCGCCCATGACGGCGAACGCCTGCAAGTTATGATTCAAGCCGAGGGGAAACTGGCGATTCAAAGCTTCCTCGCCCCTCGACAAGCGCTAGAAGGAATCAAACAGCTTGCAGCCTTTACAATGCTCGTTCAGGACCCAGGCAGACCAGAGGCAGCCCTCACTGTCTTGGTGGATGAAATCTCTATGATTCCAGTCACCTCTAGCACCGTCAGAAGCATTGGCTATCTGGATGCGAATCGGGTTCTACAAGTCGAGTTCAAGGGCGGTTCGCGTTACCAATACAGCGAGGTTCCTTCCCAAGTGTTTGTGGCGTTCCTTGCCGCATCCTCGAAAGGCAACTTTCTCAATCAGATGATCAAGCCGTTCTATCAATACGAGCAAGTTTGAGTCTAAAGTCTCCGTGATCGGCTTGTTTTGAGCGATCGCGGAGACCGTTTGAAAAAGCAGCTTTCTATTATGAATCTTTCTCAGACTTTCACCTCAGTTCATGCAGTGGCTTGAGCAACACTATCAACAGTACATTAGCCAAGTCCCTCAGTGAAAATCGTCGATCGATCGAAGAAACGAAAGAGGAAAAATTCAGATGTGTCGATTGTTCTCACTGTGGCAGCGCTGCTGCATCGTGTCAGCGGCAGTTGCAGCGCCAATCGTAGAGGGCGAAGTTGTCGATCGCGAAGCGCGGTGTGAGCATTGATCGATCTCTCGACCACATCGGGGGCATCTACCCGTGAACAGCGGATGCCACATCAGCAGCTAGAGATGCTCTGCTTTGGTAAAGCGCTGTGTCGGCTGCTGGATAAACTCTCCAGCATAGAAAGATCCATCAGGCATCTTGTCAACCTATTTGGATTTTGCTTTTGACTGAATTTCGTCTAGAACGGTGTTTATGCGATCGCTTGAAGCCCGCAGTACGATCAGATTCCCGATTGCCGTGACTAACACGATCGCGAGCATTATGCCCCACATCCAGAGACTAACGCCTGATCTTCGGGAAGCTGTCAAGATTCTGCGGTCTAACTTCTGGAGTGTCGTGTTGGCTTTGTGAATCTCTGTCTGGGCGCTCTGAAGGTATTTGCTCATTGCGTCCATACTCTCGTGCGAACTCTTGATACTTTGATGAAAGTTCGTTAATCCGGTCAAGGTTTCGCCGAGTTGCGGCATGTATTTGTTGGAGTTCCTCTGTTGTTCTTCTAAGTTGATCAGACAGTCCGTTGAGGACTTGTAAGTGTTCGCGTATTCCTTGATAATCTGGCTGTTGGCGATCAGATTGGAGATCAAGCCCTGGTTCGTTTTTACCCATTCGTCTAAGGTGTCATGGATATCGTGGTCTTTTTGATTGGTCTCTGCTCTGAGTGCTTCGACACTTTTCCAAAGTTTACCGATCGCGATCGTCAAGTCCGCAATCTTATCATTCGGTTCTGGTTCACTCGTCATTTTGACTTCACCGCCTCTTGTTTCGGTTCGGTAGTCTGGGGAATTCCTAGATAAGCTGCACCTCTTAGCATCTCAACATAAGCTTTTTCAAGAAATCCCTCCACAATCCAATTGTCAGGAATGTTTAGCTTCTCGACATCAAAAAAACTCAGT
>CAXTDB010000552.1:0-2026 GCA_964242045.1 uncultured Leptolyngbya sp. | reverse complement strand
ACCGAAGATGGCGTAGTCGAAGGAAAGTTACGCTGTTCGAGTAAAGGCTTCTGTTTTGCGATTCAAGATGTCGAAGGTTCCGAAGATATCTACATTCGCGAAAGTCAACTGAATCACGCTTGGAACGGCGATCGCGTTTTGGTGCGCGTGACCAAAGAAGGCAGTCGTCGCCGCAGTCCAGAAGGAGAAGTTCGTTTAATTTTAGAACGGGCAAATCCATCAGTCTTAGCCAGAATTAAAAAGAACGAGGCGGGCGAATTTCGTGCGGTTCCACTCGACGATCGCTTGTTGTTTGAGCTACAAGTAAATGAAAATGGACTAACGCTCGATGATGCGATCGATCATTTAGCGCACGTGCAGATCAAACGTTATCCGATCGGACAACATGCCCCGCTTGGTAAAGTTGCAAAAGTCTTAGGTGCGGATGATGATGCGGCTGATATTGATATCGTTTGCTGTAAACATGACTTGCCGCGCGAATTTTCCGAAACGGTTTTAGCGGCTGCGGCAGAGTTACCCAACAAAGTCACAAAACCGGAAATGAAGATGCGCGTTGATCTGCGGGGATTAACGACGTTGACGATCAAAGCCAGCAGCGAAGACAGTGCGGATGATGCGATCACATTAGAAAGAACGAAAGCCGGGAACTGGCGCTTAGGAATTCACATTGCGGATGTAGCGCGATATGTAGAAGCGGGATCATCGCTCGATCGAGAAGCTCAACGACGCGGAACTTCTGCTTATCTCGGTGAATTAGTGATCCCGATGCTGCCAGAGCAATTAACTGAAAATCTTTGTTCGCTGCAACCTGGGAAAGATCGGCTTGCGATTTCAGTGTTGATTACGCTGGATGAATCTGGGCAAGTGGTGGAATTCGAGATTCAACCTTCAGTGATTCAGGTCGATTACAAGCTGAGCTATGAACAAGCAGAAGCGATTTTAGCCAATCAACATACGGAAGAACTAAAGGAATTTGAGCCGATTTTTGAACTGTTGGCACAACTCGATCGGTTAAGTCATGCGATCAAAGACCAACGACGCAAACGCGGCGCATTTGAATTAAACCTGCCTGAGAAAATCTACGCCCGTCCCGATGGTTCCGAATCGCCAGAAGAAGCAGGAAAATTTACCTTTAGTAAGTTCCACTACGATGATGAAGGTGTTCTTGGTGCGGTTGTCGTTTCTTCCACGCTGCCGATTCACTCGATGATCGTTGAATTGATGTTGCTCGCGAATCAAACGGTTGCATCTCATCTACAAGCGTTAGGAATTCCGGGAGTATACCGCGTTCATCCCACTCCTGATATTGAAGAAGTGCAAGAACTGGTTAAACTCGCGGTCAGTATGGGAATCGAACTAAAACTTGAACAGGAAGATGAAGTTCGCCCGCAGGATTATCAGAACTTTACTCATGCGTTTGCAGAATCGAATGCAGAAAGAGTATTAACTTATCTGCTGCTTTCGACGATGAAGCCTGCTTTTTATAGCACTCAACCGAAACCGCATTTCGGCTTAGCGCTCGAACAAGGCTACACACATTTCACATCACCCGTCCGCCGTTATCCTGATTTGCTGGTGCATCGAGCGCTTCATGCCGTGTTTGAAGAAGGACGCGATCGACGGTCTTCGCGCGTGAAAGATAGCGTTGATTTGCGCCATAGTTCCTGCCACGGTCAAATCAATTGGAACGTTCTCCCCACTGACTTGCATCAAGAACTCGAAAGCCATTTTGGTGCAGTTGTTGTTCACTTAACCGAACGCGAGAAAATTGCTCAAGATGCCGAAAACGACCTCGAAGGCTTGAAGAAAGCCGAATTGATGAAAGAGCGTACTGGGGAAGTGTTCCACGGTTTAATCACAGGTGTACAGTCTTACGGATTGTTCGTGGAACTCGAAGAACTCTTAGTTGAAGGCTTGGTTCACGTCAGTTCGCTGAAAGATGACTGGTACGAATTTCGATCGCGTCAGCAAACCCTCGTCGGTCGCAAAAATCGCAAACAGTATCGATTGGGTGATCGCATCGAAG
>CAXTDB010000551.1:1728-2049 GCA_964242045.1 uncultured Leptolyngbya sp. | reverse complement strand
GTTGTTCTGCGGTTGGGCACAACGGCTCACTATGTCGTCTCTCGATCTGCAATCCGATTGCCGACACTCCCTCAGCGACTACTGAATCCGTTCTGTTTTGACGTTCCTAATTAATCAAGATAGAGAAGCAATCGCACATCAATTGCTTCTCTATCTCTACCATCTTGCTAGCAACTTACTCTAACAGCAGGCGCGATGACAGAGCGAATCAATCCTACGTCCGGCAACCCACGGGCTTTGATCGCACCGCCCGATATAGTGGCGTATGCGATGCGTCCTTTGACCAATTTCGCGTTGCCGTAGGTAAACGACGGAGGATAA
>CAXTDB010000551.1:228-1718 GCA_964242045.1 uncultured Leptolyngbya sp. | reverse complement strand
AATCACCCCGATGTCAATCGAAGTCTGCCCGTTGGAATAGCGAAGAACGAGCCTTCTGCTAATGAAAATCGCGTTGTTGTTTGACCCAATTTGGTAAGTTACAGCGGTGTTTCCAGTCGATCTGACGTAGTTGCAGCCGATCTGCACATATCCTTGCCCTGGATAATCTTGCCGAGCAGAACCTGCCAGCACCGGAAAAGACAACAAGGAACCTGCAAGAATTGATCCTGTAGCTGCGACTAAAGATTTTGATAGCATAAGTGTACCTCATTAATAGTTGGGGCAACGGTGCGATGTTGCTGTCGAGGCGATCGCACCGTTTGAATTGCTGAAAGAATTCAGCGGATCGACTTTTTCCCAAAAAGCGCGATCGCTAAATTCTTTTGGAGACGGTCAATCAAATAGAAAGACTGAACAGCCCCAAAAAAAAAGGACAGAAACTAGCCCTGCCCTTTGAGGTAAGTGATAAACAGCGACGAATCGAGTACAACCTGCGATTCGTGACATCAATCATTCCGGCATCTGTGTAAATATCAAATCCCGCAATGAAACCACCCAGACGATCGCATTCTAGTTTCATGCTTTAGACCTTTGTAGTTCTCTAAAGCTTTTCTCGCGCAAGCGAGCTTAGAGAAATGATGCTCCGAACATTGGAGGATCATTCTCTACCTCACTCGTTCAAGCGAAAGCACTCAATACTGCTTGGGCTTGCGCTTCAGAATAGAATTTCTTTGCTTGCGATCGCTGATTAACCCAACCGTAGTCGCTAAAATACTGTTCTGGGTCATAGGTTCGATTCAAAACAACAATCCAAGCCTCCTGACTCAAACGGCACAAATAAGGAGTATGGGGAATAGGACGATGCGACGGAATCTCTACTTTCTTGGCGACAAGATTCTGAACAATCTTAGAGCGAGATTGCGGAGCCAATCCAGGAAAAATGACCTCAAACCAGAATGCTTTGGTCATTTCTGATGCCTCCCCTACCCATAAAACTTGACAATGCGGAGAATAGCCCAATGCTTGATCGGCTTCAAAATCTTGCAGCGTCAGAAACTCATGCTGAGTTGCGACGAGCGTTGGTAAAGATTCTAAAGCCTCGATCGTCCAGTCTTTCCGAAAACGACCCAAAGGACGCTTCGGAAACATTTGCTGAACTTCTGACTCTGGGAAAGTATGATAGCAAGGATCTTGCCAAGGACAGTAACTCCATCGCACCAGTCCAACTGATGCAATGTCAGACCTCCAAAACTGTTCTGGATCGTTCAAGTAGAGCAGGTATCTGTGCCATAGTGAATGCCGGATAGCAACTTTGGGAGCACCTTTGTGAGCAACAGGATAGCCCACAAGATAATCAATCTCGCCTTGATACGAGCATCTGAAGCGAGGAGTTTCAAAAAAATTATTCATTTGTGTTCCTGCGGGTTGTTGTTAGATTACTGAGCGATTTTTGCTACCAGTCTATTCGTTGACCTCTTCGTAGAGGTCTA
>CAXTDB010000551.1:0-218 GCA_964242045.1 uncultured Leptolyngbya sp. | reverse complement strand
GGTTTTATCGCGATCGACAAAGCAACCGCAGAACTCCGTACACCAACCGCCTTCTGGGGAATAGTAGTGCATAGCATGAGGATGCTGCGTTTTCAGCGTGCAGTCCCACGGATATTTATTGCGTCCGATCGCTTGGAACTGCTTGCCGTAAATGGTAACAACCTTGGGCATTAAAAATCTAATGCTCAAGCGTTGCTTCTGTGGATTAAGCTCAGAAC
>CAXTDB010000550.1:0-2059 GCA_964242045.1 uncultured Leptolyngbya sp. | reverse complement strand
GATCGAGCCTTTGTTCGGCGTGGCAGCAAGGCGATATCTAGATTTTGACAAGTGGGACAGAAATAGATAATGCGCGTCTTTTCATCTGCTTCATCCGCATGAATCACCTGTTTTTGCTGCCGAATCGAAGTAGCGCAGCGCAGACACGGTAAGTTTGTGCGGCGAAATACATAGTGTCGAGTGCCAAACTCGCTTCCCAAGCGATAAACCAACGTATCATCCTGCTGCATTCGCGCTCGGTCAACATCAGTTACGGTAGTTCCGCCCGTTTCATAAGCACGACGAGCAATCTGAGGAATCATCTCGCAGAGTTGATTTAACTTAGATGCAGTCAGTTCATTCACCTTACGCCACGGGTCGATCTGACATAAGAACAAAATCTCCGCCCGCAAGTAGTTTCCAACCCCGGCAACGATGCTTTGATCAAGCAGGGCTGCTCCGATCGTCCGATTAGAAAAATCGCGCTGTTTCGGTGACAGCAAGCGTTGTTTGAATTGTACTTGGTCAAATGGCTCACCTTTTTCCGGCAGAATATCAGGACCCAGTAGTTTGAGCGTTTCTATTTGCTCGTAAGGATTGCCTTGCCCGACTTGAAAAACTGGAGCCGAAAGTAGGATTGCGCTGCCCACTGCTGTCACAATTCTGGCTCTTTCGCGTCGATCGATTTCTTTAGGAGGTTCGCCCTCAACCGTTGTCCAGCGCCCCCACATCATCAGGTGGGAGTAAAAGTAGTAGTCGTCCTCAATCCAACCAATCAAGTTCTTCCCGTGGGCTGTGACCGCCTTGATTCTACGTCCGCTCAACCGATTGGGATGCTCTGCTAACCAGCGTTTTGCCACTTGAGTTCGGGCAGTAAATTGAACGATCTCCTGGTTTGCTAGAACGCGGTGGAGTTGATCGGCGTAGCGCTGTACTTCAGGTCCTTCAGGCATATTTTACACAGAGTCGAAAATTTGATTTCTGCATTGCTTGACTTTATCGATATTGATGAACATCTTCGTCTATCTCAAGACCGGATGAACCCCAAATGCAGAATAGTGATTTTACCCGCAGGCGATCGCGGACGCTTCAAGACAATTTTTCGATGCAGACCAACAAGTGAAGCACCTAGAGAAGCAAGATGAAGTCGTGAGCGAGGAAATGTGGATGCAGAGGATGAGTCTGTCAGAATCTCAGGGTGACGAGTCAGAATAAATTAACTTGTTCTGATAGTCGCAGTGAATCAGTTATAGAAGAACCTTCTTTGTTTTAGCCCAGATAAATGACGCAGCCTTGCGCGATCGCTGTTGCAATTCGTTCTCTAAGTGCGATCGCAGGAAGAATGAGGTCCGCGATCGCATCTGTTGCAGGATACTCGGACTGATTCTTCATCAAATAGATGTAGCCCAACCCTTGCTCCTGATTTTCACAAGCCGTAATCCAGCCGTATTCGGAATCTTGTACAACAATGCCATGTTTGACTAAGCAGTACTCAACAGCAGTGGAGAGAATCGGGGTATCCATGTGAAAAGCGGTAAAACGATTTGCCCTCAATATTCCCCTGTTTTCCAAAAATCTTGAAATCAAGCGATCGCAGGCAAGAGATCGCCTGAGCCGCAACAAACATTCACATCTTGCCACATTACGTATCCGTAAATATCAGAAAGAATGAAGTAATTTTATACTTACTTAATATCGAGTCTCTGTATTTGTTGTTTTTACGAACTCAGTGGGCAGCCTAGTATCAAAGGTTTTATAAAGTAGCTTATAAGACCTTGATTAATCTACGTACCGCTGTGAAACATCGTGACCGACTCCCCTGAAATTTCAGCGCTCATTCGAGAGCTTCGATCGCGACTGGGGCTGACCCAAGAAGAACTCGCCGCCCGCCTGGGCGTGACTTTTCCGACGATTAATAGTTGGGAGAATGCTCGTCGTAAACCCTCACGAATGGGAATCAAAATCATTCGCGAGACCGTGCAGCAAATGGGCGAAGACGGTCGAGATTTGCTCTCAAAATATTTTCCAAACTGACAACTTTGACACCTTGACTACTGCTCAGAACGGTAAGAAAGCTCTG
>CAXTDB010000549.1:0-2096 GCA_964242045.1 uncultured Leptolyngbya sp. | reverse complement strand
ATTCAACCCGATGCTTTTATTCAAAACTTTCAAGGGCGCAGAGTGATTCAAGCAGGTTTATTTAACAATGAACTGAAAGCGCGTCAGCAAGTTTCGCGTCTAGCAGCACAGGGAATCGATGCCCAAGTCACAAGTCGATCGTCCCAACCCGGTTTTGGCAATTCTGAACGAGGCTATTATGCAGTTGTTCCTGGCAATCGAAGCGAAATTCAGGAATATCGCGATCGTGTCCTTCGTCTCGGTGTGGCTCAATCTTTGATTCAAGTGCGCGATCGTCCACGCGGGTTACACATCGCAGTTGGTCCTTTTTCCGATCAGCGCGAAGCAGAACGAACGGTGCAATATTTGCGCGATCGCGGCAGTCTAGATGCCCGATTGTTTTTCAATCGCTAAAAGCTTTTACGATCGCTAAGTAAAAGCTGCCACCGCCCATCCGAGTGCCAATCCGAGCCAAGCAATCACGACGAGAATGGCTAACGCTTGAATTTGGTTATACTCGGCGGTTTGCAAATCTAATCGCACTAATGCTTCTGCGCTCAGCACCATAATGATCGGGACAAAGATTTTGAACCAGTTGAGCAAAATTGATGCAAATGCTGCCATCGCTAGTAGGGATGCAAACGCAACGGTGTCCGATCGAAATAGTCTTGACAGTAATTTCTGAGAACTGGTGAGCGGGTGCATCAACATCACGGCGAGAACCACACCCAGACCAGCAGCAGAAGCAAGGGATGTCCAGAGGTGGGCGGTTGAGATTACCAACTTACCGAAGGCAGCATATGCAGCAATAAGCAGGGATGCCGACAGCCAGGGAAATCTTCTCATACAGCAGCTAGACGACGCGATTTTGGCGGACACACTCAGCGTACCAGTGATAACTCGATTTGGGTATCCGCTGCTGGGTTTTGTAATCGACATAAGTAATGCCAAATCGTCGATCGTATCCCCACGACCACTCAAAGTTATCGAGAAAACTCCACACAAAATAGCCCGCGATCGGATACCCTTCGATCGCGGCTCGATGAACGCCTTGGAGATGCTGACGAAGATAGAGAATGCGATCGAGATCTTGCACTTCTCCGGATGATTTGATTTCATCTTGAGCAGCACAGCCGTTCTCGGTAATAAAAATCTTAAGGTCAGGACGATTTAACGTTTCGCTCACGTGACGAATGCCCCAATACAAACACTCTGGAACAATTTGTAACCACGGCATGTGTAATGCTGGATAGCCTTTCGGGAAGTCAATCCATTCACAGCCCTGCCAATTGTCCGCAGCCCGAATATAAGTTCCTGTGTAAATATTTAGTCCCAAAAAATCTAAAGGTTGATGAATGATATCAAGATCACTTTGTTGAATCTCTGGAGCATCATTTTTTAACTGTTCTAACAACGCTGGACTATATTCACCCGTCAACGCTGGATAAATCATTCCGCCATTGCCACAGTGATACGGAAACGCTTTTTTTGCAGCTTCGATATTTTCAGGCGATTCGCTGATTGGAACCGTCACGCCGAAATTATCAACTAAACCGATCGACGATCGAGCCGAGTTCGATCGAATCGCCTGACATGCTAATCCGTGGGCGAGTAAAGCATGATGAGAGGTTTGCCAAACTTCTTTCTTCGATCGAACCCGCGTTCCCGGCGCATGTTTCGGCTTTTGAAGAACGTCGTATCCCATGTGCGTAAAGCAAGTGATTTCGTTTAGTGTCATCCAATTCGTAATGCGATCGCCAAGTCGAGAAACGATCGCGCTCACATAATCTGCGAAATCCTGCGCCATTTCGCGACTGCGCCAAGAGCCGTATCGATCTTCGAGTGCTTGCGGACTGTCCCAGTGAAACAACGTCGCATAAGGAGTAATGTCATGATCCAGCAAACAATCCACTAATCGACGGTAAAAATCGACTCCTGCTTCATTCACTTCGCCACGTCCATCGGGCACGATGCGACACCAAGAAATGCTGAATCGGTAATTTTTGACACCCAATTCTGCCATTAGTTTGATGTCTTCTTTGTAGCGATCGTAATGTTCACACGCGATCGCGCCCGTTTGCCCCCGAAAAGTATTTCCCCGCTTTGCGCTAAACGTA
>CAXTDB010000548.1:1429-2112 GCA_964242045.1 uncultured Leptolyngbya sp. | reverse complement strand
CGCTGGTTAGTTTAGTCTCACGAGTTCTTGCCAAACCTGATTGTAGTGCCAGCAGCGGACTGAAAGCGGGATAAGCTTCGATTTGCTTGCTCTTTGCCCACTTTTGCAGCTCAAATCCCGATCGCAGTGCCAGCAGCAAGCCATCCGTTTGATTCACTTCAAATCGTCGCAGTGCCACCAGACCAGATCTTTCAATTCGCGTTCCCGCCTTTGCTTCATCGGTTGTTCTCCATGCCCAAGTTCCAGCAATTCCCGCACCAATCAGCGTTGTAACTAACACGCCTGATCCAATCTGCACCAGTTTTTTTGCCTTCTGCCCTGCCTCAATCAGAATCTGAGTCGCTTCCTCACTCGTCTGGCTTGCGCTGATGTATTCGCGCTGAAGGGCGGTTGGTTTCGGCTTCTTGTGTTCTGCCTGCAACAGCCAACTTTGCGCTCTTCTAAGATCATCCTCGCGCAGCACAAAACTCTGATTTCGCCCTTCTCGCTCCCACTCGATCGCTTTTTCCAAAATCCGTGTATGCGTCCGGACATGAGCTAAATCGGTGTCGATCGCGGCAATCAATTTTGCAAAGCCGATCTCAAAGGGGTCGCAGTCTCGTAAAAACAACCAATTTAGTTTTCTCAAAGCTTCATGGACAGCTTCAGCTTTCACGTCTCGATAAACGATCGGAACTAATCGT
>CAXTDB010000548.1:0-1419 GCA_964242045.1 uncultured Leptolyngbya sp. | reverse complement strand
TTGGGCTTCGAGCAAGGGGCACTGTTATCCCTCTTCTGTTACTTTTGTGAGATAGAAATTGCTCAAGCAACATTAGGCTGCTTTCTGGTCTGGAATTGGCAAGATGTTAAAAGTATCCATCCAGCTCATCAACTGATGTAATCCTCGCTTGAGTCCGGGAACAGGAAAGATCTGTAACCAACCTTCTAACCATCCCCAGCACCAATACGGTTGGAGCAGTAATCTGAGATTGTTCAACGCGCTCTTCCAGGTGGTTCCAGGCTTCCACTGGGGGTGCTGACGAAATAGAAAAGCGTTTGATGTTGCCCCTGTTGTCATCGAAGCATTTTTTTCGCGGTGCTTAAACTGTTCTGCGTGTAGGCTGACCAGCAAATATGCACTGAACACAATCTCCCACCAACGCTCAATACTGTTGTAATCGGTTAAGCGATAATCATGCCATCCTAACTCCTGCTTGACCTGTTTGAATCCGTATTCAATCCAAGTTCTCAAACTGTATTGAGTGGCAACGCTCAACAGAATGTCTCCACTCAAATTAGTCATGATGAACCAACTATCTGCTTTGTCAGGATTATCAGTGCTACCTTTGGTGATTTGGTAGTATCGCACCTTGCGGCGATGACCAAAGATGATTTCGCGGATGTAGCGGCGCTCTGCGGGATGTTTCGATAAGGGTTGGTCATAGGCCTGCCATCGGTTGTAGCGCACTCGTTGCCCTTTCGTCATCAGCACGCCATGATTCGAGCGAATCGCCACAATGTAGGGCAAGTTCAACTTTTCTAAGCGACTGATCACCGCTGCACTCTCGCCGTACAAGCTGTCCGCTAACACTCGTTCAATCACAAACCCTAACGCTTGGATGTCTTGAATCAGTTGCACCGCGAGTTGTGGCTTACTCTGGTACTCATCATTTGCCTTGAGGCGATCTTTCGGTTTGTAGATCTTAAATAGCAACGGATAGGTGAGATTTTCGACGACTGCGTAGGCATTGACGCTGACCATGCCGTTTTCGGTCTTACCCAAATTGCCGATGTATTGTTTCGCGACATAATCCGTGGTCTGTCCCTTCTTCACGTCGCCCGTTTCATCAATGCACAAGCTAATCGGGCGAGACCCGATCTGTTGTTGAATCAGATGCAGTCGAATCGCTCGAACTTGTGTCACACTCCACGGGCTATCGCGCAAAAAGTGATGCAAGCTTTGTCCGTCTTTGAGTCCATTCAGTTTGGCGATCTCTGGTAAGGTTTTGCGTGGCAGCTTGCTCACCATACCCACGTGTAGCCACTTGAAGCATTCGTAGGATCTCACGTCTTCAAACACCGAGCGGTACAGCAAGCAGTACTCATCAATAAAACCAACTGTCGCAATGGGTGGTCGAAGCATCAGAATTTCAACTGAATCACAGCTTCTTTCAGCTTA
>CAXTDB010000547.1:0-2122 GCA_964242045.1 uncultured Leptolyngbya sp. | reverse complement strand
CTGCGGCAGCGATCTCATTTGAGCATTTTGAGCAACTGTGATGCTTGGCGTTGAGAGTCCGACCGCCTCCCGAAGCATTGCTTGGACTCGATCAGAGCCGAAAAGCTCACTGCTGTGCAATGGCTCCAGCGCTCTCATTGCTTGCTCACCATGCTTCTGATTAAGGGCTTGCTGCGCGGTCTGAAGATTAATGGATTCGCTAATCCAAGTTTTCCTGAGCGACTGCGCCTCTTGTGAGACCGCTGCACCAATCGGAATCGATCTTGAAAGCGCGATCGCGGCATCCACATCACCCTGTCGATATAAATCCTGTGATTTCTCAAACACTTGATGAGAGAGCGTTTCTCTCAAGTTTTGTACCTGAGTAAAATATTTGCTATTCGTGGGGACATGCGGTAGATGATTCAACGCGACACTCGGATTAGCTTCGTGCTGTGCCATTTCCAACTGGCGTTGAATTGCTTGATCTGAGGCATGATTAGACGTTGAGTGCAGCGCTTCAAAGCCGATAAGTCCGATGACTGCTCCTACGATCGGAACCGCAATACTGCCAAAATGCTTGTTCATGGAGGTACTAAGATGAATGAGCAGCGAGTTAAGATAGCATCCCAACCAGTTCTTGATCCAACAATTGGGCAAGCTACAGTCAGACGTTGCTGAATGAAGCCCCAGATATCGGTTCTATTAATAACACTAGATCTACTTCATATAGAGTTAGGTAATTCTTTGTTTTTCTTAACTTTATTAAATAGAAGCTTTCTGATGGGCTACGACTGCTCTCCTTACTACAAGTCCAGTGATTAAACGTTTTTAACTCGACCTCGCTATGAATCCAATGATTTGCAGTCTATCTTAGTTCTTGCTCGAACTCAATAAGTTACCTAACATCTCTGATTCTTTCACTCACACCCCTGGGTGGCACGCTGCAAACGCTTCACCGGAATCACCAAACCCTGTTCGTATGCGAAATACTGATATTCGTGTGTTTTTACGTATACCTTTAGTGAAATGCAAATCATTCGATAGAATAGAGAAATTAGGTGACTACAATGCGAAAATACGGTCGTCTGGCTGGCAAGACCATTCTTGCCTGATGTTGGAGTCCGATTTTGAAGTGTGAGAGGAAGAATGGCAGTGAAAGGGGGCGTAACGAAGGCGAAGCCGCAGGAGTACAGCGACAAGGAGACTGAGTATCTGCTGAAACAGATCTCAATCGACCTGGATCGTCCGCTTGAAAAGGCTGAGACGGTTCTGCTGAAAACGTTGATTCAAAATCCACGTTTAATCTTCCGAGAAGTTGCGGCTCAGAATGGATACGCAGAGGGCTATTTGCGGGCAAACGTGGCGAACAAACTCTGGAGAAATCTTTCGCAAGCGTTTGGCAGGTCGATTGGAAAAGAGAATTTCGGCAAATTCATTCAAGAATACGCGAATCACGTACTCTCCGAAGATCCTGATCTGACTCACGCTCCGGGGAAAGGCTCAGTGCGCCTGTATGGGCGCAAGAAAGAACTTCAGGACTTAACCAACTTCGTTTCACGATTTCGATGTGTCTCGATCGTTGGAGAAATCGGAATGGGTAAGACAGCGCTTGTTTCACAGTGGATCAAGCGCCACGAGCAAGAGTTTGAAGTGGTGGTCTGGAGATCGCTCGACGACATACCAGAGCCAGGAGTTCTGGTTGACGATTTGATTCACTCGATTCAGGCTAAAGTCGCTGATCCGGACTCTCTAGATGCGGCTGAAACGTTCTCGCAAAAGCTCCAGGTTTTAATGCAGTTACTTCAGCAACACCGCTGTTTGATCGTAATCGACCAGGCTGAAACGTTAATTCAGACTCCTGGAATGACCGTTCAGCCGTATGGCGAACACAAGGAGTATAGTCGCTTGATCCGATCGATCGTTGAACAAACCCATCAAAGTTGCTTATTTTTGGTCAGTCGTCAGCCATTTATTCAGGTGGTTCAACTCCAGCAGTCCAATTATGCCGCGACTCAAATGAATTTATTGGGGCTGTCGATCGAAGATGCGGAAAAGATCTTGATCGATCAGCAGCTAAAGGAGCCTCAGCAGTGGCACAAACTGGTGAGCTTGTATCATTGTAATCCTGGACTATTAATGG
>CAXTDB010000546.1:0-2131 GCA_964242045.1 uncultured Leptolyngbya sp. | reverse complement strand
TAAGCAATATTGAAGAAGCGATCGCGCTTTACATTGAGGTTTTGCGCGATCGAGGTGAGCCAGTCCCAACAGATCAGGTTGAGGTCATACTGGTATGAGTAAACTGCCTGTTATTTCAGGCGCAGGGTGTGTCAAAGCACTTGAGAAAGTTGGGTTTTTCGTAGAGCGTCAGCGTGGAAGCCATATCATTTTGGTACGCGAAGATCCTAGAACAACTGTCTCCGTACCCGATCATAAAGAACTTGATCGAGGAACATTGCGAGCTATCATTCGCCAGGTTGGTTTGAGTGTAGATGAATTCGTTGAGCTTCTTTGAATGATCGCGGTTCCGTAGAATTTAGCGATCGCCTGAGAGTTTGGGCAATCACTGTGTTGAAATCGCTATCTTTCAAACTCGATCAAGAGGCTGGTGAGGTTCTGGTGGCAATTCAATTTGAATGAAGTCACCAGGTCTAACCTTCCCTCCAACAGCGACGATACCCATAACACCAGCTTTGCGGATTAGCTTACCTTGTTCGTCACGATCCAGCACTGCTGCCATCAGTCCCACTTGGAATTGATCTAACTGGGCGCAAGGATTTCGCAAACCTGTCAACTCTACGACCGCTGTATCGCCTAAATGCAGCCGTGTTCCTGTCGGTAGGCTAAGTAGATTAATCCCCCGTGTTGTGATGTTTTCGCCCATTTGTCCTGCTGACACAACAAAGCCAGCCGCTTGTAACTCATCATGCAATTCAGCATGAATTAGATGAACTTGACGCAAATTAGGTTGGTTTGGACTCACTGCTACCCGCGATCGATGCTGAACCGTCTTTCCCATGTGCGAATCACCTTCGACACCTAAACCCGTTAGAAGCTGAATCTTTGCCTGATTTAATTTCGTAAACGTATGCGTTGTATTAAGGCTCACTGCTGTCACAACACCACTCATTGTGATTACCTCATGCCACTGCTAAGTCATAGGTCTCATTCTAAGTTCTTGCAGTTCATCAATATCAATGCCTCTGCGTTTGAGATATTGGCTCAAGTTGATTTGGATGAATAAATCTTTGAGTTCTTCTGCAATTTCTAGGGGTGGATTACCAGATAACGCGATCGCAATCAGTCGCTCTGCCATTCGCAACTCGCTACATTCGATCGCCAAAGACGCAGCGCTACGATGAAGCACAGAGCGAGTCAGTTCGGCATCAAGTGTACTAGCAATGAGAGCAGCGGCTTGAGTCTCTTATTCAAATGCTTGGCGCGTCAATTGTTTAGCTTGCTCGGAAGCACCCTTTAACCAAGCGATCGCTGCTGCTTCGGCTAAATCCATTGCTTGTTGGTGGAGGGTTTGAATTTGGCTCATTCGGGTAGGGTTTCTTCTGAATTGAGCTTTGCCGTGATCACCGCGATCGGCTGGCTGAACTCTACCACAATGATATACATAGGCAATCGTTGTGCGTCAGATATGCGAGTTTGTTCTGTCTTCTGCTTGACTCGAACATTGATTTGACTTCGATTCCCTTTGCGAATCCAGAAACTTCTAATCGTGCCATTCGCTGGAAGGGCAAGGCGGTGGAATTTTGAAGTTCTAACCAGTAGTCGAATCCAGTTCCTTTCCGAGAACGTTCAATGATGGTGAACTCTGTTGATTGCAGAATCAGCAGAAACGCGATTCCATAAGCGGCTTGCTCGGTCGTGTATTCTTCATCGCTGCATTTGCTCGATGATTGGCTGCCAGTCTAATTTGAAATTCGTAGAAAATTCGCCCTCGACCTTAAGTTCTATTTCTGGCTGATGAGCTTCATTGGCTAGACAAATTGCACCCGCTTGCGCGATCGCTGCTCCGAAGGCGGGTGTAATAGCAGGCAATCCCTGTGCGAGACGCTGTAGATTTAGAACTTGACTCTGACTCAAAACGAAACTGTCTTCTGAAAGTTAGAGATTCAATTCTACGCTGAATTCTTCATGATGTTTGTGGATCAAAAATGAGCTAATCTCGGTTCTACAGCTCGATAGTGCTAGGATTCTGAGTAAAGTTCAAACCTTGATGAAGTGATGATTCAATCTGATGCTAAACGTAAAGTGCTGCTATATCCTGGCGAGGATGGCTACTTTGTCGTTGAAGTTCCAAGCCTGCCAGGATGTATTA
>CAXTDB010000545.1:0-2174 GCA_964242045.1 uncultured Leptolyngbya sp. | reverse complement strand
TATTCTGTGAAGTTGATGTAAAGAATACAACGTTAATACAGTTTGTTCGTATAATAAGTGCAACTCAGAGAAAAATCGCTACATGACTCTTGACTCTCCATTTTCCGAAGGTTTGCTATGTCCAGTAATCCGCTTGATACCGCTACAGCGATTAATCTTACTGCAAGTCCAGCAGTTCTCAGTGATACAATCACTTCCACAACTCCTAACAAAATCTACCGCTTCAGCTTATCGACTCGTAGCAGCCTCAACCTGTCAATTAGTGGCTTGAGTGCCGATGCAACTGTGCAGTTGATTCAAGACCGCAACCGCAATGGAACGATTGACGCTGGAGATGTAATTGCCAGTTCAACGCAGAGCGGCACGATCGCGAAATCGATTAGTCAAGCGTTAGAACCGGGAACTTACTACGTGCGGGTTTATGCAAGTACCCCTGGAAGCAACACAAATTACCGCTTGAATGCGTTTTATGAAATGTCAAGAGCATTGCTCTTGACATTTCATAGAGGCGCGATCAAACAAAGCGCGATCGCGAGAAGCAAAACGGCTGTCACACGGTCAGTCCGCCTCAGTCGTCAAAATCTAGCTCTGTTCCGTCGTCAAGCAATTCAAACGTTTCACCACTTAACATTCGCTCGGCTGCCTCTTCCATCAAAAACTCTTGCCATTTCTGAGCCGTCCGCGACCTGTTCAGCTCCGCGATGCGCTCGCTCGCAAGCTGGAGCGCAAAAATTGTGGCAGCAAAACCCACCATATCTTCGGGTTGCATGAGCCTTTGCGGTTTGCCAAATCCTCGACCTGCACCCGTTCGTTTAGAGCGCTTACTCGTAGTGACGCTATCCGTAGGGGACAATTTCAGCATACCGCTTCTCCCAGGGCTTGCTCACTCCCTAAGAGGCAATCTCAGAGTAGAGAATCGCCGCGTTGGAAGCAAGGTCGCTGCATCGTGTTAAGTAATGTTTCGTCACCAATATCAAAACTGCGTTAGAGCCAAAAGAATTTGAGACTCGACACCTGCATTTGAACTCTACACTATAGGAGCATCGATACCTTGTAGACTTACACCTAATACACACCACTGTGTTTTCTTGGAGGGTCGCTGTGCCAACAGCGACTTTTGAAAGAGTCCCTTGAGATCGGTCTGACCGCTTCACAGGTCGAGAACCACGGACGCACCTTGAAAAATGCAGTGGACTGAATTCTAGTATGGTTAGTTGCCTAAATCATGATCAACACTCAATCTTTTTTGGTTTCTCTTCCGTTGCTGCTGTCCCTACAAGTTTTGGGCTATCCAGCAATTGCCCAAAACTTGCCCGCCCAAAACTTGTCTCAGTGCGATCGCCAACAAGAAATCTTTTCCTTTCAAATCCCTAATTACGCCATTTCGCATCAAGACGGCGCAATTTTGAATATCAAAGTTGCCTATCGCCTGACTCCAGAGGCGACCACCAAAAATGATTACCCTGACTTTGTGCCCATCCGAAAAGAGGTTGGCACTTATTTAACCAACTACCCCAACAACACTGACTACTGGGAGATTGTCAATAAAAACCTCGTTAAACGATTACTCGACAAATATCCGCAAATGTCTTCCCTCAGCATCGAATTGGGAGTCATGCCCACACCCAATGAACCCTTTGCTCGTTCCAGCATTGTTCGCAGTACTCATCCTCAAGGATGCCCAGTTGTGCTTGGCTCTTAAGGGGATTGGTACTCCAGTAGATGACAAGTTTTTTCTACCGCTGTAAAACTGGCATGGTTCAAAGATAGAAGTCTGGTAGACTTCCACCTGGTTCCTACCGTAAGTATGAGAGCGACCCGTTCCATCCCAACTGCTTATTAACTATCCGTATCACTCTTGAAAGCTTTGAATTTGTTCGATCGAGAGGTCTGTCACTCGCGCGATCGCTTCAGCCGTCATCCCTTCTCGAAGCAGATTCAGCGCAATTTGCCTCGCCTTCGCTTGCTCTCCCTGCTCGCGCCCGATTTCTTCTCCTAGTCCACGACCTTCTTCGAGAATATCTTGGTAAATGGCAGACTCTTGCATCAGATCCCTCCTAAGAATGCGCTTGACTAAGCTTTTATCCAATACTAACGCGGCAAGAATCGCCGCAGATGCCGTAATATTGCTTTGGTCAGATCGATCCGTCAAAGTACCGACCTGTTGAGCGATT
>CAXTDB010000544.1:0-2191 GCA_964242045.1 uncultured Leptolyngbya sp. | reverse complement strand
GCGATCGAGATTCGATTTATCTCCTGAAGAAGGAGTCATATTGCTGAAATCAAAGGAGACTGAGCGAATTCGCGCGGTGAGCGATCATCTTCGCCAAGAACAATCCGGCGACACCGTAACGTATGTAATTAATCGCAACATTAACTACACCAATATCTGTGAGCAACACTGTAGCTTCTGTGCTTTCCGAAGAGATGACGGAGATAAAGGCGCTTACTGGTTGGATTGGTCGCAGATTTTAGAAAAAGCGACCGATGCGGTAAAGCGTGGAGCAACTGAAATCTGTATGCAGGGTGGATTAAACCCGACTGCAAAGATTAATGGGAGTTCGTTGCAGTACTACCAAAAGTTAGTGAATACGATCAAATCTGAGTTTCCTGATCTTCATCTCCATGCGTTTTCGCCGCAGGAAGTTCAGTTTATTGCACGAGAAGATCATTTAGCTTTTGCAGACGTGATTGCAGCCCTGAGGGATGCGGGTGTCGATTCGATGCCGGGAACCGCTGCGGAAGTATTAGATAACCAGGTTCGTAAAGTTCTCTGTCCTGAAAAGATTGATAGTGAAACCTGGATCGAGGTTGTTCGGACAACGCATCAACAAGGCGTTCCGACGACTAGCACAATGCTATCCGGACACATTGAAACGCCAGAACAACAGATTCAGCATCTAGAGAAACTACGATCGATTCAACAATCCGCGAAAGAATCTGGACACACCGGAATCACAGAATTCATTTTGCTGCCGTTTGTAGGTCAAGAAGCTCCGAAGCCGCTGCGTCGTCGAGTCGGACACGATCAGCCGATTTTATCCGATGCGTTGTTACTGACTGCCGTTGCGCGAATTTATCTCGGAAACTGGATTCCAAATCATCAACCAAGCTGGGTGAAATTGGGACTGTCTGGAGCCGTGGAAGCCTTGAACTGGGGCTGTAATGATATTGGCGGTACGTTAATGGAAGAGCATATTACAACAATGGCAGGCGCGATCGGCGGGACCTGTATGGAAGTTGAAACCTTGCAGAACGCGATCGCGTCTCTTGATCGACCCTATCAACAAAGAGATACGTTGTATCGCTTCGTTACTGAGCGGGAGATTTTCCAGAAAGCAGTCTAGAATCTGACTAGCGCTAGTCAGATCTATCCCATGAGTTTTAATTTATCCTCACTCGATCGCTATCCAGACTGGAAACTAGAAGATGCCAAAGCTCGATTAAGTGAGGTGATCCGATTAGCGCGCGAGCAAAATCCGCAGCGGATAACCGTTCGTGGAAAAGATGCGGTTGTCATTATCTCCGCTGAAGAATTCGCTAAACTGTTGCCCTTACTAGAGCAGCCAAATCTACACGCTTTGTTGTCTCAATCCCCCCTCAGCCGCTTGAATTTTGAATCGCCAAAGACTGAATCTCCCATTCGCGATGTTGAGCTATGAAAGGTTGGCTGTTAGATACAAACGTCGTTTCTGAACTTCGCAAACCCAACTGTCACCCCAACGTGAAGCAGTGGGCTGATAGCCAACCTCCACAGTCGTTTTACCTTAGTACTATCACCTTTGCAGAAATCCGATTCGGGATTGAGCGAGTGAACGATTCAGCTTTTCGTGAAGAACTGTCTCAGTGGCTAGAGGGGACATTACGCCCTTGGTTTAGCGATCGCAGTTTAGCAGTCGATGAAACGGTGATCCTGCTGTGGCGGAAGAGGATCGAACAGGGACGAAAGCAAGGCTATACCTACAGTCAGCCAGATTTGTTTATTGCAGCAACAGCAGCCTGTCATCATCTCTGTGTTGTGACTCGGAACGTCGCAGACTTTCAGAAATCAGGAGTTGCAGTTTTCAATCCGTTCATCGATGTTCAAACCGAAGATCAATAGAACTTTTCAATCGAATGCCTAAATCTATTGCAATTTGATTTGTCATCGTACCAATCTGCATAGACTTTGCTACAGTGGCAACGGCAATATAACTCGACTTGTCGCTTTCATGAACGCCCCGACTAAAACCCGACCTCAAAAGCAAAAACCTCCTTTACCCCTTACGATCGGTGCGGCGGCTGCACTCGTGGGCGGAGGCACGATCGCCTATTGGGCACTTACCCGCCAACAGCAGTTCAGCGTCATGCCGATCGGCGCAAACGCGATTCCTCAAGATGCTTTGATGGTGGTGTCGGTCTCGACTGATCCAGGAAAATGGCAG
>CAXTDB010000543.1:0-2194 GCA_964242045.1 uncultured Leptolyngbya sp. | reverse complement strand
ATCGCGCCCTCGTTTCATCGAGACAATTGGATCGATCAGCAGTACAGTCAGTTGTCGATCGAGTTTCTCCAGTTTGAGATTGCGATCGACAAAGAAGGATTCGTTTGGACGCCGCATGATCAATCGCAAGCGCAAAAATGGTCGCTGAAACTCCCTTACTCACCTTAGAACGTGAGTTGGAAAATTCCACCCGTTCCCCGAAAATTGCTAAATAATTTAGCAACCGTCGATCAAACCCATCGTGATCGCATTCTTCGCATTCGGCAGACATTGTTGGAATTTGATCCGCGGATGAAAGAAACTGTTCTGCCGTCGCGTCTAGTGTACGGCAAGGAAAAAACGAGATCATGTGCAGAGTTGTTCTTGGGGTTCCCGTGGCATTCGCTTGCCCAACCGAAAATGCTCATCTCCTGCTGCGGCTTCCCCACCCCATTCGCAGGCAAATATACAGAATATTTATCGATACGTCGGATTGGATGACGATGGAGCGCTTGCGGCATAGTCCTGACGGTCGCCGCGTCCAAAGTGGACATGATTATTGGCAGTCGCCAATAATCATTCTTGAAGCGTTTCAAACTTGGGAAGAGATGCAAGCATACGGATCTGAGTATTATGGTCAACCGCTTGCAAATCCTAATCGTGCAACCTCAATCGACTTGTGGATAAATATTGCCCTTGAACATTGGGCGAAAAAACTGTAAGGGTTACACATCTGCAATCTAGGTCATTTCTCAGCAATTCTATATTCTCTACCACTAGTCGAAAGCTGCTGTCGAACACCAACAAATAGAACAGGCAGAAACTAACGGAAAGTCTTCAAGATATCAATTAGTAGAATTAGCAAATGCTTGTAACAGGATGTTCATCATTTTGTCTGCTTCTTGGTGCTCAGGAAACACAAGTATGAATTCCTCAATATCCCTGAGTGCTACTCGAATTGCTGATTGAGAGACGTTTCGATTTAGGGCGCTTCGATAATAATAGTTGGCTTGCTCAACCGAGTCGGTTGCTAAGTGATAAAGCGCGAGATTGAATAAATTTCCCCAATTATTAGGATTTGTGCTGTGCTCCCGGTGAGCAATTGAAATTGCTCGATCGTAATCGGTCTGCGCTTGCGCGAATTGCCTAAGTCCTTGATGAGCAAGGGCACGACTGTACCAATTCCAATCCCCTTTAGGGTCTAGAGCAATGACGGCATTGAAATTCTCCAACGCTGCTTCAAACTGACGCATCATCAGGCGAGTATATCCACGGTTTGCCACAGCAGCAGTTAGACCTGGATTAAGTGCAATCGCTTGATTGAAATCCGCGATCGCGTTCTCGTACTGTCGAAGTCGATGGAACGTTAGTCCACGTCCACAGATTGCCCAGTCTAGATCAGGCTTGATTTCTAGAGCACGATTGACTTCTGCAAGCGCTTCTGTATAGTTCTCCATGTCGTAGTAGGTTTCAGCTCGATGCGCGAACGCCCAAGGATTTTGTGGATCAAGTGCAATTGCAGCTTCAGAATCAGCGAGTGCTTTGTCGTAGCATTCTAGGCGATGGTAAATTCGGGAGCGATCGATAAAAAACCATGCTGTCTGAGAATCGAGTTGGATTGCTTGATCAAAATTCGAGATCGCTTCATCGTTGCGATCGAGAGCAGCATAGGTTTGACCTCGACTTGCCACTGCCCAGGCTAATTGCGAATTCAGTTGAATCGCTTGATCAAAATCTTGAAGAGCGGATTCATACGATTTCATTAGCCGACACATTTCAGCCCGTTTAGCGAAAAGATGAGCGTTGTTTGGATCATTCTCGATCGCTTGGTTATAAACCTGCACTGCCTCTTCATATCGCTTCATCAACTCATAAGTCTCACCCAGTTCATCTAAAACCTTAGACCTGGTATATCCCATTTGCATCGCTAGATCAAAGTCAGCTAACGAATCCTCATACCGCTTTAGCTTGCGATAAACAATCCCACGAAGCATCAGTGCTGAAGCATAATCTGGCTTTCGTTGAAGCGCTTGATTAAAACTTTCTAGTGCTTGTTCAAGATCCGTGAGGGCAAGGTAGCATTGTCCCCGACAGACCCATGCCCAAGTCAGGTCTGCGTCTAGGTCAATGGCTCGATCAAAATCGGCGATCGCGGCTTGATAATTTCTTGAACTTCGATGAAAATCACCGCGCTCCTCGAACATCCAAGCCGTTT
>CAXTDB010000542.1:0-2197 GCA_964242045.1 uncultured Leptolyngbya sp. | reverse complement strand
GTTTTCAAATCATTTGTCATATCGGTTTCGATAAATCCGGGTGCAACTGCATTCACGGTAATTCCGCGACTCGCAAGCTCTTTCGCCACCGTTTTCGTAAATCCAATCACGCCTGCTTTTGCTGCACTGTAATTCGCTTGTCCTGGATTTCCCATCTGTCCTGCGACCGAAGTAATGTTCACAATCCGTCCGCTCCGCTGCTTCAGCATAATTTTGCTTACGGCTCTGGTGCAAAGAAAGACTCCGGTGAGATTGAGATCAATCACGGCTTGCCAGTCTTCAGGCTTCATTCTCAACAGCAAGGTATCGCGAGTGATTCCAGCGTTATTGACCAAGACATCGACTCTACCGTACTTTTCCATTGTGGAATCGATTAAGGTATCGACTTGATCCGCTTTAGAAACATCGGCTTGAAGCGCGACCGCACCGCCCCCGTTTCCGGTAATTGTTGCCACGACTTCATCGGCTGCACCACTCGAACTTGCATAATTCACAACCACCGTTGCTCCTTCGCTTGCGAGTGCCAACGCGGTTGCTCGTCCGATTCCGCGCGATGCACCTGTGATGATCGCGACTTTTCCTTGCAGTTCGCCCATGAATCTCCACCTCAATATAACTATGCGGATCTGATCATATCGGCATTAGGCAGTCGAAGATCCAGTTGAATGTGGCGCTTCGCTTTCCCGAATCGCTGGATAATTTTGTGAGAAGATGATTAACTCGGTGAACTTGGGGTTATTTTTTTTCTCAATGGGGAGTAGGATGTCTTCTAGCGTGATCCTCTGAATTTCTCGATCGCACGCTTTGCAGTTTCACACGCACCTATGACTAGAGATCGCGGCATTCCCAACCGTCGGAACCGTAAACCGTCACGCCGATCGGTGGATCGCGATGCGGCAAAACAATCTACTCAAGCCGTGAAGGAACGTCCTCGCACTGCGGAAAAGCTCGATCGCAAACTGATCGTCGATCGATTTCATCGAGCCAGAAAATGGTTGATGACCGATTGGCGCGCTATGATTGCGCTTGCGCTCGTAACGACTGGGAGTGCTACGGCTTTATCGATCGCGTTTCTATTCAAACTTCCAGCGGTTCCTAACTGTCCCTCGATTTTTTGGCCCCTTGCTTCTGCTTCTCTGCGATTACACTGCGCTGAGATTGCGGCAGGTAAGCGCACCACCAAAGATTTATTAGAAGCGATCGAGCTGGTTAAAACTTTACCGCCCGATCATCCGCTGCACAACGAAGCCAAACGGTTGATCGAACTCTGGGCGCAAGAAATTCTCGATCTGGGTGAAGAAGCTTTCCAAGCTGGTAATCTCGATGAAGCGATCAACACCGCTAAAAAGGTTCCTAAAATTGGCAGTGCCTACGCGCAAGTTGAAAGCAAAATCAAGCGCTGGCAGGGAATTTGGACTTCAGCCGAATCGCTTTATCGCAAGTCAGAAGAGGCTTTACGAAAACAGAATTGGCGCTTAGCGCTGACCGAAGCAGGACGCTTGTTATCGATCGATAACACCTTCTGGCAAACGACGAAATACCAAGAAATCAGCGGCAAAATCACGGCAACGCGCGAAGACATTACGAAGATTACCAAAGCTAAAAATCTAATCGAATTTGGCGGATTACAGAATTTCCAAGAAGCGCTAAAACTGCTGACCAGTATCAATGATCAGAGTTACGTTTACCAAGGCGCACAAGAAACGATCGCTGATTTGGGTAAAAAGATGCTGGATCTTGCAGATGCGGCACTCGATCGTAAAGATCTCACGACCGCGCTTGATGTAATCAGACAAATTCCGCCTGCTGCCAATTTACAAAAAGAAGTCGAAGATTTTGAAGTTTTAGCGAATGCGATCGGTCGCGTTTGGAACGGCGCGCCTGACGATTATGATGCCGCGATCGCCCAAGCGCAAAAAATCGGCTCCGATCGTCCTTCCTACAACAAAGCCCAAAAACTGATCGCAACTTGGCAAGCCGAAAAAGGCGACATTGCTCAACTCAATCGCGCCCGTCAACTGGCACAATCTAGCCGACCCGAAGATTTGCAAGCCGCGATCGATACCGCTTCTCAGATTTCCAGTTCTAATCCAAAAGCGAAAGAAGCACGTCAGCTAATCGACCAAATTACAACCGATGTGCAGAGCAAAGAAGATCGTCCGCTAATCGACCAAGCGGATCAGATTGCGAATCGGGG
>CAXTDB010000541.1:0-2246 GCA_964242045.1 uncultured Leptolyngbya sp. | reverse complement strand
AGAAAGCCCAAAAACCAAAGCCACCCCAATCCATTAAAAATCGAGGTGGCTACTTCAGATGCTATCATCCTACGTTAGCCTGCCGGACTGCCGATAACAGTCTTGAATGGTTAGCTGCTCATCGTTGTTGCAAGCAACTTTGGGCAGCGGCGGTTTCAGTTTTTGGGTCAAACTCACAAACGGCGGTTCGGAAACCATTTGCTTAACTTGAGAGACTAATCGATTTCGGTGAGCGAGTCAAGCGATCGCTTAGTCACCGGACAAAATCCCGCTTCTGCACCTAGAGGCGCGGGAGCAATGGTAGAACTGCTCACACCTGCTTCTGAAACACTAGCGATCGCTTAATCTCTTTGTATCCAACCTGTTCATAGAAGCGGTGGGCTTCTGTCCGAATCATATTCGATCGAACTAAAATCGTTGAGCAATTCCGACTAACTGCCCATCGTTCAACCTGTTCAAGTAGCGATCGACCAATGCCCTGTCTTTGAAACTGCTCGTCAACAACTAAGCCAAAGATAATCGCTTGTGGAGCGCTAATGAGCAGTTTGCAATGGTAGACGTGAACCCACCCCACGAGCGTTTGATCTTGTGCTTCTGCTACAAAAACTGCATGTTCGTCGCACTGCTCAACTTCCGAAAACCTCGTTGCCATTTCCGCTGAGGTGGTTGAGTAACCCAGTGCAGTACAGAGAAGTGCTAAGCGATCGACATCTTTTTCTGTTGCTGCTCGAATCTTCATAAATCGCGATGCGTAAAAGGCTTAGCGTTCGCACCCGAATAAGTCGCCGCAATTTGACCATCCCCAACCAATTGATACTTGTAAGTGACCAACCCTTCTAATCCAACTGGGCCTCTCGGCGGCATCTTCTGCGTACTAATTCCAACTTCCGCCCCAAACCCATACCGAAAACCATCTGCAAATCGCGTCGAACAGTTGTGATAAACGCCTGCCGCATCGACCTGATCCATAAACAACTGCGCCGTTTTTGCATCTTCAGTCACGATCGCATCCGTATGCTTCGAGCCGTAAGTATTGATATGTGCGATCGCATCCTCAGTCGAATCCACAATCTTGATCGCCAAAATCAAATCACTATATTCCGTTGACCAATCCGTTTCCGTTGCTGCTGCAATGTTAAGAATGTTACGAGCGCGATCGTCTCCCCGCAGTTCAACATTCTTCGCTTGTAATGCCGGAGCCACTTCAAGCAGAAATTCCGACGCGATCGCAGAATGCACCAATAACGTCTCGATCGCATTACAAGCCGCAGGATATTGCGTTTTAGAATCGATCGCAATCTTGATCGCTTTAGGAATCTCAGCGGCTCGATCGACATACAAATGACAAATTCCATCCGCATGACCTAACACTGGAATCCGGGTATTATCCTGCACGAATTTCACAAACGAATTCGATCCACGTGGAATAATCAAATCAACATAGGGGTCAAGTTTTAATAACTCCAGCGTTTCTTCTCGCGTTGTCAAGAGCTGTACCACAGATGAATCAATTTCTGTTTGCGCTAACCCCTGCTGAATTGCTTTCACTAGCGCCTCACACGATCGAATTGCTTCTTTTCCACCTTTAAGAATCACCCCGTTCCCCGACTTGATCGCAAGACTGGAAATCTGCATTACTGCATCAGGTCGCGCCTCGAAAATCACACCTAATACACCCAACGGACAGCTAACTCGCTTTAGAATCAAGCCTTGATCTAATTCGCGATGAATCTGAACTGCACCAATCGGATCAGCTAACTTACCAACATCGCGAACACCAACAATTGCGCTTTTCAGTTTCGCTTCATCTAATTTCAATCGCGCATACAACGCAGACGCAATTCCATCCGCCTTTGCTGCTTCACAGTCTGCTGTGTTCGCTGCCAGAATTTTGGCTGCATTGCTCTCTAACGCATCGGCAATCTTTGCGATTGCATCATTTCTGCTTTCTGTCGATCGCACCGCAAGCTGCCGCGCTGCATCTTGAGTTCGCTGTGCGAGTGTTGTGAGCGAAATTCCAGTAAAAGCAGTCATAGTTTGTCGATCGAAGTGCAACTAGTCAATCATACCGAAGATCGAGAAGCCCCAAAGAACGATCAAACCACCGACTAACTACGATCGCGATAACATAAACAGACTATTTCACAAAAAAGAACGCTCTTTACCTTGACTGGTAAAGAGCGCGCCTTACATAAACACCCTGGCGGTTAGCTATTTTGACAGGAAGCAACCCTCCCACTATCGTC
>CAXTDB010000540.1:0-2253 GCA_964242045.1 uncultured Leptolyngbya sp. | reverse complement strand
AGGTTCTGCGATCGTTTTTTCAAAGCAGGGTTTCTGGCTGTCGTCCCGCCGATCATGACTGTCATTTAATGATGCCGTTCTCAATCTTGCCAAGGTTGCCGATGTACTGTTAGGCTATATAGTCAGTGGAATTGCCTTTTTTACGGTCTCCGGTTTCATCTATCACAAGCGTAATAGCTCTACCGTTCAATTGTTGCAAGATTAGCTCTAATCGTCGTTTTTGGACTGCAGCAACTGACCAAGGCGATTCAGTTAGAAATGATGCAGCACTTGTTTAGCGCAGAGCGCAACTGCGAAGCAACCACTCGACAAACTAACCGCACGAGCAATGGCAGGCAGTGACTTACGGGGCAAGTCGCTAATGATGCCCAGATGCAGATATTTGAAGGCTTCAAAACTTCGCACGTCACCGAACAAATCACGGTAGACTGCGCAGTAATTATCAATGAAGGTAACGGTGTTAACAGGTGCGCGTGGCTCAACCATTGATTTGTCAGGGACTTTAAGAACCTGTCCTTATTTTATCCTGCCTAGAGTGATGAAAGAGGGATAACTTAGTGCAAAGCGGATTTAGAAGTGCAAACGATGAGTTCTCCGCATTCGGAGAGATTGAAGGGTTGATCAGCGATCGCATTAAAGAAGATCTCTGAAGCTTGACCGAAATTGGAATTGTCGTGCAGTTCGATCACGAGGTTATCTACTTTTGGGAGCCAAGATTCGTAATTTTGGGAGAATACAATGGCTTCGGCTCCTTCGATGTCTACTTTGAGAATGGAGATGCGGTCTTTGCCGGACAGTCTAAGAATGGTTGCAATGTCTGTGGCTTGAAGGTCTGGGGTTTCGTTGGGGTGGCATTCTCGGACTTGGGTTCCCCATTCTTCCGTGGCGTATTGGATTTTGAGGTTGGCGGGGTGTGACCAAAGACCTGCATAGATAATTTTGGTGCGATCGCCGTAGGGAGCAAGGTTTTTCTCAAGCTGGGCGAAGTTAGCGGGATCGGGTTCGATCGCGATGATAGTGGCAGCGGGGAAACGGGATAGGAAGTAGGCGGAGGAGTAGCCGACGTTGGCTCCGCAGTCGAGGATGAGATCGACATTGGTAAGGTGGTCGAGGCAGGAGTATTCTCGCTCAATGAAGATTTGGTCGAAGACGAAGATGTCGCTGGTGTTGGGACGACAGAGAAGCGGGTATTGAGCGTTTTTGGGGTGGAGTTTGTAGGGCGGGGCTGAGTCGGAGACTTTGAGGAAGTTTGCAAAGGAGCGGCGGCTAAATTTTTCTTTGAAGCAGAGGGCTGCTTGTGGAAGTCCGAGGGTTTGAAAGGTAGAAGTGATTCTTTGTAGACGGGTTGGCTGTGCGGGATTCGCTTGGGGTGAGCGGGGCATCTGCACTTGATCAAGCATGGCTAAATGCTCTCCTATTCAGAGTTGGCTCAGATTGTGTTTCTGACGAGATACGGTTGATTGATGTGTCCTGACTTCGGACCTGAGAGCGGGAAGTTTGTCTATGGAAGGGAATATACCGTACTATTGCGGCTTTCGGGTAGGTTTGTTACGTTAAGCAGTCTCTCTGATTCCATTAAGCTTCCTGCAAAAATCGACACCTACAGGATTGCAGCCCGGAAAATTCATCACATCTTCGTCTAGGAATCCAGCGATCGCCATTTCGATCACCGCTCCGATCGGAAAACCCACTTGAGCCGCATAAGTCATCAGTCCAAGTCTGATTTTTTCTGGCAACCCATTCACAAACGCCTGAGCGATTTCAGGACTGAGATGTTCACGGACTTGTTCAGGGGCTTGCATTGTCATTCCTTCCTACTTCTTACGAACGTTATAACTCGGATTGGCAATCCGAGTCATCCGTGTCTCAAGAGCATCGCTTTCCTGGAAGGATTGAACCGTTAACAGTTCAACTAACAGTTCAACTGCAATTCCAACATCATACGGGCTGTAACAGTCGAGTAGTGCCCACAGGAAAGCTTTATGTCCGTCCTTGAATCGTCGCCTGAGATTAATTGCCAACCCGATGTAGAGAATGCCGTCATCCCGATGGCGGAGCGCGTATAACCCTGGTATGGTCGGCATATTCAAAAACTCGCGACTCAGTGGGCAGCACTCCTCGAACGGCATGGAAGAAAGACGATCGAGAATATTTTGAGCTTCTTCATCTCGTCTCATTCCAGTCGCTCCAATTTGTGGGCAGGGCTGTTTCAATGTGAGAGTAGAAAAACTAAACTGAACAGAAACGTTTATT
>CAXTDB010000539.1:0-2260 GCA_964242045.1 uncultured Leptolyngbya sp. | reverse complement strand
TAACGGCTCCACAATTCGATGTAATTTGCACGCTTGGCAACACCTCTGGCATGTTCATGAATCAACTTGCAGAGAAAACGCTTGTCACCAAAGGAACCTTGACGGGAATTATCGATCGCTTAGAACAGAAAAATCTCGTTCGTCGAGAAGTTCCCCCGGAAAATCGCCGCTGTTTTCTCATCGTTCTCACGCCTGAAGGTGAAGCGCTGTTTGAGCAGATCTTTCCAGTTCATATCGCTCATCTTAAACAGAAATTCGATCGCTTAACTCCGACCGAGTTGAACGAAATCAAAACTGCACTACAGCGCTTGAAATCAATTTTTGTTGATTAATACGATCGCATTTTCTGAAATTCATACGCGCCCATCAGTGCGCCCCAAATTGGTTGCTGAGTTTCAGGATCGATGCCTTTGTCATAGCTTAAAAAGCGATTGGGCATCGCCTCAAAACCTAACGAAACCTGAATGGTACTGCCTTGCAGCGAGAATGCACATCGCGTATCCGGTGGCGGTGATGCAATGAAATGCAGTCCTTGAGCCATAGATTTTGTCGTGACTTGCAGCGTACAGCCTGGAAGCAGTTCGATCTCTTGCTCGGTTAATCGATCGAGCAATTCCGGTTGTTGTCCGGCTCCTTTAACTTGATTTGGGTCTTTGAACTGATAGTACTGAACCTTCAGTTCTCCCTCGCTCTCTTGCAGTCGCAACAATCGCTGTCGATACGGCTGCTCTAATTTCAACACATTCGATTGCTCAGCAAAAATCGCCAAATCTTCCAACAATTTCACGGGACGCTGCCACAAGCGGAGATGCACAAACCAAGCAGGGCTTTCTTTCGCCTGCGCTTGGTTGTCAAATTCTCCCGCCATGTATTCGGCTAGTGTTTCAAGCACTTTGGTTACTCGATCGCGTCTCTTTTATCATCGTTTAAATTCAGCTTGAGAATTGCTCTCAGCAATTTCAAAATTTCCTCAGCTTCAAACACTTGCCTGAATTCGCGCGATACATCAAACCGAACTTGAACTCGATCGCTCGATCGACAAACTTCTCCTTTGCTAAACGTCCAAGTATCCGCGACTGTGTAAGCTCCAAAGATCGTTTGCGGATTTTGTGGGGAATGTTGATGATTCAAATAAGCAGCACAAATTAACTCACCATAAAGCTGTGGAATCGGATCAGTGCCTTCGATCGCTCTCTTCGCTTCAAACACCACAAAAAATGGGGCTGTAATTCGAGAACCCGTTAGCGTTCCTAAAACCCCGTCAGCGATTCCAGCAATTTCAAACTCAGGAAACTTAGCCGCCAAAGGAACTTCAGAAGCAGCGCGAATCGAATCTGTTTCAGCAAGAACCATCATTGGGTAGATTGCTCTCGCCCAAATCGTTGCTTCATTAACAGTCTGAGTTGGAATGTTTCTTAATTTCTCGGTAATAAAGCGAAGCTGATTTAGTTCTTGTTCATTCAGGGGTAGAGCCTGAGTCAACAGCGTTTGCCAAATCGAAGAAGTCTCCTCGGTCAAGTCCACGACTGAGGCGAGATCCTCGTAAGTCAGCTTACCGATCGTAAAACTCAGCATCGCTCTAGATATATTGAATGAGCAACGGGACTGACGGGGCTCGAACCCGCAACTTCCGCCGTGACAGGGCGGTGCTCTAACCAATTGAACTACAGTCCCAGATTTGTGTTCGCTCTGTTTTTCAGCGCGATCTATATCTTGCAAGGTTTGTTTGAATTTGTCAAATAAATCACGAAGATTTCTCTTAAATAAGAAGTGTGATCCCCGCGAAAGTTTCTGCCCCGATCGTCAATTCCCTTGTTATCACTGAAGTAGAAAGATTGATAAGGCGAGTCGAGACAGATGAAAGAAGTCAAAGTCGGGTGGCACCCAGCGATCAAAATTGCGATCGTTTCGGCAGTTCTTACTGCGATCGCAGGAACAATCTTACTCAAGCTGTTTCCGATCGAGATTTCGATCTCGTCCGGGACTCCAAATTCAGTACCCATAATCAAAACCGCAAGCTCACCGCCTGCTGAACCTGTCGCCGCACCGAAAATTGAAAAGCCTGATCCAAGCGCGATCGCACTCAAGCAGGGAAATTTGCGGATTCGCAATCGATCGGATCATTCTGTCCGCGTGGCGCTTCTCGCTCGCCAACCCAAAGACACGAACGCGAAATCTGGTGAACCTCAGAAAGGGTTTGCGCTCCCGGCTCACTGGGATTTTGCGCCCCAAGAAGGCAGTGACTCCGGATTACTTGTGG
>CAXTDB010000538.1:0-2276 GCA_964242045.1 uncultured Leptolyngbya sp. | reverse complement strand
GTAGCGCATATTCGGTTTGTTCGCCCTGATACTTCCACAAAATCGGACCAAACCCAATCGAAAACCGATTCGCGTAAATGCCTTGAAGCCGAGCCGCAAGAAAGTGACCGAGTTCATGCACAAAGATCAGAACTGCCAAAAGAAGAATGACCGCCAGAACAGACATAAGCAGTGAAGGTTAAGCCACGATGAAGAACATTCTCTCATTCTAAAGGTTTAACCGAGGCGTTAAGAATCTCTAGAGCGGAAATCGGTAGAAAGGAGTAGTCGGAAGTGCGATCGTGTCTCTTAAGTCAGCCGAACTTCTGAACTACAATAAAGCCAATCCGCGCAGGCTTATGAGTCAGCTAAATACTCAGATACAAATGGAAACTTGGATTCCGATGTCTTGGGAAGGCTTTATTCAAGTCACGAACGATCCGGCTTACGAAAATGTCAAAGCCTATTACTACAAGGGGCGAATGAGGCTGGAGCAAATGGCAGCATTAGGTAATCCGCATTCTCGTGATCATGGCATTGTGATGGGTGCAGTGTTTCTGTTTGCCACGCTGAGAGAATTGGATCTCGACATTCACGATAATTGCACATATCGCAAAACTGGTTATGCTGAGGTTCAACCTGATGCTTCTTATTACCTGGGCATGAATGCGGAAGTTATGCCTTGGGAAGCGACGATCGTTGATTTGGATTGCTATCCTGCACCTGATTTAGTGATTGAAGTGGCGTATTCTTCTTTGACTGACGATCGCGACGAGAAGCGATTGCTGTATGAGTCGTTGGGCGTAAAAGAATATTGGATTGTGGATGTGCAGAACGTAAGCATTTGGGCGTTTGCGGTTGCCGATCGCGGAAGTCGGCGGATTGATTGTTCTCAGGTTTTGCCAAGTTTAGAAATTGCAGTGTTGGAAGAGGCGTTTCGTCGTAGTCGGGAAATGAACCACGGCAAGGTGAGTGCTTGGCTGATGAATCAGTTTCAGTCTGGAATGAAAGAGTAAGCTTGAGGGTGCGATCGTGTTGCAGATTACAGAGGACTCAGGGTTATGGTGCAAGTGGTAATCAATCCAGCCTCGTTGTTGGAAACTGGAATTCGTGTGGAAAAGGTAGATCAACTGAGCCTGTTTCGATTTACTAATGCGTTGCAATCGCGCCTAGAACTGTTGCTACAGAAAAATGAGACGGGTTCTCTCACGCTTGAAGAGTTAGAGGAATTAACGGGGATTCAGGAACTCGATCGAATTTTCACTTATCTGAATTCGCGCTTGATCGCTCAACAATGACGATTAATGATCTGACGAAGCGAATCGTTCGCCAACGGGCACAAGACAAATGTGAATATTGCCGCTCTCCTGAACGCATTAGCACCGCTCGTTTCACAATCGATCATGTTCAGCCAAGATCGCTAGGCGGTTCTGATGATTCAGAAAACCTTGCTCTAGCTTGTAGTCGCTGCAATCAACGCCGCTATAACTTCATCGTGGGTCGCGATCTTGAATCTGCGGCAATCGTGTCTTTGTTTAATCCTCGCCTTCACAATTGGGCAGATCATTTTATTTGGACTGCTGATGGAACTCGAATTGTTGAGCTAACACCGATGGGGCATGCTACCTGCGATCGCTTAGATATGAATGACGTTCGCTATGAAGGAGAAAGATCAATTACGGAAGCGCGATCGCTTTGGGTTGAAGCGAGTTGGCATCCACCCAGTGATGATCCTCAGCAGAAGGATTGAAGATGGAGCGCAAGGATTACAAATAGGTGTGATATCAGTTCAATTTTGAAGAAATCCTGTCTTTTTAAGCAATTGCTGTAGCTTCGTTTGACAAACACTTGGGACTGTCCAACAACAATCGTTTGCGTTGTTCCCCACCCTGTTCTTGGCTTACTTTCACCAAATAGAAACTGCAATTGCACATTGTCTAGCTGAGCAATTTGTGAACTGAGCTTGAAGTATTGCTGTTTTCTATGAGCGATCGAGTTTTCAGTCATCTTAAAGCACTTCTCGCCCCAAATAAGGCTGTAACACCTCTGGAATCTTCACGGTTCCATCTGCTTGCTGATAGTTTTCTAATACTGCTGCCATCGTTCGCCCGATCGCAAGTCCCGATCCATTCAGCGTATGCACAAACTGCGTTCCTTTCTGCCCCGCTGCCTTGAATCGAATATTGCCTCGACGTGCTTGAAAGTCCATAAAGTTCGAGCAGCTAGAAATCTCGCGATATGTGCCCGCTGACGGCAACCAAACTTCGAGGTCATAACATTTCGCCGCCCCAAATCCT
>CAXTDB010000537.1:0-2277 GCA_964242045.1 uncultured Leptolyngbya sp. | reverse complement strand
ATGCCCGAATGGATCAATCCGCTTCAGTTCAACTTAATCAGAGCGGAAAAACACCGCGATTCCGCTCTGCTTGGTTCTTTGTTCCTACCCTTTACTTCGCCGCAGGTCTTCCTTATGTTTTAGTTAACAATGTCTCGGTTGTGCTCTACAAAAGCTTAGGAATTGAGAACGCGCCGCTTGCTTTTTGGACTAGCTTTCTTTATCTGCCTTGGGTGATCAAACTCCTGTGGAGTCCAGCGATCGATGTCTACTTCACAAAACGCAGTTGGATTGTTCGCACTCAATTGATCATGATCCTCTGCTTGAGTGCTGCTGCGATCGCGTTACAGTTACCGCAGTTCTTTTTTCTGTCTTGGGGATGCTTTTTAATCGCGGCGTTTGTTTCTGCAACGCAAGATACAGCGATCGACGGATTTTATTTACTCGTGCTGGATCAACGTTCGCAAGCTTTGTTTGTGGGCATTCGATCGACGTTCTACCGGATTGCGATGCTGTTTGGCTCTGGCGGATTGGTGTTTCTTGCTGGACAATTAGAATTCCGAGTTCGATCACAGCTTGCTTGGACAATTGCGATCGGGCTTTCTGCTCTAGTATTTCTCGTGCTTTGGATTGTTCATACGATCGTTCTACCGTTTCCTGAAACGGAAACAGAATCTAAACCGCTCTCGACCGTTTATCAAACTGTAATTCGGAGCTATTTCCAACAGCCGAAAGTATGGGCAGTGTTAGCGTTTATTCTGCTGTATCGACTGGGTGAAGCGATGCTCGTGAAGATTGCAGCACCGTTTTTACTCGATGCGCCTGAAGTCGGAGGATTAGGACTCTCGATCGCTCAAGTCGGGCTTGCTTACGGAACCCTGGGATCGTTGGCGCTGACGATCGGCGGTGTGCTTGGCGGTTGGATTGTGTCGCGCTACGGCGTAAAGCGAAGTTTGCTGCCGTTAGCGATCGCGCTAAATCTACCGCACTTGTTTTATGTTTATCTAGCGTATCAATCACCTGCGGTTCACTGGGTTTATTCATTGGTGATTGTCGAGCAGCTTGGGTACGGGTTAGGAACTGCGGCTTATAGTGTTTATCTGATGCTGCTTGCAACCGAAGACTATCAGACTTCGCACTTCGCAATTTCAACCAGTGTAATGGCGCTGGGAATGATGCTTCCTGGATTGATCAGTGGTGTTGTGCAGCAAGCAGTGGGCTATCGAATGTTTTTCTGGCTGGTGGTGGCATTGTCGATCGTGGGAATGATTCCGTTATTATGGATTCCGATCAAAGCTGAAGATAGCAATCTCTGATCAATGTCCAATCAATGCTGGATCTTCGATCGGCTTCTCGCGATCGTTGATTCTTTCAAATTAATGAATAATGTCTGAGTCTAAGGTTCCAAAATCAGGATCGATATTCTGTATCAATTTATGCCAACAAGCTCAGCGCTTTGAGATTTCAGCTAAAAGATAGAGATCTCGCTAAAGTCTTCGCTCTGTATCCATCTCTACCGAAACCGCAACTTGAGTTCACTACTGTTGTGCAAGAAGCGAACGAACAATTTCCAGGAATGGAGGACGGGAGCGATGGCAGAAGTGTCCGACCAGGTTAAGGTTGCCAGTGCATCAGAAAATTTAACCGATACCGAAGCCGTTAAGCAGTTTGAAAACTTGACCACAGAAGCACCCCCTGCAAAAACTCAAAACAAATTTGAAAAGATCAAAGCCGAAAAAGATGGCTTAGTGCTGAAGCAAGAACTCGATTATCTAGCCGAGGTGGGCTGGGAAGCGATCGACGAAGCCGATCGAGATTTTCGTTTACGGGTGTTGGGATTGTTTTATCGCGCTGTCACACCGGGCAAATTCATGCTGCGACTGCGAACGGCAAACGGAATTCTTCCGAGCAATCACATGCGGGTTTTAGCAGAAATCGTGCAGCGATACGGCGACGAAGGCAACGCTGACATTACCACGCGCCAAAACATTCAACTGCGGGGAGTGCGAATCGAGGATGCTCCTGAAATTTTTCGACGGTTTGAGCAAGCGGGAATGACCTCGGTGCAAACCGGAGTCGATAATGTTCGCAACATCACCGGATCGCCTGTTGCAGGACTCGAAGCTGATGAACTGCTTGATACTCGTGGCTTAACCCGCAGTGTGCAGGACATGATCACCAAAATGGGTGTGGGCAATCCAGCCTTTACGAATCTGCCGCGTAAATTCAATATTGCGATCGCGGGCTGTCGAGACAATTCCGTTCACGCGGAAACCAATGATCTTGCGTTCATTCCCG
>CAXTDB010000536.1:0-2279 GCA_964242045.1 uncultured Leptolyngbya sp. | reverse complement strand
TCGATCGCGAATCTGCTGCGATATGAAATTGTAAAGTGGACTTGAAGCATCCACAAACTGATTTTCTTGAGCAAACACGGGTTCACCTGAACACTAGAAACGATCGCTTCTAATCTATTGCATTTTTCAAGCAGTCAGAGTAGAGTATCTGTACTAACTTGAATCTTGATAGAGAGAATAAACGAAGTCATTTCATCGAAGCACACTTTACAAACCGCTGGCAAACTCTCGATTGCCCTAAATTTAGCGTTTAGTCTAGTGTTCAGAAAACGAGGGAGTGCGTAAACTGAGATTGGGTCATCGATCGCACACCACATTCCGCCTATCGACTCATCCTCTAAACGAGCGCGGCTTCGCCTGTAGCGGGTTGAGCTGCAACCGGAGGAGCATCAAACGCAACGATAAATTTGGCATTCGGGCGAGTCTGCGTCAACACCTTGAGATAAGAATCTGCATCGTTGCGACGGCGGAACCGAATTACAACTTGGCGCTGCATGTCTGAGGTGATTTGATAGACAACCCAGGGAGTTAGCTGCTCTTGGTACTTCATAGTGCAATTAGTGGGGGTAGTGGAGTTATGCAAAATGGACAGTCAAAACCGTTTTTGAGGTGAAGCGCTACATCTAGGGGTTACGCTTCTGTTCACATACTATTGATAGCGTCTAATTTAGAAAAAGTCAATCTTTTTCTGCAACTGAGCTTGTTCGTGCATTCGCTCAGTGTTTCTGCTGAGATCCAACGCTAAGACACAAGCAGTCGAAAACAGTCGATCGCCAACCATGCCCTCAGACGGAAAAATCCACCTTTAGTCGGATAGCCAACTCCTGCCGCAGAAGTCTAGATTGTTAAACCGAAGACTATCAATAATCAGAATCGCCTCAATCAAATTTCAACGCTTAAAGTCGTCACCAACCTCGATCGTCCGAAAGATTCGCGTCTGAAGGCTCTCATCGCTTATACAAGCCGAGTAGCCCACCAGCAGGAATATCCGTGAACAGACGATAACAAAAGTCGCGTTGATGTACATAACGCAGTTCGCCGCTTTCGGCTGGAACTGGAGTTAAATCTGCTCTGCAATAACACCGAGCGAGATTAAAAGAAGTTTATAGAGTGCTTAAATTTGATCGCAATTTATACTAACGCAAAACGCAGCGATCGCGTGTCATCGTGTGGTGATTTATCGAACCCGTTACACCCCGAAATAAAACAGGCAGGTTTGTTACACCTGCCCGACGGTGAGGAGTTGAGGAAATCGCTTTAGCGATCGACTGATCCCATGATGATGTCGATACTACCGAGGATCGTCACGATATCGGCAACCTTCATTCCCTTGATCAAGTAAGGCAGAATTTGGACGTTGTTAAAGTCCGCTGCCCGCACCTTAAAGCGCCACGGGAACACATGGTCATCACCGATGATGTAAACTCCTAGTTCACCTTTGCCGCTTTCTAAACGAACGTAATGTTCACCTTTGGGGATTTTGAACGTCGGCGCAATCTTTTTACCAATGAATTGATAATCAAAGCCATTCCACTCGGATTTTGGCCCTTCTGCCATCCGTTTTGCTTCGAGATTCTCAAACGGGCCTCCAGGAAGACCTTTAATTGCCTGTCTGATAATTTTGACTGACTCGCGCATTTCACGAATTCGCACAATGTAGCGCGCGTAGCAGTCGCCCGCCGTTTCCCAATGCACGTCCCAATCAAAGTCATCGTAGCTTTCGTAGTGATCGACTTTCCGTAAGTCCCACTTCACGCCAGAAGCGCGCAGCATCGGACCGGATAAACCCCAGTTGATCGCATCTTCACGAGTGATCACACCCACTCCATCGACACGACGACGGAAAATCGGGTTCTCTGTGATCAAGCGCTCGTATTCATCAACTTTCGGTAGGAAGTAATCGCAAAAGTCTAAGCATTTATCGACCCAGCCATACGGCAAATCGGCAGCGACTCCACCAATGCGGAAATAGTTGTGGTTGATCATGCGATAGCCAGCAACGGCTTCCCACAGATCGTAGATTAGTTCGCGTTCGCGGAAGATGTAGAAGAAGGGAGTTTGTGCGCCGACATCTGCCATAAACGGACCAAGCCACAGCAAGTGGTTGGCGATGCGGTTGAGTTCCAGCATAATGACGCGGATGTAGCTGGCGCGTTTTGGCACCGCGATTCCCGCTAATTTTTCAGGAGCATTAACGACGATCGCTTCGTTGAACATGCCTGCTGCGTAGTCCCATCGACTCACATACGGCACGAACATAATATTGGTGCGGTTTTCGG
>CAXTDB010000535.1:0-2293 GCA_964242045.1 uncultured Leptolyngbya sp. | reverse complement strand
TTTAATGGACTTCACCAAAGTTCAAGCCCCTGGAAAATACCGCGTTTGCGTAGATTCGATCGGCTGTTCCTTTTCGTTTCAAATCAGCCCGGATGCCTGGAAAAATGCTTTTTACACTTCAGCGCGCGGACTCTATCATCAACGCAGCGGCATCGCTTTAACCGAACCGTATACGAAGTGGACACGCCCGCGCCCGTTTCATCCGCAAGATGGAGCCGTTGTGTATGAATCAACCGCGCCAATTTCCAGCGTCGATCAAGGAATTGGCTCAGCCGAATTTGTTAAAAAACTCGCAGAAACCGCAACGACTCGCGTTGTTCCGGATGCGTGGGGCGGCTACTTCGATGCAGGCGACTGGGATCGGCGGATTCAGCACGTCGAAGTTTCGCGACAGCTGATCGAACTCGCGGAACTATTTCCGGGTTACTTCGATCGCGTGTCGCTTAATCTCCCAAAATCTAAAGACGGCTTACCCGATGTGATCAACGAAGCGCTTTGGACGATCGACTTCTTTCGCCGAATGCAAACCGCTGACGGTGGCATTCGGGGCGGCATTCAATCGCAGCGCGATCCGAGACTCGGTGAAGCGAGTTGGCAAGAATCCTACAAAATCTACGCCTACGCCCCGGATGCGTGGTCAAGCTACCTATATGCAGGAGCCGCAGCGCGCGCTGCCAACTGGCTCAAATCTAAAGATGCCAAACTCGCGCAGACTTACCAAGCTAGTGCTTTACGCGCGATGGCGTACGCAGAGCGAGAAGGCGGAAAAACCTCGAACAGTAAATCCGTCCGCGATAGTCGAAATTTAGCCGCTCTGGAACTCTTCCGACTCACAGGCGATTCTGCTTGGCATCAAATCTTTCTTCAAACCACAGTGTTCAAAGATCCAAAACAAGATGTAGTGGTTTGGGATGAACACGATCAGCGCGATGCTGCTTTCCTTTATGCCCGTCTGCCCAAAAGCTCAGTCGATTCAACCGTTCAGCAAAATGCGATCAACGCTTTAGTTCGCGACGCAGATGCAGCTTTGGCAGTCGGTGAGCAAACCGCCTTCAAATGGACGAAAGATCTTCCGTATAATCCTGTGGGCTGGGCAAGTGGACTCGGTGCGCCCAAAGGAATGTCGATCGTGCGCGCCCACTACCTCACTCAAAACGCGAAATATTTACGATCGAGTGTTCTCGCGACGCAGTTTGCACTCGGAGCTAACCCCGATAATATGACTTACACAACCGGACTCGGCTACCGCAGTCCGAAAAATCCCTTGATTCTCGATCAGCGCGTACGAGGCATTGATCCGCCTCCCGGAATTACCGTGTATGGTCCCTACGATCCGGTGTTTTACAGCAAAACTTGGACGATCGATCTATTCAAAGACGTGATGTTTCCGGCTCCGATCGAGTGGCCCGCCACCGAATCGTATTTTGATATTTTTCTGTTTCCGATGGCGACAGAATTTACGGTAATGCAATCGATTTCTCCGACTGCCTATCTCTGGGGCTATCTAGCCGCAAACAATGCAATGCCCGCAAGCAACAATCGATAAATATGACCAAATCGCTCAAACAGTTGGCAATCCGGGGTGCATTTTGGACGATCGCAGGCTATGGAGGTCGCCAACTCCTCAGACTCGGCGGTAATCTAGTTTTAACGCGCTTACTTGTGCCAGAGTTTTTTGGACTCATGGCGTTAGTCAATACGGTCAAAACCGGGATTGAATTATTTTCCGACTACGGTATCACCCAAAGCATTGTCAATAACAAACGCGGCGACGATCCGGTTTTCTTAGATACGGCTTGGTCGCTGAAAGTGATTCGCGGCTTTCAGATCTGGGGTCTGAGTTTGCTGCTGACTTATCCGGTGGCTCAGTTTTACAAAGTCCAAGACCCTCAAGGCGAACTGATGATACTCCTGCCGCTGGTTGGGTTTACAGCGGTGCTAGATGGGTTTAGTTCAACCGCGCTGCTAAGTTGGGAGCGAAACATCCAAGTTCACAAATTGATGACGTATGAGTTGCTAATTACGGTATTCAATCTAATCTGCCTGATTCTACTGTGCTGGTGGAATCCGTCGGTTTGGTCGTTAGCGATGGGAAATGTGATCGGGTCTGCAACGCACATGATTTGCAGTCACTTCATCGCTCCGACTCATCGCAATCGCTTTCGTATGGAGCGAGAGATTCTGAAAGAAATTCAGAATTTTGGTAAGTGGGTGGCGGTTGCTTCTTCGATTATGTTTGTGGCGGATCAAGCCGATCGCTTTATTTTGGCAAAACTGCTGTCGTTTGAGAAGT
>CAXTDB010000534.1:0-2302 GCA_964242045.1 uncultured Leptolyngbya sp. | reverse complement strand
CGGAGTTCCACTGGGCAATTTTTGCAGCGACTCAGAGCGGGAAAACGACGCTGATTGACGAACTGGATGCCTTGCTCCACACTCAACTGAATGGAGAGGTGGAGTTCAACGCAATCACGCTCAAAACGGATGGAAATCGCGACAGCGACGAGAAATCGAAACGCTTTATTTTCCCACTGTTCAAAACCAGTAATGAAGCGTACTACGAAGCCATGTGCGACGTTTTAGAAGAGATTGAAAGCCGGAAACTGATTCTTGCCGCCAACCCCAATCATCGCTACAAACGTGCGGTATTTCAGTGGGATGAATACGGCGAACATTTCCGCTTGGGGGAAATGCGTGAAGCAACCAAGAAAGTGCTGATTTCTGCGCTTCAAGTGGGTGCTGGATTAAGTTCTGAATCCGGGAAAGGCGTTCAAGTCACCTTCATTGCTCAGAACCCCTTAGTTTCGCAGCTAGGGCTAAACCGTCCCGATTTAGCGAACTGCTGTTTAGTCATTGTAGGCGAAAAGAATATTCGATTATTTCTTGACTCCGATAGTGGGAATCACGGTTTAGACAGTGAAGATTTAACTCGCTTAAAAACAGAGCTTTCAACTTACAAGGAATCCTCTCGAAAAGCGGTGGAAAAAGCGCGATTAGAAGCAGAGTCAAAAGGTGAAGATCCGCGACTGGCGATCGCAAAATGCCGAGAGCGATACTACTCATTAATCATTCCCTCTAAAGGTGGGTTAAAGCCGATTATTCTCTATAATCCGGCTCCTGGAGAGTTCACCAATCAGCTTACGGGTGGGCAAACAAAAGCCGCAGATTCAGAACCGGGATGTGACCATGAATTCACTACATTTCGCACTCACGTTAATAAAAAGAAGCGTGAGCGCAAGCGCAGTCTTCGATGCAAAAAATGCGGGTTTGAGACCAAGATCGTTGAGCCGTTGAATGCAGACGGTGAAGCGACAACACCCTAACATCGCTACACGATGCACCCTAACGCCAAGCGGTGAAATGACCGCGCACCTGCTACCCGTTTCGGTGTTTTTGCCTCACACCTTGCACCCATTTGGCGGTTTTTCTGCACACCCATCTCACCGCGATCGTCCTGAAAGCCCGCACCCTCGTTCCCACGCACACCGCACCCCAGAATTGGAGGATTTTCCATGTATAACAACGGTTACGGCTATGGTTTCCCAGTCCTCGCTGCATTTGTCGCTGGGTTCTTGGTGGCTCAAGTGTTCACGCTGCAACCAAGAACGACTGTCCGAATCAGTTCTCCGATTCAACAAAATCGATAGGAGAAGTGTAATGCGATTTGAATCTGAAGCGGCACTCCAAGCGTATTGTTTAGACGTTTTAAGAAGCCGAGGAATTACGGCTCAAGAAGAAGTTTGGACAGGCGGAATTCGCGCCGATATTCTCACATCGGATTGTGTGTACGAATTGAAGAAGGTATTGAATCGAGAAAGTCTTTATCAGGCGCTAGGACAAGCCACTGCCTACAATCAAAATTTCAAGCGAAAACACATTTGTATTGTGGGTCAATCCCCAACTGATCCGGCTGAATTTCAGCAAGCAATTAATATCTCAAAAGCGATCTCAAATGATGTTGTTCGCGTTAGTTTTGTTGACCATGATTCCTTCTGGCATCAAGAGAGTTTGAGTCTAGTTCATCGACTGCGTTTATCGCTTTCAAGCCGAATGATAGCGATCGTCAAAGAAGGATTGTGGATGTTAGGAATCGGCGTGATCGGAGCGCTTTGTGTTTGTCTAGTGGCGAACTATCTTTGGGCAAATCAAGCCGCTCCAAACTCTATTCCATCCAAGCAAGAGCAGGTGAACGACCAATAGTGATTCAGATACAAAAAACCTTTGCATTTTCAGACGCAACAGGAGTCTTTTCATGAATGAAACCGCATTGCAAAAACGGCACACTCTGGAGCAATTGGAACAGTTAAATCCTCAAGGAGTGAGCAAGCTTGCTCAACTGCTGAGTCAAGTGGTGAACGACCAACGCTACCTAAAGCGAGAATAAGCCCTACTTGTCCACCGCCTTGATCGGCGATCGCAAGAAAGATTGCAAAGCTTGGGCGATGGTTTCCCTGATGACTGAATCACCCATCGCCCTTTTCTCCTCACAAATCTCCCTCATCTTTACTATGAAAACTAAATTGCTTCCCCTGCCTGAGCTTGAATCCCTCGAAGTCGAAGATCTTTCTCTTGAAAGTTTGGCAACCTCTCTGCCCGGAAAACCTAGCAGCAATTCCGATTGGTCTGGCGATTCCGTGAGAATGTTCCTGCAAGAAAT
>CAXTDB010000533.1:0-2327 GCA_964242045.1 uncultured Leptolyngbya sp. | reverse complement strand
ATTGGGGGGAAGGATGAAGGATGAAAGACATAATCTGTGTGTGAGGAAATCCCTATGACTTAACAGAATAAACGGATTCGCTCAATTCTGATCCCTCGAATGCCTTTCATCCTTTAATCTTTATCAACGAGTCGCTGCGAGAAGCTGATCCACCTGTTTTGCTGTCTCGAAGAAATAAGCTGCATTTTCCTCCGGGGTATTGGGGAGAATGCCGTGACCCAGGTTCAAAATGTGACCTCGGTTGCCTGCTTTGCGAATCGTGTCGAGAATCCGATCGCGAATAAATTCCTTCGAGCCAAACAGCACACCCGGATCAAGGTTGCCTTGCACTTTCACCTCTTTACCGAGTCGAGCGCGAGCATCCGCCATATCGACTGTCCAATCGATCGTTAAAATGTCCGCTCCTGCTGTTGCCATGCGTTCGAGTAAGCCAGCACTACCCGTTACCAATAGAATCAGCGGCGTATTCGGATGCACCTGTTTGATCTTGCGGAACACTTGCTGTTGATAGGGCAGCGCAAACGTATCGTAATCTTGGGGGCTAAGCTGTCCTGCCCAAGAATCGAACATCTGGATCACTTGCGCGCCGCAGTCGATCTGATAACAAGCGTAAGTTGCGATCGCATCTGCCAACTTCGATAACAACTGATGCAGAATCGCTGGATCAGAAAACGCCATGTTTTTAATGATCGAATAGGTTTTCGATCCTTTTCCTTCGACCGCGTAGGCGGCTAACGTCCAAGGCGCGCCCACGAATCCGAGAACCGCTGCTTGATTGCCGACTTCTTCGCGCAGAGACTTCAAAATCGTTTTGATAAACGGCATCGTTTCTTCGGGAACGAGCGGATGCAGTCGATCGATTTGCGCTTGCGATCGAATCGGATCAGCAATGATCGGACCCTTTCCTTCGGCAATATCCATCTCGATTCCGAGTCCCGGAAGCGGAGTCACAATATCTGAAAATAGAATCACGCCATCGGGCTTAAATGCGCGCCACGGTTGCAGCGACACTTCGATCGCGACTTCTGGAATTTCAGATCGTTCGCGAAACGACGGATAGCGATCGCGCAAATCTCGATAGGCTTTCATATAGCGACCAGCCTGCCGCATCATCCAAACTGGGGGACGATCCAACACCTCGCCCCGTGCTGCCCGTAGTAAAAGTGGAAGTTGCGAAGAACCCGTCATGGAGAAGCCTCTTAATAAATCCTTTTGTTTTCTACGTTTCTTAGCCTATCACTGGAGTGGATCTGGTTTCGCCGCAAACCCAAGCAATGTAACGGTTTTGAAATATTCACTCTATCTATTGGTGATGTTCGTAATTGCGGAATGACTCTAATAACAGAGACGCTTCTCAAGCTTTAGTTGGATTCAGTTGCCGTTTGGAATCTCTAAGCTGAAAGCGTTCAGATTTGAAGTTCAGAGTTTGAAAAGAGGATAATACTATGTCTAAATTTGCTGCAAAGATTGCGATCGTGTCTGCTTTGGTTTTAGCTCCGATGTCGCTGCCTGCAATGAGCCAAACCGCACCGGGCACATCCGGCAGTGGAACCGCAACGACGACTGAAGATACGGGATATCACCAAGAAGGACGCAACGGTTATTGGGGATTGTTGGGATTGCTCGGTTTGTTCGGTTTGATGGGACGCAAGAGCAAGCGCGATGAATACTCCTCGACGGGTGCAACTGCATATCGTGATCCGGCAGATGTATCAGGAACCGGAACCCGCGATCGCTACTAAGCGAAATTAGACTGAAAAACTAACGGTATGGAAGCAAAAGAGGCTTTCATGCCGTTCATTGCTATTAAGAGTTCCTGTGCTAAAAGTAGAGTTCAATCTGCAAATTCAACCTCTCTCAGTCGAGACGCTCTATCTTGCAATCGTTTGAGCATTCGCGATTCGCCGATCCATTCATCAAGCTCAAGCGTTTCTGGTCGTTCGTCATTTTCATAGCGTTTCAGAAACTCTTCCGTGGAGAGTTGATACTGAGTTTCAAAAGCTTGAATCCGCTCTTGAGTTCGTTGAATTCCGGCTTCGACAGAAAATAACGACTCAGCGATCGCGGTTTCAATTAAAGACTTCAAATCTGAATGCTGAGAGATGAGTTTCAGTTTAGTGATAGCGCAGCAATTATGTTTTTCCTAGCTTGAAAAGCCTAACAGAAGATTTCGTAGGCTTCTGAGATTAGTGCATCTTATCAAGTACAGCAATGGCACTCAGTCCCAATTGATTTTTCTTTTTATCCAACTTTTTTACAACAACAAGACTAATTTCCTGTCCATTCTTCAGATGGTTAGCCAGATCTTTTGAAACATGAATGTTATC
>CAXTDB010000532.1:0-2329 GCA_964242045.1 uncultured Leptolyngbya sp. | reverse complement strand
GCTTGCTGTGGGTCGGTCATTTTCGCTTCTTTTTCGGCGATCGTTAATCCATCTTCTGTGCCGCTGATGCGTCCGATTTCCGCTTCAACGATCGCGTGATACGAATGGGCTAACCGAGTCATGTCGCGAGTGAATTCCAAATTTTTCTCATACGGCATCGGAGAACCATCTGCCATGATTGATCGCACGCCTTCTTGTAAGACGCGATCGATGTCTTTCATCGAAGTGCTGTGATCGAGATGGACTGAGATCGGAACGGTTGCCGATTCTGCTGCTTCGAGACACATTGCAACGAGTGGAGAATTTCCGTACTTCAGTGCGCTCGGATGGAGTTGCAGCATTGCGGGACTGCGGCTGAGTTCAGCAGCGCTAACGACGGCTTTGACTCCTTCGAGGTTGTAAACGTTGAACGCCCCGATCGCGAAAATATGTCGCCGCGCTGTTTCCAAAAGTTCTCGCGTAGAAGTCAGCATAAGCCGCAGTTCCTCTAAAATAAGGCATTGTACGATAAGCTCTGCTGGTCTTTTACCGTTTAACATAAATCGATATGCCTGAACTTCCAGATACCTTAGATGCCGCGATCGCTCAAGCTCAAAGTGCAACCCAAGCCGCGATCACAGCAGGTTACACGCGCTTGCAGGTTGAACTTGTGTTTCCAGAACTCAAACCGCTGCCTGTGGCGGAAAAATTCATTACGATGTTTCGCGATCGCGGGGCAGGATTAAAGCTATTTTTTACGGATTCTGGCATTGCAGCACTGGCAAAGCGGGACTGGCAAGAGATTCCCCACAAACTTCGCAGTTTAGATGTTGCTGGAACGCGGCAAACGACTCCGGTAGAAGAACAAGTTGACCCCGAAGACGAAATTTATGTTTTTGTGTCACCGAGTCCGGTCGAAGTGAGTCCGGTGGAACAAATTTGTAACGTTGCGGGCGAACGTCCTGTGATTCTGCTCAATCCTAAACTCGAAGATGTGGCGATTATCGGAATCGGCTATGCAGGACGGCAGTTGAGACAGCGATTTTTAGACACGATCGAGCCTTGTTATTATTTGCGTCCTTTAGATGATCAGTCGGCAATTCTGCGCTGTTATCCGTCACCGTGGCAGATCTGGTATGCTCCCGACGGCGAGTATCAATTGATCGCCGAAGAACAAGATCGACCTGACTCTGAGAAATTAGATGAAATTTTTGCGGGGGTGCTGGGTCAAGGCGCAAAACCTGGCATCTTTGCGGGATTTCAGCAGTTTCTTAAAGCATTGGGACGATGAAGCGATCGCGCCAAAAATGGTGAGAATCCTATGGTTACGGTAAAATCTTGAGAGTGGACAGGGCATAATTGTGGCATACACTCCGATCAGTATCCTGCAATAAGAGTGTTTAATTTCTAGACTTACCGTTTCCAAAGGACGATCGCATGAGTCAGCAACCCGCACGTCGATTTGTGATTGGTGATGTGCATGGTCACTACGAAGGGATGATCAACTTGCTCAATACGATCGCACCCGGAGCGCAAGATCAGGTTTATTTTTTAGGCGATTTGATCGATCGCGGTCCGCAAAGCCGTCAAGTGATCGAGTTTGTCAAAGATAGTCCCTATCGATCGCTGCTCGGCAATCACGAATATTTACTGCTTGAAGCGTTTCCAAATGGGCAAGTTTACGCACCCGCCCTTCAAGCATGGCTGCAAAGTGGCGGACGGGCAACGGTTGCGAGCTATCCCGATGTTGACTTGCTAGCTGAGCATGTGCAGTGGATTCGCACGCTTCCGACTTATTTAGATCTGGGCGATGTTTGGCTAGTTCATGCGGGTGTGAATCCGAAGTTACCGATCGAGCAACAAAGCTACAGCGAGTTCTGCTGGATTCGCGACGAGTTTCACAGTTCGACGCAGCCTTATTTTCCAGATAAAACGATTATTACCGGACACACGATCACGTTTACGTTTCAAGGCGTGACACCGGGAGCGATCGCGCGGGGTCGAGGCTGGTTAGATATCGATACAGGCGCGTATCATCCAAAGAGCGGCTGGCTGACTGCGCTAGAAATCGATAGCCAGCAGGTTTATCAAGTCAACGTTTATACGAATCAAGTACGGAACCTGACGCTAGATGAAGTGACAATGCGAGTTGAACCGCAGAAACGCGGACGACGACAAGCGCTAAGGCTGTAGATAAAAACCTCCGAGCGTTCTAACTCGGAGGTTTTTGTTTTTAGCGGAGGCGCGATCGATAACTTGCAGCATCGATTCCAGCGCGTCCAGAGGTTGGATTCTGATTAATCAGTTGTTGAAGTCGCACAATGCGATCGGAAGTTGCCGGGTGATTGGC
>CAXTDB010000531.1:0-2339 GCA_964242045.1 uncultured Leptolyngbya sp. | reverse complement strand
GACTACAACGGCGATCGCTTTTCTGATATTCGCTGGACAAAAACCGACGGAACCGGGAGCGTCACCTGGTTTAGCGATGGAATTGTACCAAGACCGATGGTAGGAGCGAGTTAATTAATCGTTCGCAATCCGTAATAAATAAACAGAAATTGCAGATTGCGAACTATAAATTACGAATGACCTTCATACTGAGGATCGATCGATGGAAGAGTCTTGTGTCATTCCCGTCATCAAATCTCCAACGGAATATCAGGCGTATCGCATTAGTCCGCACGATACTAATCGACTGGCGATCGTGTTTGACCCGACGATCGCCAATTTTTCTCTCACGCTCTGTGTTGAAATCTTCGATGTTGGAGGAAAAACGCCCCCGAATCGGCATCAACTCGCGGTCGAGATGTTCTTCGTTCTTAAAGGTGAAGGCATTGCGATTTGTGATGGTAAAGAAGTCGCAATTCAATCAGGCGATAGTTTGCTTGTGCCGCCAACTGGAATTCACGAAGTCCGCAATACCGGAGCAGAAAGGCTTTATGCGCTGTGCATTATGATTCCAAATGAAGACTTTGCTGAACTGATTCGGAGTGGAACACCTGTTGAACTCGATGAAGAAGATTTAGCAGTGCTGCGGCGTTCCTCAGTTCCGCAACTATCTTACGGTTGAATTAAGTTACGATCGAATTAAATAAAGTGATGCTCAAAGTCTTGCCGAAACAAACAGTTTCAATGGATACGCGCGATCGCGTTCGCTTAGATGCAGATGTGTACTATCCAGATGCGGAAGGGACATTTCCAGTGTTATTAATGCGGCAACCGTATGGACGAGCGATCGCGTCTACGGTGGTTTATGCTCACCCGCTCTGGTACGCGGCACAGGGCTACATCGTCGTGATTCAAGATGTACGGGGGCGCGGCACGTCAGAGGGCGAATTTAAGCTATTTGAGAACGAAATTGAAGACGGATTCGAGACGGTAAATTGGGCAGCAAGTCTGCCCCACAGCAACGGCAAGGTTGGCATGTATGGCTTTTCGTATCAGGGAATGACTCAGCTCTATGCAGCCCTGAACCGTCCAGAAGCATTAAAAGCAGTCTGTCCAGCGATGTTAGCTCCGGATATTTATCACGATTGGGCATATGAAAATGGCGCGTTTTGTTTGTTTGCAAACTTAGGTTGGGCGATTCAACTAGCAGCAGAAACGGCGCGATTGAAAGGAGATGAATCTGCATTTCTGGAGCTTTCTAGAGCGGCGAAAAATATGCCACTGAGCGATCGTATTCCCGCTCGTCCAGAGATCATGCAGAAATATGCTCACTATGATGCTTATTATCAAGCTTGGCTTGATTGTTCTGATTCTTATTGGCAGAAACGAACAATCGATGTCAGCACGATCGAGATCCCAATGCTCTATATCGGTGGCTGGTTTGATACTTACATGCGGGGAACACTGCGATCGTATCTCTCCACAAAGCAAGCCCATTTAATTGTGGGGGTATGGGCGCATTTACCTTGGGGTCGAAAAGTCGGAGCGATCGATTATGGAACGGATGCCGTGAGTTTTTGCGATCGTGCTCAAATCCGCTGGTTTGATCACTGGCTCAAAGATAAAGAGCTATCTGATTCGCCTGTGCAACTGTTTGAGATGGGCAGCAATCAATGGCGATCGTTTTCTGAGTTTCCTAAATATGACCAAGCAATCTTGCATTTGAACAGTACCGGACTAGCGGGAATGGACGATCGAGAAGGTCAACTCAGTTCTCGACTTTCTGAGACAGCATTGGATGTGATTGTTCATGATCCTTGGCGACCTGTTCCCGCTTTAGGGGGTCATGTAGCTTATCCTTGTGGATCATTCGATCGAGCAAACATTGATGCTCGGAGCGATGTTCTAACCTACACCACAGAACCTTTAGAAACCGAATTGCATCTAGTTGGCGAAATGGTTGCCGAAATCTACGCCAGTTCAGATTCACCCAGTTTTGATCTGTGTGCAGTGCTATCGGAAGTTAAACCAGATGGCAGAGTGATGAACTTTTCGCAAGGCTATTTGAACAGCGATCGATCTGAACTCTCCCTCTACCAAATTCCACTGCAACCGACTTGTATTCGGATTCCAAAAGCAAGCGCAATTCGATTGAGTGTAAGCGGGGCTTGTTTTCCAGCTTATCCAGTGAACGCGGGAACTGGGGCAAAACCGGGGGAGGCTAGAACGATCGACTTTCAAATCATTACGATCATCGTTCACACCGGAGAGCAATACCCGTCTAAGCTGCACTTAAAAACCGCACCCCTGAACTAGAGACTTTCATACCAAATCAAAAAATACCTGCGACAGATAGTGCA
>CAXTDB010000530.1:0-2350 GCA_964242045.1 uncultured Leptolyngbya sp. | reverse complement strand
TATCTCTCGATTGTTCAACGAAGTGGCAGTGATCCCAAGCTTGGTGTTTGTGCAGCGGGGAGATTTTATCATTGGGGAACAAGTGCGATCGCAGCGTCTGGGACTGATGCAACCTCAAAGATTTTTTCGTACCTTCAAACGAGATTTAGCCGCAGATTTTCAGCCTCCGTCTCGAACCATTGATGGACAGAGTTATGATGCGGAAGCGATCGCTGTACACTTTCTAAATCAGATCTGGGAAGCTATCAAAGCCGCGCAGATTGAGCCTTCATTGTTAATTTTCACTGTTCCGGTTGGTGCATTTGAAAGATACCTCGATTGGTTTCAGGACGTTGCACTGAAGTTTGGTTTTCCCGATGTGAAGTTCGTGGATGAATCGACTGCGGCAGCATTAGGATATGCAGTTCAGCGTCCCGGCTCCACAGTTCTCGTCGCTGATTTTGGGGGCGGAACCTTAGATTTAAGTTTAGTTCGCACTTCAGGAATGGCGACTGGGCAAGAAGTTCTGCGGGCTGAAGTGTTGGCGAAAGCGGATGCGTATGTAGGCGGGGAAGATCTCGATCGCTGGATTGTTGAAAGCTACCTTCAGCAGATGAATAGTACGCGCGAATCAGTTGGAGAAATTGGCTGGCAGAACTTATTGACGATCGCTGAACAGCTAAAGATTCGGCTTTCGAGTGCAGATGAAGCGAAAGAAAGCTGGTTCGACGAAGAGAATTTCATCTATCACGATTTAGTGCTTACGCGATCGCAGTTCGAGGACTTGCTAGAAAATCGTCAATTGTTAGAGCAAGTTCGACAAGCGATCGATGAAACCTTGCAGCTTGGAACGCGAAAAGGGGTACAGAAATCGGATATTGAGCAAGTTTTATTGGTCGGTGGGAGTTGCCAAATCCAAGCCATTCAGCAATTGTTCATTTCGTATTTTGGACGGCAAAGAGTTCAGATCCATAAACCCTTTGAAGCAGTTGCACACGGAGCGCTTGCACTCACACAAATTGCTGGACTAGAAGATTATTTGCGACATGGTTATGCAATTCGATTGTGGGAGCCGTATTCTCGATCGTATCGTTACTTCCCGTTGTTTGAACCCGGCACAAAATACCCGTGTCAGCGTGAAGAGCCATTGATGCTACAAGCCGCTTCGGAAGGGCAAACTGAGATTCGCTTAGACATTGGAGAAGTGGCGCAAGTGACTGAATCAGAAGTGATTTACGATGCTCAGGGGCGAATGAGCAGTACACCCTTACGACAGCAGGAAACTTATCGATCGCTCGATCGCGATCGCAATCAAGTCTGTGTGGCGCGGCTCGATCCACCCGGACAACTGGGAATCGATCGCATTTCAGTCGAACTGCAAGTCACAGAACATCGAATCTTAACCGCAACTGTTCGGGATTTGCTCACACAAACTGTATTAGTAGAACAAAGCGCGATCGCAAAACTCAACTAAGAAAATTGTTGCAGCAATTCATCCCGCGATCGCTGCATGATGACTGTGATTGATTCTTCGGTAGGCAGAGCGACTAGAGCAGGAATGATCGCTTGGAGTTCGGTATCGATCGAGCCGAATTGAAGCTCCAAAAGATTCGTAATGACCCTTTGGCGTTCTTCTTGCTGTCCTTCTTGTCGTCCCCGCTCTAAACCTTCCTCGATGCCCTGACGACGAGTTTGCTGCTCCCACTCTAAATATGCTTGAGACAGAGCCATAAGAATTCGCCTCTCTTCATCGTTCGCCTGTTCTACTAAGTCTATATTAATCCGCCACGAGACGAGCAGATTCAAGACGTTCATTCGCAAAGCGTCATTTTCTGGAAGCAGCAATAATTCTGCGATCGCATCTTCCTGAGTTCGTGCCCTGCCTAATAGCCGCAACCACAGCGTTTCTGGCATGGTAGGTAGCTCATCGATCACAACGATCGTCGCTCGAAGTCGAGGAGCTAATCGATAAAATCCTTCGCCTAACGTTTCATCGAGTTGCCCATTGAATTCTTCGATGAGCAAGTTTGACACTGAAGCGCAGAGCATCCACAGTTGAGGCAAATTCTCGGTTCTAATTGATTCGTCTTGGCGGCGATACTCTGCATATACCAAAAACAGTTTCAGCAAACAATTGTGCATATCTTCATCGCTGAGAGAACTGCGAAACGGCTCTATCAGCGCAGGTTCATTCAGCATGAACGATAGATAACCAAGCTCGTCGCGCGGTAGTGAAATTCCAGGAATAGGCTCGAAATAGATGTTGATCGCTCTTTCTTCACCGAGTACAGCCCGATTGGGCATGACTGTTCCAAGCGGGGACAATAAAGTTTCAAATAAACGTTTGTTGAATTGATCGAAAGGTTTAGTA
>CAXTDB010000529.1:0-2357 GCA_964242045.1 uncultured Leptolyngbya sp. | reverse complement strand
TATTGTTGCAGGCGGTTTCGGAGAAAAAGGGACGATCGGTGTTCAAAAAATTTCGATTCCCGCTTCAACTTGGAAAGTGATTGTAGTCATGGATCAATCCAATTTGAAAGCATCAGACGTAACCGATAAAACGCGCATTATTGCAGTCGATATTCCCAACATTCAAGGCATCAAGGAAAAAACCTGGCGTGATTATCGCTTGAGTGTGGATCAGCTTGAAGAAAAAACTGGCTACAACTTTCTTAGCAATGTTTCAGAAGCGGTGCAGCAAGCGATCGAAAGCAAAACAGATAAGGGTTAAAACCGTTAGCCAAACCGAACGAGTCGAGACATTCGGTTTGGCAAGTTCGCGTTAAACCGCACTTCTTTCTAACTTCACCACACTTTTCGCTGCTTTTTCAGGCAGGTAGTTAAGCTTCAGCCAGTCCGCTAACCGCAAAGACATCGCTACAATCATCAGCGTCGGATTCGCGTAGCCCGCAGTCGGAAACACCGAGCTTCCAGCAACAAACAATCCCTCTACGCCGTGAACTTGACTATTAGAATCGACCACTCCTTCCTTGGGATTGTCAGACATGCGAGTAGTTCCAGTCGGATGCGCTCGATCGCTAAAGTTCGACTCCCAGCCCTCTTTTTGCTCTAGCCAATCCGATAACACAGGCTTGGGTAAGTCTAAGCGATCGAATTCATTACAAATCAAATGCGCTAACCGTCGAACCGACTGTCGTTCTTGTTCGCTAATCTTCCAGTTCAGTTTAGAAAGCGGCATTCCTAGGCGATCGGTCTTCTCAGATAAAACCACGCGACTATCCGGATCAGGACGCTGTTCCACATGACAAAACAACTCAACCCGCGCCGCTTTATTGATCATCGGGCGATTTCTCAAGTAGCGACGGTAGAAACCATATCCGATCGCATGAGGCTGAGTTAAAAGCGCGATCGCACTCTGGTAAGCCTTTGGTGTAATCTGTCCGCTTTGCAGCGAAGCTTTTAACTGCCGCATTGCGCCCCACGGATCGTCCTCAGCTACGACCGTTTCGAGATAGGCAGCACAATTGAGCAAGCGTTCTTCTTTTTGTAGCTTGTGGCTTAGCGCAATGCCATGAAGATAAACATGCCGCCCTTTCGTGTTGTCTAACCAGTAGTGCCCGAAACGATCGCGCACCTTTTTCGCCGCACCCGGATCAAAGCTACCCAGCACACAGCCAGGATGATCCATCAAAAATCGACCGACCGTATCGTTTTGGTTGCCCACCCCATGTGGTACAGTCCGATTCGATGCCAACATCAAGCGCGCGTTTTCGATACCCCCACAGCAAAGCACGATCGCTTTTGCTTTCACCGTTACTTGCTTTCCGTTTAGGCTAGTCACTTCGATCGATTCAAGCCGTGTTCCTGCTGCATTCGTATTGAGATGCGTCACATTCGCGTTGATCAAGAGATTGATGTTTGGCACGTCGTCGGGCATAAAGCCTTGCCCAAATCGGGCTGGCTCATGTGGATCAGTGTAGTGCTTGCTGAACTGCCAGAATACAGGCTTCAAAACCGTTTCATTCAGTGAAGCAGCGGGACGAGAAACTTTGAACTGCTTCCATAATCGCTCGTCGTAGCAGTGCGGTCCAATTCCTAAATTTTCACCTGCTCGCTCTAGATAAGAATCAAGACTGCGGCGAGAAATCGACCAGCCAGAATGCGGAACCCACGATCGCTGCTGAAAATCCAAGTCGTCAAACGGCGCACAGCGACCTGTCCAAATGTGAGAAGTCCCACCTAAAATGCGGTAGCGAATTAAATCTTGATCGAGTTGCCGAGGAGCGCCGACATTCTCGATTTCATACAGCGATTGAGTCTCTGGGTCTTCGACCTTGCCACCACTCTCAACCACTAACACTTGAGTCTTTGTGCCGACAAACTCTTTCGCGATCGAGAGTCCCGCTGGACCGCTTCCCACGATACACAAATCGGTTTCGATCAAAGAATAGCTATCGAACGCTCTAAGATCATTAAATTTCATACGCACCGTCCGTCACAGTTGCCGTTACTTTAATCACTTTAATTCGAGCAGGCTGATTTACTTTTGGCAAAAATCACACCAGCTAGTCAAAAATAAAAGTCAAAGAAGCCATTCGCTACCCGTAGGCAGAGCAAGACTAAACATCCGCAGCATCGGAGTTATAAACCAAATTTATCTATATTGACCGTTTACTGTTTCCGTGTTTGCTGCACGTTACAGTGTAGGAGAACACGAAGAATATACGATACTCTCTAAGTAATCTTTGTTTATTCTTCATAAACTTTGCATAAACTCTACGTAGAAACCAGCAAATTTCAGGATTTAGTAAAGTTGCTGATTTTCT
>CAXTDB010000528.1:0-2379 GCA_964242045.1 uncultured Leptolyngbya sp. | reverse complement strand
GACTCGGACATGATTTCCTACGTCATGTGGAGCGGACTCGATTGTTGTTGCATCTCGTGGATGTCACATCAGAAGATCCGATCGCAGATTATCAAACGATTCAAGGCGAACTCGATGCGTATGGACGTGGACTCAGCGATCGACTTCAAATTCTCGCGATTAATAAGCTCGATGCGATCGACCCAGACAGCGAAGAAGTGAACGCGATCGTTTCTGAACTTGAAAAACTCAGTGGAACAGCGGTGTTTAAGATTTCAGCCGTGTCGCACTCCGGATTAGAGACTTTAATGCGACAGGTTTGGCAGGATCTAGATGCGTTGAAGGCGCAGGAAGAAGCGGAACAACTAACGCTCCAGAGCGTAGGAGCGCAATAAAAAGGCATCGATCAATGCTGCGATCGATGCCTTCTCATCCTTTAACCCTTACCGTTTTCATCGACCATCGACAACATTCCCTGCAACGTTGCCGGAATGCTGCGCGGGTCCATAAACATCACCTTGCTGCTATCGCTCTTACCGACGGTCGTTCCCATATCCAGATAGCTTAGTGCCAACAGCACCTTTCCTGCTTCTGCCGCACGAGGATCGGCATTTAGCGCTTGATTGACAATCTGAATCGCTTCTGCGGTCGCCTGCGCTTTAAGAACGGTTTGCTGACGTTCTGCTTGGGCTTTTAGGACGATCGTTTTTTGATCGGCTTCGGCTGCCAAAATCGTCGCTTTCTGGCGCGCTTCTGCGTCGAGAACCTGCGCTTCCGCTTTACCGCGTGCCGAGTTGACTGCCGATTCTCGCTCGCCTTCTGAAGTCAAAATCGCAGCCCGTTTGCGGCGTTCTGCGGACATTTGTAGTTCCATCGATTCTTGCACGGCTTTCGAGGGAATGATGTCGCGCAGTTCGACACGAGTGACTTTCACACCCCACGGATCAGTTGCCATGTCGAGTTCACGCAGCAGCATTTCGTTGATGTGCGATCGAGCTGTAAACGTTTCATCTAGCTCTAACTGTCCCATCTCTGCCCGAATCTGAGTCAGAACGAGATTTACCATTGCCGACTGAAGGTTTTGCACTTTGTAATAGGCTTTCTCCATATCGACAATTCGCCAGTACACCACAGCATCCGCCGTGATCGAAACGTTATCCCGCGTGATACAACCCTGCGGTGGAATGTCGAGAACTTTTTCCCGAATCGTTTCTTGAAAAGCAACGCGATCGAGTCCTGGAATCACGAAATTCAGTCCAGGGGAAAGTTTGCGATCGTAGCTTCCCAATCGTTCGACCAGTGCTTCATTTCCCTGCTGGACAATTTTGACGCTCGAAACGGCTCCACCGCCAATAACTAAAGCAATAAACCAACCCCACATATTGTTATTCTCCCTAAAATTCTTCTGGCATCACAATCAAAGTTGTTCCCTTGCGTCCAACGACATAAACACGCTGACCTGCGGGAATATCGAGATTTGAGCTTTCACAGCGCGCCGCCCAAGAGTTTCCCTCATAACAAACCCGTCCGATCTGTCCGGGACGAATTTCTGTCAGGGTTTCGGCTTCTGTCGCATCGAGTTTGAGCGCGGCGCGACGATTAACAAACCGCCGAGAAATCAAGACGAGTACGATCGACAACACCACCCACAGCCCGACTTGAATTCCAAACGGCAACCAGTGAGCCACGATCGCGACGAGCAATGCGCTAAGTCCTAATACAAAAGCGATAAACGCCGTGGGCAGAACGAATTCAACCAAACACAGTCCCGCACCAACGATCAACCAAACTACTGTGGGAGTCATAACCTAAGCGCGTTTGAAGAGTACTGAATTCTCACACCGATCAAGAAAAGTGCAGCGATCGCTCTGTAAAAAGTCATGCTTTAATACAGACTTCAAACCGTGATGCAACATTCCGGCAATGTGTTGATCTTTTCGGCACAGTTGGCGGTAAGATGCGTTGCGATTCGCTTCTTCATCCTAGCCTTTCACTATGAACTCCTCCGGCAAACTCTTTGACCGATTGCCCACAGTGACGATGAGCCGCTTTCAACCCCAAGGATTTCACTATCTTTGGGCAGTGGGAACAACTGCACAGCGCAAACAAGCGGGAACGACGATCGCGTCTCGCTATCGAGTCAAAGCTCCGCAAATTTGGCTCGATACGCAACCGGAAAGCGATCCGCAAGTGCCACTCGCTTCGTCAGAATTGGCACAGAATTATCTGCTGTTGTATCCGTATCGACTGCATGTGCCAGAAGTGTACGGCGTGTGTCGTGAGGGCGTCGATGAGATTTTACTGCTAGAGAATGTTCCGATTACCGAAGAAGGGGAGTTGCAGCCGTCGATCGCGCAAGCTTGGTATCAAGGCAGTGCAACGCGGCAGGTTTACTGGTTG
>CAXTDB010000527.1:0-2387 GCA_964242045.1 uncultured Leptolyngbya sp. | reverse complement strand
CTTACGGTCGCATTGATGATCGCCTTACATTCACGGTTCGCCTGCCAGTCGAATGCTGCGAACGCTGAAGCAAGGCATCGCAGTCTGTGTCACTGTCACGTTGTTAGATGGACTCGTGTTAGCGCGATCGGCGTTTCACCATTCGATGAACTATCGCTCGGTTGTCGTTTTTGGGATTGCAACCATTGTTGAAGATGCGGATGAGAAATTAGTGGCGCTGAAAGCCTTTACAGATCACATTGTTCCCGATCGATGGGCAGAAGTACGCCCTTCTACCGCACAAGAACTGGCTGGAACGTTAGTCCTGAGCATTCCGCTGCATGAGGCTTCAGCAAAGATCAGGACGGGACCACCAAAGGATGATGAGGCTGATTATGCTCTACCTGTCTGGGCAGGAGAATTACCTTTACGAGTTGTAGTGGATGCACCTGTGTCTGATCCTCGATTGTCACCAGGAATTAAGCTGTCAGAGTCCGTTCAACACTTGTGCGCTAAACACCCAATCTTATCGGATTCATGATGACTCAAGCTGCACCCGTTCACAAAGAGATGAATGGATTTGTCTATGGATTTATCGGCATTTTGATTTTTAGTCTGACGCTACCAGCGACTCGCATTGCTGTCTCAGCCTTTGATCCGGTTTTTGTCGGGCTGGGACGATCAATTGTAGCCGCGGGATTATCATTCATTTCACTAATCGTGACTCGTCAGACGATTCCCCCGCTCAGATATCTGCCCAATTTCTGCATCGTTGTTGCTGGCGTTGTGGTTGGATTCCCTTTACTTTCTGCGATCGCGATGCACAATGCGCCTGCTTCTCATGGAGCCGTGATCACCGGTCTAGTTCCGCTCTCAACAGCCTTGTGCGGCGTGTGGCGAGCCGGAGAGCGTCCATCGCTACCATTCTGGATTTTTGCGGGGTTAGGAAGTACGATTGTGATGAGCTTCGCGCTGATATCGGGAAGTGGTTCGCTACGATTGGCGGATCTAGCGCTACTAGGCGCTTCTGCGGCTGCGGGTTTAGGGTATGCAGAGGGTGCAGTCTTATCTCGCAGGTTTGGCGCATGGCAAGTCATCTGTTGGTCGTTAGTTCTAGCAACACCGATCCTTCTCCCGATCGTCTTACAACACGCACCTGCTCATTTTTCGTCGATTCCTGCTGCCGCACTGCTGGGTTTCTTGTACGTCAGCATCTTCAGTATGTTTCTTGGATTTTTTGCGTGGTATCGGGGGTTAGCGCTGGGTGGAGTTGCCCGTGTCGGACAAGTGCAACTGCTGCAACCCTTTCTGACCATTCTGGCTTCAGCGCTACTGATCGGTGAACCGTTGACCTTAACAACCTTGATTTTCGCGACGGGCGTGATTCTCTGTGTCGGACTGGGCAAGCAAACTCAAATTCGCACTGCATCATAATGCTGATCCGTACAATCTTTGTCGCAGAGTTTACTCAGTCGAGTAGACGGTACTTTCAAGCGGTGACACCATAGACTGGATCGAGAAAATCGGCTACGTGTTGCTTCAGCAAGTCCGAGCGTTACCCGTCGAGGAAAGCGGACAAGCTCCGGCAGATGCCCTGACTGCCACACTGAAAGTGTGAGCAAAAACAAGCGTTGCAAGCTGGATTTCAAAAGCATTTATCGGAGTCGATCGAACTCGACCAACGGGTATCGAGTATGTCAAGCGAATCGATTCCTAGCACAAATATCATTACATCAAACCCAATCCATTTCAAACAAAGGAAACGATCGATGAACTTCTGTTGCATCCCCAAACTAAATACGAGGGCACAGGCGTAGAGTAGGCAATGTCTACAATGCTTTGAGAACGCTATGCTGTCAACTTCCGCTCCACCCTCGACGATCGACCTCGACTTGCTTAACCCGATCGAGGTGATTGAAGCCATGATCGATCTCCGCATCCAGCTTGAGCAAATTGAAACCCAAATTGATGCACTTAAACTCGCATTCTACGCCACTTGCACTACCCTCAATGCTGAAAAGATTGAACGCGATCGCGCTCTCATTACCCGTCGCCTCACACCTGGACAATGGGCTTACTCGCCAGACGTGCTGGAACAGGAAATCTTGTTCAAACAGTTGAAGCAGCAATTCCAGAAACAGCATGAGCCGACAGGTGGCAGAGAAGTCATTTGGGCAGTCAAATTACTCTTAGCGCTTGCCTAGCTTTTTCCGATTGTGCTTCGATGAGGTTGATCGCTCCTGCTTCGACTGTGGATGACTTTCCATCTGGGCAAAAGACAGCCCACAGCTCTCACAGAGATCGTGCTCCCATAACGCTGGAATCCGAAAGCCAGTTCCACAGTTTGAACAAGCAGAGAGCAATTGAACTGAATGGCGATCGCACAAATCCACATTCGCTCGCTGCCA
>CAXTDB010000526.1:0-2398 GCA_964242045.1 uncultured Leptolyngbya sp. | reverse complement strand
AGAGACTTCCCGCCGAGTCAGTTAAAAGTATGTTTATGCAAATCCAGAAAGCTTGGGTGACGATCGCGGCAGTTGATTTCGATCGATCCTTACGGTTTTATTGCCATTTGTTTCAACAAGATCCGCAAAGCTTTGCGGCTGCAAAGTATGCAGAGTTTGAGGCGTTTGGAATTCGGTTAGGAATTTATCGTCCGACTGCGGAAGAATCTCCAGAAAAATCGCCGATTACATTATTTCCTGCGGTGAGCTTGTGTGTGCAGATTGAGAATCTAGAAACGGCGATCGCAGCTCTCGATCAAGTCGATACTGATGTGGGGGAGATTCGATCGGTTTCTCATGGACGCGAGGCGTATGCTTATGATCCTGATGGCAATCGCATTATCCTATACGAGGCATCTTGAGCGAAAGGGATTGTTTCGATTTCAAGAAAGTAATCCAGCTTCTCTGAGTCGCGTGGTGAGGTGAATGCTGCTTCGTCCAACGTTAGAATCATTCAGCTTTTTGGTTCCGGTTGAATTCCCCAGATTCGCACGGTTTTATCTTCACTGCCGCTCACAATCAAAGCTTGATCATCACTGACAGCGACCGCAGTAATCAAACTCTGATGTCCTTGCAATCGGCAAACTTCCCGCCCTGCTTGTAAGTCCCAAACTTTAATTGTGTTCTGACTGCCGCTGATCAAATAGCGATCGTGACTCCGCGCCACGGATGCAATTTGCCTCAGTTTAATTTCAGTTGAATCGATTTCTTGACCGTTCTTTAGACTCCAAGATTTTACTTGTCGCTTGGCTCCCTGGATTGTAAAAATATCTGCTTCTGTATCGATCGAAATTGTATAAACAAATGTGTAAGCCTGAATGCTAAAAATTACGTCTTCTGCATCAACGTCCCAAACGTGAATCACACCCTCTCGACTCGCACTAATCACAACAGTACGATCGCAATATCGTAGATGCTGAGTCGCGATTGCGATCGCTGTAATTCCAGTCGCATGACCTTTCAATGCAGCTAAACACTCAAATAATCGATAACGCGGATACGGTTCTAGCAATTCAGGATAAGGCTGCAACAATCTATAAGCAACTTTCTGAACTGCGATCACTGGATCATTCAGCGCTTGAGCTAACAATGCTAATCCAGCAGGCGTGTGTTGAACTTCACGCAAGGCGGCAATTCGTTGATCGACTCGATCGCTCTTTAACCGTTGCCGAATTCCTTCAATTCCGCCCAGCACAACACTACCCATCATCGGACGGGCAGCATTTCCCAAGACAGCATCAAATTCATTCGGGGAATTAGCCATATTCCTCCAGTATGGTATATTTGAACTATAAAAAGTTCACGCAAACTTGGAAGTTTCTGCCAGAATAGCGCACATGGCTTCTAACCTCTCCCACTCTCACCAAGAAATTGTCGAGCAGCTTGATCTCATGTTGCGCGCTCGATATCCATTGATTTACTTGGTCGGAGTCGAGGAAGAACCGATCGAAGAAGTTCTCACCCAAGTTTGTCAGCGCGCGACTCGTGAGCTTAGACGCTGGGATATTGTGCGCGGTTGGGACGATAGCGGAGCCGATAAAGGATCAGCGATCGCAGCCCTTGGACGCATTGCCAAAGCTCCAACAGATAAATCTGCCGTTTATGTGCTGCGAGATCTTCACCCAGTTCTCAAGTTTCCACTACAAGCCAGTAATGTTCCGATCGTGCGTGAAATCAAAAACCTGGCGCGCGATCTTAAGCGCAGTCGTAAAACTTTGATTCTCACCAGTCATTCTCTCGATGTTCCCCAAGAGTTTATCGAAGAAATGACGGTGATTGATTTTCCGCTTCCCGATGTTGAAGAAATTGATACGTTAATCTCACAGATTGTTGTGCCTGAGCGCCTCAAACTTTCCCAACTCGGTAAAGAGCAATTAGTAAAAGCTTGTCAAGGATTGAGTCGCGCACGAATTCAGCGGGTATTAGCTAAAGCGATCGCAGCGAAACAACACATCAGCGAACAAGACATCGATAGTGTTCTCGAAGCCAAACGCCAAGCGATTCGCCAGACTGGAATTCTCGAATTTTTTACGACGCAAGAATCACTCAAAAGCGTAGGCGGATTGGATAACTTAAAAAAATGGGTACAAATGCGCCAAGACAGCTTTACCGAAGAAGCAAGGCGCTACGGCATTCCCAACCCGAAAGGTGTTTTATTAGCAGGGATTCAAGGAACTGGAAAATCACTTTCGGCGAAAACGATCGCGCATGAATGGAGACTGCCACTCTTACGACTCGATGCGGGGCGATTGTTCGGCGGACTGGTCGGAGAAAGTGAAAGTCGAGTGCGTCAAATGATTCGCATTGTCGAAGCGATCGCGCCTTGTGTGTTATGGATGGACGAAATCGACAAAGCATT
>CAXTDB010000525.1:0-2403 GCA_964242045.1 uncultured Leptolyngbya sp. | reverse complement strand
GCCATCTTCAAAGCATTTTCAACTGTCCAACCGCCATTGGCATCAACACTAATTTGATTAATGTTCGGAGCCGCTTCCCGCACTGCTTCAAACATCACCTGATCGGCTTCGATTCCTTTAGGACTTCCGAGTTTTACTTTTAATGCCTGAATGTCTTGCAGCGGTGATTCGACTGTTCCCTTACCCAGCCAATCTTTGACTCGTTGTTTTGCGCCTTCGGGGGTGTTGATCCCGATCGTCACTGAAGTTGGAACAATGCGATCGCGTTCGAGTCCCCATAATTTCCATAGCGGCAGATCGGCAGACTTTCCTAACCAATCATGTAGCGCAATATCGACCGCAGCACGAGCAGCAGAAGGAAGTTTCGCCTGAGCGAAAAGCTGATCAATGCGTTGACGTTCGAGTGGGTGAATGGCTTTGAGTAGGGGCGCGATCGCTTGTAGGGAACGCGCAATCATTTCTGTCGTTTGAGGTTGTTCCCCGATCGAAAACGGCGAAGCTTCCCCCCAGCCTTCGATACCATCCTGCTCAATCTTGATCCAAACATTCGTCGTTTGAGCCGTTGTTCCTCGGCTGATTTTGAGCGCAAAACGTTTATGAACCGTGAAGGTCTGAATCTGAACTTGCATAGCGATGAAGAAGCAGCACTGTTCAGCTTACTGGCAAAACCTTATTTCTGGGTAGGTCGATTAGAATGAATGAGCCAAACAGCAAAAGCAACGAGTCGATCGCTCAGCCGCCAAATTGAGAGAACTGGGAATTGATCCAGAAGAGATTTGAGTTTGCTCTGGGATTTTTGCTGAGATTTTCGCGCAATCTGATCGAAGCGATTTGAGAAATTTTGAAAAACACTTGCAAAATTCCAAAACTCTGAGTTATGATCAGTTTCGCGAGAGAGCGCAATCCTCAGTAGCTCAGCGGTAGAGCGATCGACTGTTAATCGATTGGTCACAAGTTCGAATCTTGTCTGGGGAGTTTTAGAAGAATATGCAGGCGGAACGGAAAAATCGCTTTTCACAGTTTTGGTCGCTTGATCCAGACTGCACTTTTCTGAATCATGGTTCGTTCGGGGCTTGTCCAACGGCAGTTCTAGCGGTTCAGCAAGAATTGCGATCGCGCTTGGAACGCCAACCGCTGAGATTTTTGGGACGAGAGTTTGAAGCACTGCTAGATCAAGCGCGAGAAGCGCTGGCGACATTTGTGGGGGCAAGCGTTGAAGATTTGGTGTTTGTGCCGAACGCGACGACGGGCGTGAATGCGGTTTTACGATCGCTCACCTTCTCCCCAACCGATGAACTCTTGACCACAAGTCAGGAATACAACGCTTGTCGAAATGCACTTGATTTCGTGGCAGCGCGATCGGGGGCAACCGTTGTTGTGGCTGAAGTTCCTTATCCGATCGAGTCGCCGAATCAAGTAATCGAGGCAGTTCTCGCTAAAGTGAGCGATCGAACACGATTAGCCTTGATCGACCATGTGGTGAGCCAAACGGGGATCGTTTTTCCGATCGCGCAACTCGTTCAAGCTTTATCAGCGCGGGGAATCGATACGCTGATCGATGGCGCGCATGCACCAGGAATGGTGGATTTGAATCTAACTCAACTCGGCGCAACGTACTACAGTTCAACCTGCCATAAATGGATGTGCGCGCCGAAAGGAGCCGCTTTTCTATATGTAAAAAAAGACAAGCAAGCTGAGATTCGACCGCTCACAATCAGTCATGGCGCAAATTCTCCCAGGCGCGATCGCTCTCGGTTTCAGCTTGAGTTTGATTGGATGGGAACCGATGATCCGACCGCTTATTTATCCGTCAAGAGCGCGATCGAGTTTATGAATTCCCTACTTCCCGGCGGTTGGGCAGAACTGAGGGCAAGAAATCGATCAACCGCGATCGCGGCTCGAAATCAGCTTTGTGAACGACTCCAAATTGCGCCTCCTTGCCCTGAATCAATGATCGGATCGCTGGCAACGATTCCACTACCCGACGGATCGTATGTTGAGTTACAGGATGCGTTGTTAGAGAAGTTCAACATCGAAGTCCCGATCGTGCCCTTTCCGCAAGTCCCAAAGCGATTGATTCGGATTTCGGCTCAGATCTATAACACCGCTGAACAGTACAAGTATTTGGGTCAATCGTTGCTGTCCCTATTGCAGCTAGAATCTTCTCACTAAGATCACCGATCTTTGCTCTGCGATCGTTCAAGGAGATTCCGCGATCCTTACCAGGGAGTTTTAGGATCAAATTTGCCATTCTAGAGGCGGTAGACGACTTAGGTTTTTCCTCAGTGTCGCCCTCACCTGATACTTCAATGATGGCTCCTCATGTTTACAGCAAACCCCGATTTCCCCTGTGGCAATATCTCAATCAGCCACTTTTCCATCTTGCCTACCCGTTGATTTTGA
>CAXTDB010000524.1:0-2433 GCA_964242045.1 uncultured Leptolyngbya sp. | reverse complement strand
GTTTTTTGGGGAGGTCATGGTACTGTCACAAAAACCGATGACACGCGACGGCGACTTCTGTTTGCGGATACTGACGACCAAAACAAGTGGAATCTCAACGTGAATTCGCTAGTAGGAGCGCTCCGCACCGCCGCTCATGGATCTGGGTTTGCTCGACAAGTTTTTGTGATTGATGCTTGCGCTAACCCGATCTATCAAGGGCTTTCGCAGACGATTCAAGCAGAAGCGGCTGGAAGCAGATTTGCAGCAACTGGTCAGAGCAGTGTGCATACGCAGTTTGTCTTGTTTGCGTCTCCTGAGTATGACGTGTCAATCAATGACTCTGAGCTAGGGACAGGTCGTTTTTCTCAGGCAGTGCTGAACGAATTGAAAGATCAGCCTCTCCTACCTGTACTGCCTGAGATGAAAGCGTTGATAGAGCGAATTCAAGCCGATTTTCTAATGAAGCAGAGGAGCCAACCTGCTTACTGGCTGAAGATTGGAAACGATGAGATTATCCAATCTGCCGTAAAAGGGGATGCCAGTGGAGGACAGGAGAACTTGCCACGGATGAATCCGGTGTTTGTGGGGCGGGAGGAAGCACTGGAAGCACTGCATTTGCAACTGAAAGCAGACGTGCCGATGGCGATTTCGTCAATTCAGGGGATGGGCGGCATTGGCAAGACGGAACTGGCGCTGCAATATGCTTGGAGACATTTAGAGTCGAAAGATTATTCAGGGGGTGTGTGCTGGCTGAATGCACGCGAGGAGATTGGGACTGTAATTGTGTCGTTTGCTCGGTCGAGATTAGGGCTTAAGATTCCAACAGATGTGAATCTGGCGGAACAGGTGCGAATCTGCTGGCGGGATTGGCAGAAAGATGATGCACTGATTGTGTTGGATGATGTGCAGAACTATAAGGACATTCAAGAGTTTTTACCGCCGCAGGGGAGACAGTTTCGGGTGTTGCTGACGACGCGCAAATATTTAAGTGGGTCGGTGCAGAATTATGAAATTAGGGTGCTGAGTGGGTCGGCATCGTTAGAATTGTTGCGTCGCTTGGTGAAGGACGAGCGGATCGATCAAGAACTGGAGCGATCAAAGGAATTGTGTGAGTGGTTGGGCTATTTGCCGTTGGGATTGGAGCTAGTGGGGCGGTATTTGGCGCGGAAGAAAGGGTTGTCGATCGAGAAACTTTGGGGGCGGTTGCAAGAACAGAGACTAGCGGCCAAGGCGTTGCTGAAAGCTGAACCGGGAATGACAGCAACGTTGGGAGTGGCGGCGGCGTTTGAGTTGAGTTGGCAGGAACTAGACGCAGAGGCGCGACGGCTAGCGGGACTTTTAAGTCTATTTGCGCTGACTGAGATTCCGTGGGGACTGGTACAGCAGTGTTTGCCAGAGGCGGATGAGGAGGGCTTGGAAGACTTGCGAGATGAACAGTTGGTGAATTTGAGTTTGTTGAGTTTTGAAGGCGAAGAGATGTATCAACTGCATCAGTTGTTGCGGGAGTTCTTTGCGGTGAAGCGAGATCAGCGAGCAGATGCTGAAGAGTTGCAGCAAAAGTTTTATCAAGTGGTGATTGCTGAAGCGGAAAGAGTGAGGGATAAGCCAGAGCAATCTTTGATCAAGGAATCAACCATCATGATTGCTCATTTACAGGAATTGATGAAATGGTCAGCTAAACCGGAGCAATCGCTGAGCTTAGCCACCTGTCTCAATTGGATAGCAGAACTCTACTACATGCAGGGACGGTACGTCGAGGCAGTGCCGATCCATAAGCGGTCACTCTCAATTCGAGAACAGCAGTTAGGGCATGATCATTTTGATGTAGCAGTTAGTCTCGATAATCTAGCAAACCTCTACCGTTCTCAGGGACGATATGCTGAGGCAGAATCGCTTTTGAGGCGGTCACTCTCAATTCGAGAACAGCAGTTAGGGTGTGATCATTCCGATGTGGCACGAAGTCTCAACAAGCTGGCGCAAGTCTACGACTCACAAGGACGGTACGCTGAGGCAGAACCGCTCCATAGAAGATCACTCTCAATTTGGGAACAGCAGTTAGGGCATGATCATCCCAATGTGGCACGAAGTCTCGTCAATCTGGCAGCATTCTACAACTGGCAGGGACGGTACGCTGAGGCAGAACCGCTTTTGAGGCGGTCACTCTCAATTTTCGAGCGGCAGTTAGGGCTTAACCATCCGTATGTGGCAGCCAATCTCAATAATTTAGCATTCCTCTACAACTCTCAGGGACGCTACGATGAGGCAGAACCGTTGTATGCACGCTCGCTCTTGATAAAGGAACAGCAGTTGGGACTTAACCATCCCGATGTAGTATACGGACTTAATGGTTTAGCAACACTCTACCGTTCTCAAGGACGCTACGAGGATGCTGAACCTCTCTTCCTGCGATCAGTCCGCATTCTGCAAGAACAACTTCCTGCCGACCATCCC
>CAXTDB010000523.1:0-2449 GCA_964242045.1 uncultured Leptolyngbya sp. | reverse complement strand
AAAACTCAATTTTCAGTGAAGGTTTCGTGCAGACTGCTGAATTCTGAAGTCGTAAAAGATACGATATCGATCGACAATTCACTCGATCCAAATTTCATGCGCTCAGTCCATCTTTTCTCTATTTCTCTTGGTTTTCTCAGCCTTGCTAGCAGTTTTGCATCTAGCGCGATCGCTGAAAATACGACTCCTTATCCAGCGGAAGCGGTCGCGGTTTTCACTAAAACCTGTGTTGCTCAAGGTGATCCCCAAAAAGTTCCAGTTGAAGTGATGCGGGAAATCTGTACTTGCAACATTCGAGAAATTCAAAAAACCTATTCGTTTGAAGAATTTACCCGAATCGGCAACAGCTTAGGAGAAGGGAAACCCGCACCCGATGAGGTTCAAGGAATCGTCGAAGGCTGCGTTGCTGAAGTGCTGAAAAAATAAAGCGATCGTTCAATTTGTGAAGTGGGGACGGGAAAACTAAAAGCGTTCTCTCGCCCTACCGCCCCAAATGTTTAACGCCACAGAACTCTTAATCGATGATTTCGTTCAGAAATTAAAGGAAGGCTACCATCGTACCTATGGGGGCTGGAAGTCTGATTATGAAGACATCATCGGTTGGGTTGGGTCGATGGCGATGGAAAATATTGCTAACAGTGACGCGCTTTATCACAACGTTGAGCATTCGATTTTAGTCACGCTGGTCGGTCAAGAAATCTTACGCGGACGACATATTCGCGATGGCGGAGTGTCGTGTGAAGACTGGCTGCACTTCATTATTTCGCTCGTGTGTCACGACATCGGATACGTCAGGGGAGTTTGTCGGCAAGATAAAAATAATCTGTATGCAACCGGACGCGATGGCGCAATGGTGACGGTTCAGCCCGGATCTTCGGATGCTGCCATGACTCCGTATCATGTCGATCGAGCGAAATTATTTGTCGATGAGCGATTCGGCGGACACAAATTGATCGATGCGGAAATCGTCAAACGTAATATTGAACTCACGCGCTTTCCGGTTCCGGCTGCCGAAGATCACCAAGATACGATGAATTATCCAGGTTTGATTCGGGCTTCGGATTTGATCGGGCAGTTGAGCGATCCCCGCTATTTGAAGAAAATTAGCGCGCTGTATTACGAATTCGAGGAAACGGGAGTCAATAAAGCGCTCGGATACCGTCATCCTGGCGATTTGCGGAAGAATTACCCGAAATTTTATTGGCATGGAGTTTATCCTTACATCAAACATGCACTTTATTACTTGTCACTCACGCAGCAAGGTAAGCAAATTGTTGCGAATCTTTACTCGAATGTTTTCGTCGTTGAACATGAGCCTTCTGACGAGTATTGCGTTTAGATTCGGTTAGAACATCGCCACCTGCACAGCGCATTCGGGAGATCAAGCGTCAAAATTGAAAAGTACTCGATCGCACTTTTCGCCGCTATGGATCGTTTTTTCTCCCCGATTCAACAATTTCTGATTACCTGGTTGCTGATTCTCGTTTCTGGTTGGTTAACGCTAAATGCGCTGACTTACTTTGGTGAATTAATCAGCGTTCTAGTCACAGCAAGTTTGATTGCCTTTTTGCTAAATTATCCGGTTGCCCGCCTCAGCAAAGTGATGTCTAGAGGAATTGCGGCAGCGATCGTTTATTTATTTGCAGGCATGATTCTTGGCGTTGTAGCTGTGACGATCGCGCCTCCGATTATTCAGCAGGCTCAACAGTTAGCGACGAATCTCCCGAATCTGATCGCGTCAGGACAAGAGCAGGTTTCAGACTTTCAATCGTGGAGCCAATCGCGGCGTTTGGGATTTGATTTATCATTTTTAGAGCAGCAGTTATCGGCACAGCTTCAGGGTCAGGCACAATCGATCGCGTCTACAGGCATCGGATTAGTGCTTGGAACGTTTAACTGGGTGCTGGATTTTATCTTAATTCTGGTGATTTCGTTCTACTTAGTGCTGGACGGGGAAAAGATTTGGAGCGGCATCACGGGGATATTTTCGCAACCGATTCGCGAAAATTTAACGAATTCACTGCGCGATAGTTTACAGCGATTTGCATCGGGGCAATTGCTGCTCGGACTGTTTATGGCGGTGCTGTTGTCGATCGCGTTTTGGTGGCTGAGAGTGCCGTTCTTTCTCGTGTTTGCCGTATTTATCGGCGCGATGGAAGTCATTCCGTTTATCGGTGCATCGCTTGGAATTGCAACCGTTTGTATCGTGGTTGCCTTTATTGATTGGTGGTTAGCGATCGAGGTGTTAGGAGTCGCGGTGGCGATTCAGCAAGTCAAAGATAATGCGATCGCGCCCAGAATTTTAGGAGAGCTAACCGGATTCAGTCCGGTAATTATTCTCACGTCGCTGCTTGTGGGTGCTAGAGTAGCGGGATTATTGGGCGTGATTTTGGCGATCCCTCTGACTAGCGTTGTCAAAACGATCGTCGAAATTCTGCTAAATCCTGAC
>CAXTDB010000522.1:0-2456 GCA_964242045.1 uncultured Leptolyngbya sp. | reverse complement strand
ACAATGGCAGAATACTTCCGCGATGTGAACAAGCAAGACGTACTGCTGTTCGTGGATAACATCTTCCGATTTGTGCAAGCGGGTTCTGAAGTATCAGCGCTGCTCGGTCGGATGCCTTCTGCGGTGGGCTATCAGCCGACTTTGGGTACAGATGTGGGTGACTTGCAAGAGCGGATTACCTCGACGACTGAAGGTTCGATTACTTCGATTCAAGCGGTTTATGTGCCTGCGGATGACTTGACTGACCCCGCTCCGGCTACCACCTTCGCTCACTTGGATGGAACGACGGTACTTTCTCGTGGTTTAGCTTCAAAAGGAATTTATCCCGCAGTTGATCCGCTGGATTCAACTTCCACGATGCTGCAACCCTCGATCGTGGGTGATGATCACTACGATACGGCTCGCGCAGTCCAATCGACCCTGCAACGCTACAAAGAACTGCAAGACATCATTGCGATTCTCGGTTTGGATGAATTGTCGGAAGACGATCGCTTAACTGTGTCGCGTGCCCGTAAGATTGAGCGCTTCTTGTCGCAGCCGTTCTTCGTGGCAGAAGTCTTCACCGGATCGCCCGGTAAGTATGTGTCGTTGGAAAAGACGATCGCAGGCTTCAAGCGGATTCTTGCAGGCGAACTTGATGAACTGCCAGAGCAAGCATTCTACTTGGTTGGCGACATTGATGAAGCGGTCGCGAAAGCTGAAAAAATGAAGGCTGAAGCTAAGTAACTCCAAAGGGTGCAGGATCATCTGCACCCTGAACCTTTGTTCATTATTCATTCTTAATTACTATGGCTTTAACGGTTCGCGTCATTGCGCCAGATAAAACAGTCTGGGATTCTTCGGCGGAAGAAGTGATTCTTCCTAGCACGACAGGGCAGCTTGGCATTTTATCCGGTCACGCTCCTTTGTTAACGGCACTCGAAACGGGTGTGTTGCGCGTTCGGTCTGACAAGAATTGGGTACCGATCGCAGTAATGGGCGGTTTTGCAGAAGTTGAAAAGAACGAAGTTACGGTTCTGGTCAATGGAGCGGAGCGCGGGGAATCGATCGATCTTGAAGCAGCGAGAGCGGCTTACGCTGAAGCAGAAGAAAAGTTTGCGAAAGCGGATCAAGGCGATTCTAAACAAGACAAACTTCAAACGACTCAAGCACTCAAACGCGCTCGTGCCCGTCTTCAGGCGGCTGGCGGTTAAGTTTAGAGTAAGCTCAAAACTTGAGGAAAGAGGGACAATGCGCCCTCTTTTTTATTGCGTGAATTGTTGAACTTGGTTGATCGACAAATTGAGCGCGATCGCAATCTGTTCAGCACTCAGCCCCATTTCTGCTAAACGAGGAATTGCCCTATCTCGAATTAGTTGGGCTTCTGCTGATCGTCGTGCTTGATCTGCTTCTGAGTGGGTGAAGAGTTTTGTTTCTGTACGCGGATCGTAGTAGCGCAATTCGCCCTCTGTTAATCTCAAATCAAGCGATAAGCTCTGACTGTGAATTGAAATCGTGCCATCTGGCAGGGTTATCGCTGGAATCGGCTCGTAGCGGTTTTCAATCAGTCGCAAGCCTTTTAGCAAGGGGTTCAGGTAATCTCCAGTTGGATCATACTGAAAATATTCCAATAGTCCAAGACATTGATATTTCTGCAGTTTATCTGGTTCGTCCTCGTAGCGGGTTATTTCCGAAGTAATTTCTAGAACAAATGAGGGCAACTTGTTTCCTTCTTCTCAAGTTTTGTAGATGAGACGCTTCTTTTTCTCAACTCCAAAGATGACAAATACATCAGGAGCTACAACCGCATCAGGAAAGCCTTGTTCGTAGTAGATGAATAGATTGCCTGAAACGTAAACATCGGAGCGATCGCGGAAATAGTGGTTTAACGCTTCAACACTGTAGAACAAATAATCGCGAGTCCAATCACTCTCAGCTATGGGTTTACCGTCTGATTCTGGGTAAAGTTCGTCTGGGTCGTCATCGAGTTGACTCAAGAAGGAAGTCATAAAATTGTCTTACGCTCAATGATTTTCTTACGATACCGCGAGAATCCATGAAATACGATCGCTCATTCATTCTAATGTTCTCAACAAAGCACGATCGCTGCTCTAAATCGTGCATGCGATCTCTCATTCATTTTGTTGCTCGTTGAGTAGGGCTTGAAAGCGATCGTTGTTGCGAATGCTATCAAAATCAGAATCAGTTCTTGCCATTTCACGATATTTAGGATTGAGATTGATCGCTTGCTTGAGTTGTTTGATTGCTTCGTCTACTTTTCCTTGCAATCCATAGCAGCAAGATTTGTTGTAGAAAGCACTTGCATCATTTGGCAAAAATTCTAGAGATTTGTCGTAACTCACGATCGCTTCTTCGTATCGATTGAGATCGCTGAGTGCATTGCCGCGATTGTTCCAAACTTTGTGATCGTCCGGTTTGTAGTGGAGCGCTTGGTCGTAACTCGCGATCGCTTCTTC
>CAXTDB010000521.1:0-2476 GCA_964242045.1 uncultured Leptolyngbya sp. | reverse complement strand
TTGACAGCCGATGGATTTTTGCAGGTGACTGGACAGAAAAAAGCACTGTTTAAGTTGGCAAATGGCAAGTATATTGCACCGCGTGTGACCGAGGCTCGATTGAAGCGATCGTCGCTTGTGAATGATGCGATCGTGGTTGGAGCGGGACAAAAGGTGTGTGGAGCGCTGATTGTTCCAAACCTTGAAGCTTTGCAAAATTTGATAGTCGCGGGCGATCAAGCCACATTACTAAAGCATCCTTGTGTGCAGCGATTGTATCAATCAATTGTGGATGAAGCGAACTGTCATCAGCCATATTGGGCAGCAATAAAGCGGTTCCGACTAGTCATCAACTTTAATGAACTGACCGAAGCAATTTGGTTGTTGTACAGTGAAGATAAGACTCAAGACGCTTCAGACTTCGATCTTCAAGAGTTGGACTGTCCAATCCTTCCTGTTGAAGCTTGTCCAACCTTTGCTCGATCGCTCAATCCTCGATTTACAACCTCATAGTAGGGAGGATACCTCATGTTTCAACCATTCCGAACAGTCGCAGTATTAGGCGCAGGTGTGATGGGGAGTCAGATTGCAGCACATCTGGCAAATGTTGGGTTATCTGTTCATCTTTTGGACATTGCTGCTCCGGCTGGATCAAAGAATGATTTAGTTGAAGGCGCGTTTAAGAAAGCACTGAAACTATCGCCGCCGATTCTATTTACTGAGAAAACTGCAAGACAAATTACACTGGGTAACTTTGACGAGCATTTCGATCGACTTGGCTCCGTCGATTGGATTATTGAAGCTGTGGTCGAGGATCTACAGATCAAACAACAGTTAATGGAACGCTTAGAATCAGTGATTCAGCCTGAAACGATCGTTTCGACCAATACCAGTGGATTGCCGATTCGCTGGATTGCTAAAGGGCGTTCAGAAGCATTTCGCAAACGATTTTTAGGAACTCACTTTTTTAACCCGCCGCGCTATCTAAAATTGCTGGAACTGATTCCAACTCAAGACACAGATACGGCAGTTCTCGATCGCATGAAATGGTTTAGCGAATTGTACTTAGGAAAAGGGGTAGTCATTGCCAAAGATACACCGAATTTTATCGCAAATCGGATCGGCATCTTTGCAACTTTATTAGGTTTGAAGGCTTGGACTGAGCAAGGTTACTCGATCGAAGAAATTGATACATTAACCGGAACCTTGATCGGTAGACCTAAATCAGCCACGTTTCGGACAGCAGATTTAGTCGGGCTAGATACCTTAGTCGCAGTTGCTGATCATCTCTACCAAGCTGCACTGAATGATGAACGTCGCGAGATTTTCCGAGTGCCAGATGTGTTGCGAAAAATGGTTGCAACTGGGACATTAGGTGCGAAAAGTGGACAGGGATTTTATAAAAAGCAGCAGGGACAGATTTTATCAATCAATCCAAAGACGTTTGCTTATGAAGCCGCTCAGCCTTTGAATTTGGGTGAATTGAATCAGATCACAATGCTGCCTTTGCACGATCGTATCCGCACGCTTTACACCAGTCCAGGACGCGCTGGAGACTTCTTTCGGCAAACCACATTAGAGATGCTGAACTATGGCGCACATCGAATTCCTGAGATCGCTGATGATCCTTATGAAGTCGATCGAGCAATGCGCTGGGGATTTGGTTGGGAAATTGGGCTGTTTGAACTTTGGGATTTGCTCGGCTTTGAAACGGTGTTAGCAGAGATGCAAGCTGCACAAATGCCTGTGCCTGATTGGGTCAAACAACCTTTTTATCCAACTGTCGTGATTGAGAAGAAACAACCCGTTTGGCAGAATGCGGAAGCGGCTTTGTTAGACATGGGCGATCGAGTGCTGCTGTACGAATTTCGCTCGAAAGGAAATACTTTGAGCAATAAGGTGTTAGAAGGATTTGCAGCAGCACTATCGATTCTAGAAACGACTGATTACAAAGGATTAGTGATCGGAAACAATAGCGAGCATTTCTCAGGTGGGGCAAATCTGGCAGAAATGGCAATGATTGCACAGTCTGGAAACTGGAGCGCGATCGACACTTTAATCTCAGAGTTTCAAGCATTACTTCAGCAAATTCACTATTTCTCAAAACCGATCGTTGCAGCAATTCAGGGGCGCGTGTTGGGAGGTGGCTGTGAGTTAGTGATGGCTTGTCCGAACGTGGTTGTGGCGGCTGAAACTTATATCGGACTGGTCGAAGTTGGAGTGGGCTTGATTCCGGGTGCAGGGGGACTGATGCGAATGGTGAGCCGAGCCGCAGAACGATCAGCGACAGAAACTTCAAGCCATGTTCTACCGTTTTTGAGAACTGCGTTTGAAACGATCGCGACCGCTAAAGTGTCTACCAGTGCCGCAGAAGCGCAGGCACTTGGATTCTTACCGTGTGATGCACGAATTTTGATCAATGGAGAACATCGATTAGAAGTTGCAAAAGCAGAAGTCTTACATCTCGATCGCATTGGCTATGTTCCACCCGCTCAGA
>CAXTDB010000520.1:0-2481 GCA_964242045.1 uncultured Leptolyngbya sp. | reverse complement strand
TCGATTCCAGCAGCAACCTCCCAGTAATTACGGTCGATCGTCAGTATTTGATGACTGTGACAACGCTTGATGCTCAACTGCAAGGACAAGAACCTGCTGCGTATGCTCAAACTCTGACACAGGTGATTCGAGATGCGTTGATCGAAGCAAGACGCGAACGACGACCGGAGTTTGTCACACAGCAGCTTGGAAAAGCGATCGCGATTATCGCAGGCATGTTTGTTCTGAGTTGGCTCGTGTCTCGCCTGCAAGGTTATCTGCGAAAACAGCAGAAGCGGGTTCAAGCTGAAGCCCCAAATCTGTCAGAACTACCGCCGAACTCGCCCGAAATGGCGAGTTCTCGCACTCAGTTAATGGTGAAACAACAGTTAGCCAATCGTCAGCAAAGAACGATGAAAGACGTTCAGCGGCGATTTCTTCAGCTTGTTCAGTTGATTATCTGGGCAGCAGGTGGATTCATTATTTTGGGATTGTTTGCACAAACGCGATCGCTCCAACCGTTTGTGCTTTCAACACCGCTGAAGGTTCTAGGAATTATTGTGCTGACTTATCTAATCATTCGATTTAGCGATTTGCTCATCGATCGTATTTTCGGTGCGCTGGATATCTCGCAGCAATCTGCTCCTGATGTTTCTCAACGAATCGCGCTGCGCGTCTCTACATTTTCCCGCGTTGTAAAAGGTTTGTCTACACTCGGTTGGTTTAGCATTAGTTTAATTACAATTTTGTCAATCATCGGAATTCAAGTTCTGCCATTACTAGCAGGTGCTGGAATTATCGGGATTGGTATCTCGCTAGCCTCTCAAAACTTAATCAAAGATGTAATCAACGGATTTCTGATTCTATTAGAAGATCAGTACGCAGTTGGAGACGTGATCCAAGTTGGAACGATGAGCGGATTGGTTGAATCAATTAGTTTAAGAATTACGCAGATTCGGAATTCTGAAGGGCGATTAATCACGATTCCGAACAGCGCGATCGCCATTGTCGAGAATCTTTCTAAAGACTGGTCACGGGTTGATCTGGAGATCGCGATCGCCTACGATTCAGATGTCGATCGAACGATTCATCTGATCGAAAAAGTTGGGACTGCAATCACCCATGATCCAGATTGGGAAACCAAAATCCTAGAAGCGCCGCAAGTTTTAGGGGTTGAAAATCTAAGTTACGAGGGTGTGACATTGCGGATTTGGATCAAAACTCAACCTCTAGAGCAGTGGCACGTCGCGCGCGAGTTTCGGAAACGATTAAAGCAAGCGCTGGATGCAGAAGGAATCTCGATCGGCATTCCGCAGCAGTCTTTCTCGGTGCGCGGCACGATCGATGATGAGATATTTGATCATCATCAAAACCAAAACCCAGACCTTAAAGTTCAACCTTTACCTAAGCAAAAGTGATACTAAGAATGAGATTGATGCGTCGGCTTGCCAAACAGATTTCGATCGTACTATTGGTTTCAACTACGGCTTGCAATGCCGCCTCTTCCGCGCCTCGATCGCGCACTCCTCAAGAACCCGCCCGCACTTATGTCACGCATCTTCCTAACAATCGCCAACCGACTCAACCTGTTCCATTAGTTCTCGTATTTCACGGCTATGGTTCTCAAGGGAAGGACTTAGCAAAATCGAGTGGATTTAATCAAATTGCCGATCGCGAAAATTTTATCGTGGTTTATCCCGATGGTTTAGATCGTCGCTGGAATGTTGGCGGTAGTGAAGATGTCGCATTCACAAACTCACTCATTCAGCAGTTTCAACAGCGTTATAAAATCGATTCTCGTCGCATTTACGCAACGGGTATCTCAAACGGCGGCTTTCTCGTTCAGCGTCTTGCTTGCGAATCTTCTAGTCAAATTGCCGCTTTTGCTTCTATTGTTGCAACGCTGCCAGACGGCTTACAGTCTCAATGTCGATCAAATCGCCCCGTTTCAATGCTGATGATGAATGGAACCGACGATCGTAAAGTTCCTTGGAGTGGCGGATCGCTTCCTTACGGTCAGATTTTATCGGTTCCATCTTCAATTAATTTTTGGCGACAGCGCAATCAATGTCCAAAACCTCCACAAGTACGATCGCTCAATCCGCGTGTGCAAATTGACCAATACACCAGCTGCAAAAATAACTCAGAAGTTGAACTTGTGACGCTCAAAGGTGCGGGTCATGTGTTTCCTAGAGGCGGCGGTGGTGCAAATTCGCTGATCGATGCCAGTCGTGAGGTTTGGAACTTTTTTGGACGACATCGATCGAGTTAAACCAACTTGCTTCAACTTGCAACGGCAGGCTGTTCATTCGTCACGTTTAACGGTTGTTCCGATCGCTCAAGTAGCGTTTCCAATGCCGTTTTCATTTCTGTTGCAGTTGTCGTTGTCGTTCCGAATCGTCTCACCACAATACTCGCCGCTAAATTTCCCAAAATCACTGCCTCCCAAACGGTTGCTCCTGCGATTAATCCCAGTGTTAACGCTGCGACAACAGTATCGCC
>CAXTDB010000519.1:0-2482 GCA_964242045.1 uncultured Leptolyngbya sp. | reverse complement strand
TGTTAAGCATACCGCCAGCGTTCATCCTGAGCCAGGATCAAACTCTCCATGTTGAAGATGCTTGTAGCTCTAGTAATTTATCCGGTTTTCCTTCCGGTCTCTATAATCAGAGACATTTTCTTGACGAAGGCTTTCCTTTCTCTGGCTTCTAAACTATTCTGTTGTTATGGTTCAGTTCTCGCAGTCGAGGAGTGAACCGCTTTCGCTTGGCTTCATCTCTCTCCCGCGCTTTGATAATATAGCAAGGACAATTAGAAGATGTCAACTAGATTTTTGATCTTTTCTCAATTCCTCCTGGATCGACGGCTGCAACTAGGTTTTAGGCTTTAGAGTTTTCCTAGACGCGATCGATTGACCTTGAATTTTGGGAATTCTTGTTTCAACCGGCGTGGAGATGAGTCTGTGGGAGAGCGAAAACTGAGAGACGAGCGACTCGCGGTTCTAATCGATGCAGATAATGCAAGCGCAAGTTTGATTGAGCCGTTGTTGGAAGAAGTCGCTAAGTATGGAACGGCTAATGTGAAACGAATATATGGCGACTGGACACAGAGTCAGTTGAAAGGCTGGAAGGAAAAACTCCACATCTATGCAATTCAGCCGATTCAGCAGTACAGTCATACATCTGGCAAAAATGCAACAGATAGTGCTCTGATTATTGATGCAATGGAATTGATGCAATGGATTTGTTGTATACAGGCAACTTTGATGGATTTTGCTTGGTGTCCAGCGATAGCGATTTCACGAGGCTGGCTTGTCGATTAAAAGAATCTGGATTGTTCGTATATGGATTCGGACGAAAGCAAACACCTACACCCTTTCAGAAGGCTTGCGATAAGTTCACATACACTGAGACTTTAGGCGGGGAGGACTCTGGAACAACGTCTGGGAAGAAATCTAGCAGCGGAGAAGAGTTGGTTCAGACCTCAGCAAAGAATGGGCGTTCAAAGAAAGAGCAAGAGACGAATAAGCAAGAGGAAAGCGATAAAACTGTCTCTAAAGCTGCCAAATTGCAGCAGAACAAGAAATTGATTAATTTACTGAAGCGAGCTTATGAAGCTTCCTCAGGAGAAGACGGATTAGCCAATTTAGGAGCGTTTGGCTCACAGATTAGTAAAATTTCGCCGTCTTTTGATTCGAGAAATTATGAGTACAGCAAGCTTGGATCGCTGATTCGGGATATTGGCTTGTTTGAAGTTCAAGAGGTAACCAGCGAAAGCAATCCTGTCGGCAAAGTTTTGTATATCAAGCTTAGAAGTTGACGATCGAGGATCTCGAAGAAAAAAGGTTCTCGATCTGATTAATCAAGAACCTCTTTTGATTATTTACAGCGCTGCGATCGCACTCGGTTGTTTCGCAAACGTTTTTAGAATTCGATCCGCCATTTGTGGAGGAGTCAATCCTAATTCCGCTTTCGATTCATCGGGAGTCGCGTGATCGACCAGAATATCAGGCACACCAATACGAGTGACTGGAACAATCACTTCGGCATCCATTAATGATTCAACGATCGCACTTCCAAATCCACCCGGTAGACACCCTTCTTCAAGCGTGACCACTCGACCAATTTTCTGAGCCAAGGGAAGAATGAGTTCTTCATCCAGTGGCTTCGCAAATCGGGCATTGATCACAGTAGCCTCAATGCCGTGTTCGCTGAGAATTTCAGCAGTTTGCATTGCAGGATAAACCATCGAACCGTAGCCAATCATTAGAAGGTCATCGCCTTGTCGGAGAATTTCGCCTTTGCCGATCGGTAATTCTTCCCAGCCTTCTTCCATGAGGGGAACACCATAGCCATTGCCGCGTGGGTAGCGCATAGAGATTGGACTGGAGGTGTGATTGATGCCTGTGACGAGCATCCGCTGAAGTTCGGCTTCATCTTTGGGAGCCATCAGCACCATGTTGGGGATCGATCGTAGATAGGAAATATCGTACATCCCTTGGTGAGTCGGTCCGTCAGAGCCAACAATGCCCGCGCGATCCATGCAGAAGAATACAGGAAGATTCTGGATGCAGACATCGTGAACGATTTGATCGTAGGCGCGTTGTAGGAACGTGGAGTAGATGGTTGCAACCGGGCGCATTCCTTCACACGCGAGTCCAGCGGCTAATGTGACTGCATGCTGTTCTGCGATACCGACATCAATATATTGTTTCGGAACTCGTTTTTGGAAGATATCAAGTCCGGTTCCGGTCGCCATTGCTGCTGTAATCCCGATAATGCGGGGATTGTTTTCTGCCAGTTTGCTCAAGGTTTCTCCAAATACTTTGGAGTAGCTCGGAGGCTTGGGTTTCGTGGAGGGAACTGCTTTTCCGGTCGCAAGGTTAAACGGAGTTTGGGCATGGTAGCCGACTTGATCTTGCTCAGCGATCGCATATCCTTTTCCTTTTACGGTCGCAACATGAACAAGAACCGGACCGGGATGTTTGTGCGCTTCTTTAAAGGTGGCAATCAGTTCCTCTAAATTGTGCCCGTCAACCGGAC
>CAXTDB010000518.1:0-2496 GCA_964242045.1 uncultured Leptolyngbya sp. | reverse complement strand
GCCTTGCACTTCTTCTTGGGTGCATGGCCCGTCGTTTGTATCTGGTTCACCGCATTGGGTGTGTCCACGATGGCATTTAACCTGAACGGGTTCAACTTCAACCAGTCGATTTTAGATTCTCAAGGTCGCGTGGTGAATACATGGTCTGACATGATCAACCGAGCGAACTTGGGGATGGAAGTGATGCACGAGCGTAATGCTCACAACTTCCCGCTCGACTTGGCTGCTGGCGATCAAGCGCCTGTTGCAGTACAAGCTCCTGCGATCAACGGCTAGCAAAAATGTGGGGGTTACTCCTAAAGCAACGCCCCACAACATCACCTTTGATTGAAAGAGATCCCTCGGCTTCGGCTGGGGGATTTCTGCTTTGATCTAGCTTACACTTAACAAAACTTAAAGTTAAGCCTTTTTCCAACGTTGAGCCACGATCGCAATTCTTTCCCCGTAATTCTCTGCCGTTTTTTGGTCGCCTGGATCGATCGTGGCAGATGCGCCACTCATATCGGGAGTTGTTTGACCCATGACTCCTAGATATGAGCCAATGCGATTGAGCACACCATCGTTTGGATCAGCGACTCCTACCCAAATCATGCTGTGCTGGGCTGCATTAATCGATAAATAAAGCAGTGTTCCTTGTTTATCACCGCTCAAACTTCCTGAGTGGGTGAAGCCGCCTGCGATCTTATCTTTCCAACCTTGCACAAACCAGATTGAACTTGCAGCATCGACAAATGCTTTGAACTGAGCCGCAACGCCCCCCATATAAGTTGGAGAACCGAAGACGATCGCATCAGACTGATTCAGTTTCTCCAACACGCCATGATCTTTCCACCGCCCTTCTACAATGCTCTCGCCTGTAATTCTAATTAGTTCTGGCGTTGCGCCTTCAACTTGGCTGACTCCCGCTGCTACTGCCTCTGCCATCAAGTGCGTGTGACCCGCACCAGAGAAGTAGACGATCGATACCTTTGTCATAAGCTTCTTACATTGATTATTTGAGTTCAAACAATAATATAAGTGATTTTGTCTGATTCAGTTCCTTCAAAAGTATGAAAGTTTTTGTGCGATTTCTCACCTATCTTCTGATTGCACAAACGCGAAACCATCGACTCTTAAGAATCGATGGTTTCAACATTTAAAGCGATTTCAATACCAAAGCTATACGGAATTTAAGCAGAAGTCGCCGAACTTCCGCTGTCAGCTTGGATTTGAGCTTGAGAATTCAAGGAGAACATGACGCGCGACAAACCGCTGGCGAAGATGCTTGCACCGACCAACGTTCCAAGTAGCCAGGGCGCATTGAAAGGATATTGGAACCAAATGTATGCCCCCAATCCTGCCGTCACGATCGCATTTCCCAACAACCAGAGCCAATTGTTTTTTTGCTCACGCAGTCGGAATGCTAAAACAAGCTCGAATCCACCTTCTGCAAGCAAGAAGCTACCCAACAATAATGTCAATGTTAGAACCCCAGTTAAAGGAGCGACTAACAGCATAACCCCGGTTCCAATATATAAAGCACTCAATAAAATCTTCCAAAGAAAGCCGCCTTGTTCGCGGGTTTGTACCGCATATACAAGCTTAGTGAAACCCGCAGATAAGATAATCAACGCAATCCAAGTTTCACTCACTAAAGTCGAGAATACTGGTGCAAGTGCCGCACCAAGTCCTAATGCAATCAATAAAACGCCTGACCAGAGTGCACCGTTTTTGCTCTTGGGTTGTTCAATACTAGTTGTCATAGGTTATTTCCCTGTTGTGAATCAGAACACCCATAAGCGTAGAGAATCTCTTGTCGATCGATAAGCCTCTCAAGAAATAGACCAGAATCAGCACCGGGCATTGCATCAAGATCTCTCTGTGGTATGACTGCTTTTGAGTGAAGAAAAGTAACTATAAAGTAATCAGGATTACAATTCTGGAACCAACTATTATTCACTTTAGAGAAAGGGTTAGAGTCGTGTTAGAGCGAAAGGGGCGGCGGATACTGGCAGTAGACGATACAGCAGACAACTTACTGTTGTTACAGATTTTTCTAGAAGCTGAAGGATTTGAGGTTGAAGTTGCGGATAGCGGTAGCACCGCATTGAACCGACTCCAGCAATCTTTGCCTGACTTAGTCCTGCTAGATGTCATGATGCCTGGAATGAACGGGCTAGAGGTGACCCAAGAAATTCGATCGAGCAACAATACTTTGCCGATCTTATTAATTTCAGCTCACGATAAAGTACAAGTTCAGCCCGGCTTAGATGCAGGCGCAAATGGCTATATTCAAAAGCCGATCGACTTTACGCAATTGCTGTCTCGCATTGAAGCATTAACGGCTTAGCTTGCATTGAATGAATTCAAAGCGAAACAGACCAAGCACCTTGGATTGCTTTGGTCTGCCTTGCTAATCAATTTATTTATGATGCAGCCCGAACTTCTACTGAATCAAACCCGTTCTTAATGCTCGAACCGCAACTTGGGTTCGGTCATCTGCACACAGCTTGTTCA
>CAXTDB010000517.1:0-2521 GCA_964242045.1 uncultured Leptolyngbya sp. | reverse complement strand
TGCACATCAAGCTTTTTATAAATGCGTTCCAAATGTTTCTTCACTGTGCCGTCACTACAACTTAGAAGCATCGCAATCTCAGCATTACTTTTGTCTTTAACCACCCAGAATAAAATTTCTGCTTCTCGTCGGGTCAGTCCCAATAGCTCTAATAGTTCAACGGAAAGGGAGTGGATGCGCTGCTCTTCTAAGAGTAACAAATACTGATTTTGAGGATGATCGCAGACGAAGCGGATGACTAACTGTTTTCCTTCCTGCTCTAATCGCAAGGGAAGGGAGGGAGGATAAATCTCACTGCTTTGAGCGAGTAGGGAAATCTGATAATTCACCCAGCGCTGCAAGTCTTCGGGTAGATTCCTTGAAAAGAAAGGCTGAAAGTACTGAGTGAGTAACTGTGAGGCTCGGTGAGTCATAAGCTGGACTTGCCCATTCATCGTCACAATAATTGCGCCCAGTTGATTCATCGCTTGGTTGAGCTGTGTCAGTTCCTGCTGCATCTGAGTGAAGGCTCTCGCATTTTGATATGCCTGCAAAATGTGAGGGCGCAGTAGGTTGAGGACGAGGCGATCTCGCTCACTAAAATTTCTTTGGCTTCGACAAATTGCTACACAGTTAATTTCTTTGACGCGGTGCAGTTGCCTTTCAACTGCGTTATTTTTAGCAATCGGAAGAACAACTGCTAGCTGCTCCTCTGCTTCCAGAGGACGCAAAAACTGCTCATAAACCCCTTCTAAGCGATAGAGTTGGCTGGGACTGATAAAATCTGAAATTTTATAGGCAGTTCCATCCCCTGTTTTTGCGAAATTCTCTAAGAGAGGATGTGTATAGAAGTGTTGCTGGGCTATTCGTTTGATCCGTTCGATCTCAGCCATGTCTATGTTGGGAAATGTTCGACTGGATACGAGTCTCTGAGTTTCTAAATTGAGAGAACTGTAGAAAGCAATTTCTGAAGAAATCACTGTTTCGATGTTCGAGAGAACTCGCGTCGGCAAATCCTCAAGGCTACACGGAGAGCGAAGTTTCTCCACAAAGGCAAGAACACGATTCAAATCGCTTTGAGTCAGGGTCTGCATGCTTTTCCTCCGGAGGCAGGAGTTTATTTTCAGTATGCAAAGTGGCTCGCCTGTGTATATAGTTTTGTTTCTAAATCTTAATCGTTGTGTAGCCGATCGACGTATTGTCGATCGTGATTCAATTTGGCTTAATTGATATTGGCGGCGCTAAACGCGAGATAGCAAAACAACTTGTCTGTTGTCTGATGCACCGATTCAATCATCGAAAACGCTCGAAGATAGTTCTAGGAAATTGATTTCATCCCTTGAGAAGTAAGCTCTGCCATTTTCACCTGTAAGGGGAATGCTTCATCAATTAAGAACTAGATTAGCCCGCTTAAAACTGCTCTAACTCACTTCATTCGACAAAAAGCAGCAACAAGTTATTGAGCCTCGTAATTGCTCGATCGCTTGACTTCCAATCGAAGTTGAATTTCTCGTAGACACTTCACTTCATTTAGGAGAAAAATTAACATGGCATCCAAAGATTTTGCAAATGGAATGGATTACGGCTCTGGGATTAATGATGTTAGCGGTGCAATTCGGAATATTGCCGTTACAGGAAGTCCACCCAAATTCGTTGGCACTGGAGGGCAAACGACAGAATTTCGGTTGGAGAAACTTGAATCCGTTCAAGATCTTTATACCTCGCTTGGCTTATCTGTTGACGCTTCAGGCTCATACGGTTTGTTTAGCGGTTCTAATAAATTTGACTTTGCCCAAAGCTGCCATCTGCATACTTATTCGCTGTTTTTGTTGGTACATGTAAACGTGAAAAATGCCTTTCAGCAAATCGACAATGAGCAGCTCACTCCGGCAGGTGTCGATCTTCTTGCAAATGGAAAAACTGATCGGTTTCGCGAGGAATTTGGTGATTTGTACGTCAAAGGAATTCAAACCGGAGGTGAGTATTTTGCGGTTCTACAGATCACGACAAAAGACCAAGACGATCAGCAACGCATCTCCGATAAACTAGAAGCAGGTGGCGGCTTTGGGCTTGCTAGTTTTGATGTGGCAGTTCAATTTGCATCAACAATGAAGCAACTGACTCAGGATCGTACTTTACACATCTATTCTTTTCAACGAGGCGGTAAAAACTCAACTGCCCCAACAGATGTTAATGATGTCATTACCAAAGCCAAGAATTTTGCAGCCGAAGTAGCAGAGGTTTCCTCTCCCTACCTCGTGTTTCTGCAAGACTATAAAGCCCTAAACTTGCCTGCTCCACCAAATACGATCGACCTTTTGAACGCGAAGGAAGTTCTGAAAAATATTTCGGACTTTCGCAGTCCCTTGTTCACCAGGCTGAATGACATTGATTACATCTTGACCAATCCCGGTCAGTTTGAAACACCAACAACCGATCTCAGTGTTGTCAGAAATCAGCTAGCCGCTGCACTAAATCAACTCTCTCATGCTGCCTCGCTGTGCATGGACGATCTCAAGAGTTGTGCCATTCCGCAAGTTAA
>CAXTDB010000516.1:0-2528 GCA_964242045.1 uncultured Leptolyngbya sp. | reverse complement strand
TAGGGGCGGAGCAATGTTCGCCATTATGCCTGTGATAGTGTCAATTGACACTTCTAAAGTGAGAACAGCACGACAATGCCATTCTCACGAGGGATTACCCGATCGGGATTATCCACTCTCTTGAATTCCCCGTTTAGAGGCTTTACTTTACATACACTTGATAAAAATGAGCAGAGTACCAAGCTAGCAGCGGCAAACTGCGGGCTAATTTTGGTTGCTCTAAATTTGCCTGACACCGTTATATTGGTAAATGTCTGTATTGGATCCTTAGCTCAGTGGATAGAGCAACCGCCTTCTAAGCGGTCGGTCATTGGTTCGAGTCCAATAGGATCCGCTTTTTCTGAGTGTTAATGACTGCGCGATCGCGATTTGTGGTGAAGATTTCACGGATTGAAGTGAACTGGCTCGTAAAAGTTTCATAAAAGTTCATAAAATCAGTCTGAGCGATCGTAGAATCAATCGCGTCCACCGCAACACAAGGAAGTCACGTATGAGTGCAGCACTGGTCGAATGGATTACTAGCACAATGAATTCCCTCGGCTATGTAGGAATCGGGTTTCTGATGTTCATGGAAAACTTGTTTCCGCCGATTCCTTCGGAGTTGATCATGCCGCTAGCAGGATTTACGGTGGCACAAGGTAAGATGAATTTTCAGTATGCGGTGCTTGCAGGCGTAATTGGGACGATTTTGGGGACGCTGCTTTGGTATTATGCGGGACTTTGGGTGGGCGAGAAACGAGTGAGCGAACTTGCCGATCGATATGGCAAATGGATTGGCGTGTCGGGCAATGATATCGATAAAGTGAATCGCTGGTTTTATCGGCATGGAACAAAGGCAGTGCTAATCGGGCGGCTGGTTCCGGGAATTCGGACGCTAATTTCGCTGCCTGCGGGACTGAGTGGAATGCGATTGATGCCGTTTTTGGTATATTCAACGATCGGGACGACGCTTTGGACGATCGCCTTGACGTATGCGGGATATGCGCTAGGGGCAAATTATGAATTGGTGGATGAATACCTCGCGCCCGTTTCTAAGATTGTTTTAGGGATTTTGCTGGTGGCGTTGATCGTGTGGTTGGTACGACGCAGAAAGAATTCATAATATTTAACTGGGATATCAGGATTGAACGTCAATACTGACGAATTAACAAGAGACCTTTACCCAAAGAATGGCATGAATTTTGATGCGGCACATTTAGGCGAGTGGATTAAGCAGGTCGGACCTGTTGTGGGTCATTTAGTGATTTGGGCGATCGTATTTGCAGAATCGGGTTTATTGATCGGATTTTTCCTACCCGGTGATAGTTTGCTGTTTACAGCCGGGTTTCTGGCTTCGGCTCACATTTTAAATTTGCCGATTTTGGCGCTTGGCTGCTTTGTTGCCGCCGTATTAGGGGATAGTGTGGGCTACTGGACGGGGAACAGATTCGGGCGAAAACTCTTCCAGAAAGAAGACTCCTGGCTGTTTCACAAAAAACATATTGTGTCGGCTCAGCGGTTTTATGACAAACACGGACGAAAAGCGATCGTCCTGGCGCGGTTTGTGCCGATCGTGCGAACGTTTGCCCCGATCGTTGCCGGAATTGCGGCGATGAACTATCGGACGTTTATTTCGTTTAATGTGATGGGGGGATTGATTTGGACGTTTGGCGTAACGCTGTTGGGATATTCTCTCGGAACGCTCATTCCAGACGTGGATAAATATCTGTTGCCGATTATTCTGTTCATTATTGTGGTTTCGCTCTTGCCTTCTGTTTTTCACATCTACCAGGAACATAAGTCCAACCGACCTTGAAACAGCGTTCTAACTACTGGCAGCTTTTACCTTACCTTCGTCCTCAGTGGCGCACGATCGTTTATGCCCTGATGTGTGCGGTAGTGTTTGCGGTGACATGGCCCGCTCTTGCATTTTTATCTGAAAAAATGGCGCGGTTTATCGGCGAAGGACGAATTGCCGCGATCGCAGAAACAGCGGGCTATGTGATTCTGATTTGGGGCGCGCAAAAATTAGCGCAGTACGGACAGGAAACGCTGATTGCAAAAGCGGCATTGTCGATCGCGATGGAATTGAGAAACCGCACGTTTGCTCATATTCAGCGATTGAGTCTGGCGTATTTTGAAACGGTGCAAACCGGGGATTTATCGTATCGATTAACCGAGGATGTCGATCGCATCGGCGAAGTGATTCAGAAGCTGTTTAGCCAGTTTGTTCCTAATGCGATGAAGCTGGTGGTTACACTCGGTACGATGCTGTATTACAACTGGCAACTGACGTTATCGACGCTGATTATTGCTCCGTTGTTAGCATTTTTGACCGCTTGGTTCGGCGAAAAGATGCGGAAATTGTCGTATCGCAGCCAGAGCCGGATTTCTGATCTGTCCGCATTGCTAATTGAGATGCTGAGCGGCGTGAGGTTGGTTAGAGCATTCGCAGCGGAGGAGTATGCGATCGAACAATTCCGCCGGGGTTCAGAACGCAATCGCCAAGCGAGATACGCAACAGAACGCTTAAGAGCAATTCAGTATCC
>CAXTDB010000515.1:0-2566 GCA_964242045.1 uncultured Leptolyngbya sp. | reverse complement strand
AGTCGGACGATCAGAATTAAAACGCTGGTGATACCACTCTAGATATTGCTTCGGTGACTCAAAATAACCAGAATAATCAGGGTGTAGAAGACCGATGTTCGGAGTCTCGATCGGTGCTGCAATTTCGCCAACCGATAAACCTAGATACTTTTGAGCGATCGTACAAAATAGAGCCGCGACATTCTCTGTTCCGCCCGCATTCCAATACCCATAAATAATCAACCAGTTCCGCAGATCTTGCACCTTCTGCACGGGCACAAACTTCAACAATTTCGGTCCCGTTTTCAGAAAGCTAATGTATCCTGCGAGCTTATCTTCTTCGCGCCCGTTGCTAAATTTATCGAGAATGAATTTTACGGGTTTAGGCATTCCCTTCGGTTTATCACCGATCGCAAATTTCCCGATCTGCGTCAAACTCATCAATTCCAAAGCCGATTCAAACACCAAACGAATCGAAATCGATTGAACTCGCTCTCTCAGCCAAAGCACTTGATCATAGTCAAACAGCAAACTGGCGAAGAACACATCTGCTTGTTTCAGAGCCGCTTCGACTTCAGCGGGATTTGCGGTGAGATCGCGATCGCTAAACACCCGAACATTTAACTCCGGACACCGCTTCTGACCCAAATCCGCCGCCTGCCGATACAGCCCCGCATTAAACGACTCAAATCCCGCAATCAAAACAATCCGCTTCATATTCGTTAAGAAAGAGAACTCGCCTTTCCAGAGGATTCATTTATTCAGTCCTCTATTAGTCGCTAAGCTAACCATATCAAAAAGATAAGGGCGCAGCGGCTCAGGTAGAGTAGATTGAACATCTACAAGGGCTGCTCTCCACGCAGAATAATTGCCAGATTTACGTAAGAAGATGAACGGCAACTTTTGAGAGTAGAAATACTAGAGAGGCGATTAGATGTCTGAACCCCAACGCTATGCGCTATCGCATCACTTGATCGAAGCGTATCGCATTCGAGTGCTATTCCACTGCGAAGAATTGCAGCGAGAAACCAATCCAGCCCTGAGAGCGACGATCGCGCTTTATCTAGCAGAAGCCGCAACAACTTTAGCTCGACTAGAAGCAGAAGCATCGCAAAAACTTGCGCTGTCAGATTCATTGCAATAAAAAAGGAGGTCGAAAACCTCCCACTAATGCTCAGAGTTAGCAATTCAGAACTTGCTTACGCCAGACCTGTGTTCATGCCCTGTTTACCCGTAGCTAGTTCTACCTTCACAATTCTTCCACCCATTTTCTGGATGCGTTGCTGTTCTTTGAACCAGTTCTCGTAAGGAACTAGCTTCGTAAAGAAAGTATTTTGCAGTTCGCGTTGTGTCCGAATCCGAGTTTGGCTCGGCACACAAGCCGTGATCTTGAACATTCTCATGGGTCTCTCTCCTAAAGGATGAAGGAAGGCAAAACGCAAGGATTGAAGTGCCTTGCGGGGGAAACGAGTTTAGAAAAATTTCAAAAGGGGTTGATCGCTTCAGATTCAGCTAAATGATAGCGGCTTAACAAATCTAAAAATACGATCGCTCAAATGCAGCATGGTTTAAACAAACCTCTGTTTAAAAGGTTGGAAGCCGAGAGTCAACATTAAATCGTAGAAGCAAAGATGTGCCTCAACAACTTAATACTCACTCCAGACTTCCAAACCAGTCGAGAAAGCTAAAGAACGCACAGCACGAAGAATTACTTCATCCTTGCATCCTTCATCTTACTCTTAGCTCAAACCAGAGCTAATGTAGTCGAAGTAAACGCCCATTTCTTTGCCAGCATCAGAGCCAACCAATCCAGCCGTGACTTCTTTCATAGCTTGAATCGATTGAACGGTTGCGGCAATGGGTACACCCAAGCTGTTGTAGGTTTCTTTCAATCCGTTGAGAACGCGCTCATCGAGGATCGAAGGATCTCCAGCTAGCATTGCATAGGTGGAGTAGCGGAGGTAGTAGTCCAAGTCGCGGATGCAAGCAGCATAACGACGAGTTGTGTACATATTACCGCCGGGACGGGTGATGTCCGAGTACAACAAGGACTTCGCAACGGCTTCTTTCACGATAGCTGCTGCGTTTGCCGAGATTGTCGTAGCTGCACGAACGCGCAGTTCGCCAGTTTGGAAGTAGCCTTTGAGCTTTTCGAGCGCTGAACCGTCAAGGTACTTACCTTGAACGTCAGAAGTGTTGATTACCGAGGTAATTGCGTCTTGCATGATTAAAGTTCCGTAAGTCGCGTGGTCTTAAGTTTAACAAATGAGGAAATCGATCGACAGCAGAAATTACTGCATTGCACCGATTACATAGTCGAAGTAAGCGCCTGCTTCGCCAGCGTCATCCGACGACAGCAAGGATGAAGCAACGTTCTTCATGGCGCGAATGCCTTCTGCAACCGCAGGAACCGGAGTTCCCAAGGAGTTGTACATTTCACGCACACCGACGATTCCGATTTCTTCGATCGGGGTAACATCGCCTGCGACGATTCCGTAGGTTACGAGGCGCAGGTAGTAGTCTAAGTCACGTAGGCAAGTAGCGGTCATTTCTTCGCCGTATGCGTTTCCACCAGGAGAAACAACAT
>CAXTDB010000514.1:0-2566 GCA_964242045.1 uncultured Leptolyngbya sp. | reverse complement strand
ATGTTCCTGCTCGGATGTTTCAGGATTTACCAGCTTCACTAACTCAACTTTATTAAACTGATGCAATCGAATTAAGCCGCGCGTATCTCTGCCATAGCTTCCTGCCTCTCGGCGAAAACAAGGCGTATAAGCACAGTGATGAATTGGAAGCTGATCGGCTGAGATTACTTCGTCTCGATATAAATTTGTCACCGGAACTTCGGCAGTCGGAGCTAACCATAAATCATCTTCGGAACACTTAAAGCTTTCTTCGGCAAACTTGGGTAGCTGTCCGGTTGCGGTCATCGATCGAGAATTAATCAACACCGGAGGCAACACTTCAATATATCCCGCTGCAATCTGCTGATTCAACATAAATTGAATCAACGCCCGTTCTAGTGCTGCACCTGCCCCCATTAAGACCACAAAGCGACTCTGAGCAATCTTTGTTGCCCGTTCCGTGTTCAAGATTCCGAGCTTTTCGGCAATTTCATAATGGGGCAGAACGTCGAGCGAGGGTTTAAACTCATCGCCCCACCGCTTCACCTCAACATTTTCAGTTTCATCTTTGCCGATCGGAGTCGTTTCACTCGGCAGATTGGGAAACGTCAACAACAGCGTTTCAATCTGATCTCGAATTTGTTTCTCTCGCGGCTCTAGTTCGCTCAATTTTGCTTTAAGCGCATTCCCTTCATCTCGAAGCGCTTGAACGTCTGGACTTTTTGGATCAGCCTTCATCTTCTGCCCGACCAGTTTGCCAATTTCGTTACCGCGAGCTTGGAGGTGCGATCGCTCGACCTCAAATTCCCGACGCTGCTGATCAAGAGACGCGATCGCACCAATATCGTAATTGCCGCCTCGCTGATTCAGCTGAGTTTGCACAAAGTCAGGATTTTCACGAATTAGCTTTAGGTCAAGCACAATACTACTTCCAAAACAATAATTTTTCTTGGCAAAACTGCCCATGAATCAGGATACATCGACATTGTAGAGATGACCGGAAGACTCCAAGCAACGTTGCGCTTTCGCAAATCAAACTCGTCTTAACAAACCGAAATATTATTTCTGCTGAATTTCTCAATGATTCGTTACAAGATTCAGTTTTGCTTTTACCTATGAGAAGTTCTACAAATCAATCGTCGCGCGTATTTCCTAAATCTTAAGAAATTATTAAATTGACAAAACTACATAAGTATTCTCCAAAATTTCTTAAAACTGTAGAAAGTTTTTAGCTTTGATCCCCCGCAACCCTTGATCTAGCAACAGTTTCATCAAATATTTCGTTGAGCGTGATACAAATTAACAACTTGTAACAAATTGGGGCGCTAGGGCATTGTATAAAAGGAAATCGAAGGGGAAAAACAACAAAACAAACCCGCTTAAAACACTATCTGATTGGGATTCGCGCTTTCTCATAGAAATGTGACATTCTCTCAGATTTCTTCAAAAACTCATTTGTCATCGCTCGATACAAATCGAGTTTTGCGAGAAACGTACCTGATTAGACAGTAGGGTTTAAAAGCCTCTTCAGGGCATTCAAACCTCCAAATGGCTCAGAAACACCTTCCAGTTCTGAACCAAACCGATCTCAACCCAGAAATTAGGAGAAATCATCCATGCTAGATGCATTCGCTAAGGTTGTCTCTCAGGCTGATGCCAAAGGTGAATTCCTCAGTGGCGGTCAATTTGACGCACTGAACAACATGATCAAAGAAGGTAACAAGCGGATCGATGCGGTCAACCGCATTTCGACGAATGCTTCTAGCATCGTTACCGATGCCGCTCGTGCTTTGTTTGAAGAGCAGCCCCAACTGATTCAACCCGGTGGAAATGCTTACACCAACCGTCGGATGGCTGCTTGCCTGCGCGACATGGAAATCATTTTGCGCTATGTCACCTACGCTTTGATGGCGGGTGATGCCAGCGTTCTCGACGATCGTTGCCTCAACGGTTTACGCGAAACCTATCAAGCTCTCGGTGTACCCGGTGGTTCAACCGCTGCTGGTGTGCAAAAAATGAAGCAAACCGCGATTAACATTGCAAACGATCCGAACGCACCTGGAATCGTCAAAGGCGATTGCAGCGCTGTGATTTCGGAATTGGCGAGCTACTTTGATCGTGCAGCTTCCGCTGTTGCTTAGTGCATTTTGCATTCCTGTCTAACCATCACACCGATGGTTCCGACTAAAACCTTTGTTAAGACAAACTTTAGGGAGAGAGTTGAATCATGAAGACCCCGATTACTGAAGCGATCGCAGCCGCAGATACTCAAGGACGTTTCTTGGGCAACACCGAATTACAAGCCGCTAACGGTCGCTTTGAGCAAGCGATCGCTGGTTTGGAAGCTGCTCGTGCGCTGACCCAAAACGCACAAAAGCTGATCGATGGTGCTGCAAACGCGGTTTACCAGAAGTTCCCGTACACCACCCAAATGCAAGGACCGCAGTACGCTGCTGATTCTCGCGGTAAGTCCAAGTGCGCTCGTGACATCGGTCACTACCTCCGCATGGTCACCTACTGCTTGATCGCGGGCGGTACTGGACCGATGGATGAGTATTTGATTGCTGGTTTGGATGAAATCAACCGC
>CAXTDB010000513.1:0-2568 GCA_964242045.1 uncultured Leptolyngbya sp. | reverse complement strand
GTCCTGGCCCTCTGCCACCGTCACCCGGACGTCTGGTGCGCCCTGGGGACCCACCCTCACGACGCCGCGTCCTGGCAGGACGGCGACGTGGACCGGCTCCGCTCCCTGCTCGCCGATCCCAGGGCGGTGGCGGTGGGGGAGTCACCGCTGCGGGCTGAGGACGAGCCACAGGGCGCACGAGCGGGCGCTGGACAGTTGGAGGTTTTGGTTCAGATGCGTCTGGGGATTGGGGCATGTCAGAGCCTTCAGCCGCACTCTGGGCGGCATAGGTTTTGGGAGGCTGGAGTGGGCGGTTTGGCAGGGGACTCATAGGCTGTCATCGTCACAGGCTGAGGGCAAAAAGCAATCAGTCGCTTATTGTACTGAATGCAAGCTGACTTTCAAGAATCCGAACGCTTTTTAACTGGCTTTACGAAAAAATTATCCAGTTTTGCGGCTTTTTCGGAGTCTCCAGAGTTCCGATCGAAATGCCATACTGGGAAATACGGCAGTTTACAGAATCTCTTCTTAGCATTTTCGGCATATTGTCAGCAATAACACTATGCCTATGATACTGATTTCTCATGTTGTCCTCGTCGTTTTATCCGACGGATATTCTTAAGATTTCCCCGGATTTGAACCAGATCAACAGGCAAACGCTCGGATTTGATGGGTTTGGAAATTCCAATATCAAAATCTATCCATCAGTAGAACGCGCAGAATCAATCGTCCGGTAAGCTCGATCGCGCGTTAAAATTTGTGAAGAAGCATTCATATTAATTCACAGAAGACGAATCTCAGGAATCTTTCGGAAATAAATCTGCGTCTTCATGAAGTATTTACTATGTCATCGCTTCACGATTCATTCGCTCGCTCTTTGAGGTGAGTTCATTCATGCAAGTTCCCTTTTTTGGTAGAGTTGGCAAAAAGCCGACCCGTTGGGTATTAGCGCTACTCGCAGCAGGCGCGATCGCGGTTCCAGGTGGTGCTTTTCTGATTTCACGGCAGCTTACCCCACGTCAGGAAACTGCCACAATTCCGGTTGATTCAAAAACGGTGACGGCGCGGATCTCAGCGAGTGGCGAAGTCGTGCCGATTCGGACGGTGAATCTTAGCCCCAAAACTGCTGGAAAGATCGTTCAACTCCTGGTGGATCAAGGCGATCAAGTCACGCAGGGGCAGGTGGTGGCTCGAATGGAAAGCCAAGATATTGAAGCCGATCGCGCTCAAGCCCAAGCGCGAGTCGCAGAAGCTCAAGCGAAATTAGACCAACTCCGAGCAGGAACCCGAATCGAAGAAGTTCGGCAAGCAGAATCGGAAGTGGCACGGGCGAAAGGTGAGGTCGAGCGGGTTCAAGGATTGGTGGCGGATGCAAATTCAGCGGTTGATTTTGCTCGGACGCAGACACGACGACAGCAAGAACTTGCAAGTCAGGGCGCGATCGCAACCAATTCGCTTGATGAATTTATTCGCAAAGAACAGAACGCGAATCAAACCTTGAGTCAAGCGAGAGCGCAACTGAGTCAGTCACAAGCACAACTCGCATCGGCAACGCAGCAGCTAGAACAGCGGCAAAACGGCGCGCGACCCGAAGAAATTCGGCAATCTGAGGCGCAACTGGCATCGGCGATCGCGCAACTTCAATCGGTTCAAAATCGCTTAGAAGACACTTACATTCGCGCGCCGTTCTCTGGTGTGATTACGCAGCGATATGCCACCACGGGCGCATTTGTGACACCAACGACGCAGGCGACTGCGGGTGCAGATGGTTCCGCTTCGACTTCGATCTTTGCGTTAGCGAACGGTTTGGAAGTGCGGGCAAAAGTGCCGGAAGTCGATATCGGACAGATTAAACGCGGTCAGGAAGTCGATATTCGAGTCGATGCGTATCCAGAAGAAACGTTTAAAGGACGAGTGCGACTGATTGCACCGGAAGCTGTTACAGAGCGCGATGTGACTTCATTCTCGGTGCGGATTGACATTCTCACGGGGCGCGACAAGCTGAAATCGAAAATGAACACTGATGTCAGTTTCTTAGGCGATGCGATTCCGAATACGCTCGTCGTTCCAACCGCTGCACTTTCGACTCAGAAAGGACAGACAGGCGTTTGGGTTCCGGGTGAGAACAACAAGCCGCGATTCCAGCGCGTGACAACCGGATTGAGTTTTGACAATGAGACTCAGATTTTGGATGGCATCAAGGTTGGCGATCGTATCTTTGTTCAACCGCCCGAAGGTCAGAAAATCGACAATTCAAATCAGTAAATCAATATGGATTTTGTTGAAAGCTTGAAAATGGCGGCAAAGACGCTAACCGCTAACAAACTCCGCAGCAGTTTGACGATGTTGGGCATGATCATCGGCAATGCGTCTGTGATTGCGATGATCGGAATCGGGCAAGGGGCGCAGAAGTTAGCATCTGAGCAGTTTGAATCATTAGGTCCGAACGTTCTGTTTGTGTCTCCGGGAAGCGGACAGGCACGACAGCGAACGAATAATTTGCCAAGAACGCTGATTTGGGACGATGCGAAAGCGATCGCCGAACAACTTCCCGCTGTTGGTGGTGTTTCCGCTCAGAAAAATGCTCAG
>CAXTDB010000512.1:0-2574 GCA_964242045.1 uncultured Leptolyngbya sp. | reverse complement strand
ATGTGTATCGCGTTTGCCACCCGCGCCACATCCAGTCGCGCTGACTTCCAATCCGCTGTTGCCAAGGTAAAGCATCTACCACAATTCCACCGACCTCACTACATTGATCTATTTTAATCGGTTGTCCGAATCCCCAAATTCCGATCCCTCCTTTAGAATTTAAGTAACAAATTAGAGAGAAATTCCACCAGACTGAGTAGAATGGCGTATACCAACTCTCAGTTCATTGACAATCCTTGATCGACTCGGTTTTATCGATCGAACCCATTGTCCCCTTTATTCACTTATTCAACAGGTGCTTGTGATAGAAAAAAGACCCAATCGAGACATGCCCGTAATCAACGAGCGGATTCGATTCCCCAAAGTTCGTGTTATCGATGCAGACGGCTCTCAGCTAGGCATTATGACTTCGCGTGAAGCGCAAACGATGGCAGACGAAAAGGAACTCGATCTCGTACTCGTGAGCGACAAGGCTGATCCCCCTGTCGTCAAAATCATTGACTACGGTAAGCACAAATTCGAGCAGGAAAAGAAAGCCAAAGAAGCGAAGAAAAAGCAGCATACCGTCGATGTCAAGGAAGTCAAAATGCGCTACAAAATTGAGGAACACGATTACAACGTGCGAATCAATCAAGCCGAACGCTTCCTCAAAGCCGGAGATAAAGTCAAAGCGACGATCATGTTCCGAGGACGAGAAATTCAGCACAGTGACTTGGCTGAAACGTTGCTGAAACGAATGGCAGGCGACCTTCAAGAAATTGCCGAAGTGCAACAAGCCCCGAAGAAAGAAGGGCGAAACATGATGATGCTGCTCGCACCGAAGAAATAAGCCAGGGCATCATTGAATCGAATTAAGGACAGTGGGATCAGTTCTCACTGTCCTTTTTGCTGGGTTTGGAGTTGCAATCTCTTGGGCATCTTAGGAAGGATTCCTGTGCATCGATTGAACTAGAGTAGCCCGCCTCATGGTTTCGACAAATCAAGCTCCCGAAAAATCCGGAGAAAATCCCTTTCTCCGCTGGATTAACCTTCGATCTGGTGAAGGCAATCGAACGTTTTGGATGTTTGCCTTTTATACCTTTACTTCGACGGGACTGATGTGGCTCGAAGCTTGCTCGGTTGAACTGTTCCTAGCGCAGTATGGCGCGGCAAATCTACCCCTAATTTATATTGTCAGTGCGGCAATTAAGATCGGCTTAGGATGGTTGTACTCAGAGCTTCAGCGATACATGCCGCTGAGAATGGTAATTGTTACGATCGCGATTCTACTCGCTTCTCCGTTGCCCTTTTTCTCGTTGGGCTTGAATGGCGCATTCGGAGATAGAATCGGGCAATTCTACACGCTGCAAGTCGTTGTCTTCTCGATGCAGCTTTGGCTCGAAGCCAGCCACGTTCTGAATGATCTCAATGCTTCGATCACGGCAAATCAGCTTTTCAACATTCGAGAAATCAAGCGCACTTATCCGCTGATCAGTAGCGGAATTCTCGTTTCAGATGTCGTCGGTGGATTTTCACTGCCGTTCGTTTTAGGGCTATTCCCGCACGATCAAGCCGTTCCGCAAGTGCTCCTAATCGCTTTCGGATTCATGATGGCTGGAGCGGTAATTTTAGCAGGACTGAGCCACGCTTATCAGCAAGCATTTCCAGAAGTGCGACGACGACGCGAAGACACGATCGCGGAACATTCCACCACTCGACTACAAGGACAAATGCAGCGATATATGACGCTGTTGCAGATTTTCTTTGCGTTGGCGCAAGTGTTTCTGCTGCTGGTTGAGTTTCAGTTTCTCACTCAGCTTGGGCGCAATTCTGGAATCTCGGCTCAAATCGGAGGCGGCGAGATTGCCGGATTCTTAGGCATTTTTAATGGGGCATTAGGGATCTGTGAATTGGCAATGCAGTGGCTGTTTTCAAGTCGCGTTCTCGATCGTGTAGGAGTTTTCCGATCGCTGATGTTGCTGCCGATCATCGTTCTTGGATTCACCGGAGTTTCGATCGCGGGAATCTCTCCGGTGTTTGTCAGTGTTCTCGTGATGCGGTTTCTTTATGAATTGCTGCATTACACCTTGTTAAGTGGCAGTGTTCCATTTTTGTTCTACTCTGTGCCGGATCACTTGCGAAATCGAGAACAAGCAAAAGTTCGCGGCATTGCAGAACCGATTTCTACGGCTGTCACCGGATTGATTTTATTAGGATTGGTGCATCTGGGTCTAAACGGAGTAGGCATCGCTGAGCAGAATTTGAGTTTTGGGATGATGATTCTGTTTGCAGTTGGATGGCTTGCGACGATCGTATTTCTCAAAAAAGAGTATCTCAACCTCTTGGTGCTGAATGCGGGACGGGGGCAACTGAGTACGTCCGATGTCGACATGAAAGCGCTACGGCAAAGAACGATCGAGACTTTAGAAAAACCGGGAGCCGATGAAGATAAGTGCGCTTGTATTGAGTTTTTAAGTGAAATCGATGGCAAGAACGCGGGAGAAGTTCTTGCCCCGTTGCTGTTAAAACTGCCTCCTGAATTGCAGTACAAAAGCATTGAGGTGATGCTGAATCATCCCAATCCAGCTTTCTTAA
>CAXTDB010000511.1:0-2581 GCA_964242045.1 uncultured Leptolyngbya sp. | reverse complement strand
GCTTCAGGAATATTCGTACGCGCGAACATGGTGTCCTTGGCTTTGGAAAATTCCACCCAGCGATCGCGAGATTCTAAATCCATTGGGCTAAGCTTCCAACGCCGCGCCGGATCAGTGGTGCGAGACTGAAATCGCCGTTCTTGTTCGTCGTCACTCACGGAGAACCAGTACTTCAGCAACATCACCCCCGATCGCACTAACATCCGCTCGAATTCTGGGCAAGACTGCATAAATTCGTCGTATTGCTGATCGGTACAAAATCCCATCACATGCTCGACACCTGCGCGATTGTACCAACTGCGATCGAACAAAACAATTTCGCCTGATGCGGGCAAATGTTCGACATAGCGCTGAAAGTACCATTGGGTTTTTTCGCGATCGGAAGGCGTTCCCAAGGCGACAACGCGACAGCCTCGCGGATTCAAAGGTTCTGCAATCCGTTTGATCGTGCCGCCTTTGCCTGCTGCATCCCGCCCTTCAAACAGAATCACCAAGCGATATCCGGTGTGTTTGATCCAATATTGCATCTTCACCAGTTCTGCTTGTAAGCGAGCTAATTCGGCTTCATAAGCTTTTGAACCCAGCTTTTTCAGTTCAGGAGGTTCATCTGCAACAGACTGAGACTCATTCGACAGATGAACGAAGTGTTTCTTGTGTTTTTTGTGTTTTTTAGGGTGTTTTTCCTCGAATGGCTGAACTTTCTCCTGTGCTGCAAGCGAACCATTAGGTGATTTTTCCATGTCCGAGATCTCCTGGTGGAAGTTAGAGCGGGGAAAGGGGAAGAAAGCATAAAAAACTTCCCTCTCCCCGCCTGCTTAGGAAAGGTCTGAGCAGTATTTGCAAGCAATCAATCTGAATTTTGCCATCACGGCGTAAAAGCTTTGGCGACCCCGTTGGGAAAAGCTTTTACGATTCGTGTCACTCCTTCAATTCGATCGTCTACACTTTTCAGACGCGACTTGATGCTTCAAGTCATGACAGGTGCAGCTTCTTGAAATCCCATCATGTGCAGCAACATTTTAGAAGCTATTGAAATAAGCAGATGGATGTAACAATCCTTAGCAATTAAACTTCTAAATTCCAGCAATTAGATACCACTGAAGGTTCGTGCACTCCGATATATAGTAGGAACAGGTAACAATGTTTTTTGTATTAAAGAACACTAACTTATCCAATCCCTGAAGGCTTTGAATAAATTCACTGCTGATAAACGCTGTGTTACAAGGGATAACGAAGAAATACTAAAAACAAGCTTAATGTTTTTTGAATGATAATTGTGATTGAGCGCGATCGAGCATTGATTCCGCTCGATCGCGCTCAATCTCTGAAGAATTCATGCCACGATTCAGCAGCGCCAAATTTCTTACACTGTCACAAGCGATCGTCATCGCTGTAAACTTCGAGGATCGAGGGCATCGCGCAATCCATCTCCGAGCAAGTTAAACGCCAGCACCGTTAACACAATCAAAATTGCTGGAGGCCACAATAACCACGGTTGCAGCACCACGACCGACGCATTCGTTGCTAGCGATAGCATATTTCCCCAAGACGGATCAGGCTGCTGAATTCCAAGCCCGATCAAGCTCAGCACCGATTCTGAGATGATGAAACTCGGAACTTGCAGCGTAGCTGAAATGATCACATACGTTGCGGTTTGTGGTAGAACGTGGCGAGTGATGATGTAGAGTGGCTTTCCGCCCATTGCCCGCGATGCCTGTACAAACTCGCGCTCTTTGATCGAAAGCACTTGCCCCCGAATCACTCGCGCCAATCCCGCCCAGCTAATAAACGACGTAATGAAGATAATCAGCAAAAACCGCTGAGCGCTCGACAATCCAGGCGGCAACACCGCAGCCAACGCGACTAACAGGTAAATACTGGGAATCGTCATTAACACTTCGACGATTCGCATTAAAACCGCATCGACCCAACCCCCGGCATAACCGGAAATGCCGCCGATTAACATACCGATCGGGAAAGACAGCGCAATCCCCACCAGTCCAATACTCAGACTAATTCGACCGCCGTACACCAAGCGACTAAACATATCGCGCGCTTGCTCGTCTGTACCCAGCAGATTGAATTTCCCTTCTCCGGTCGTGCCGAACAGATGCAAATTTCCAGGAATTCCAGGCAACAGTTCGATTTCTTCAAATTTGGGATTGCTGAGCGAAAACCGCGTGGGTAACGGCAATCGAACTTGTAAAAAGCGGTAAGGTTCGCCTTGAACAAATAATCTTAACGGCGAAGGTTTCGATCGATCCACGCGCAATTCTCGATCGCCTGTGTTCACATCAACCGGGCCTTGAGTGGTCGGATATACGTGCGGACCAATGAACTGATTATTTTGATTTGTCCAATAAATCTGAGTCGGTGGCAACAGTGCGCCATCGATTTGAGGTTTGCAAGCGCCGCTCGTAATCGACACCGTATCACACGGGCTGTAGGGTGCAACAAATTCGGCAGCGATTACCGCCAGGTAAAACACCAACAGCAACAGCCCTCCAAACTTGGCTAACGGATTTCTTTTGAGTTTCAGCCACCAGTCCATAGGTCAGAGAAGATGTAGGGGTTAATGGGT
>CAXTDB010000510.1:0-2583 GCA_964242045.1 uncultured Leptolyngbya sp. | reverse complement strand
CACAACTACTCGCCAACGACTGAAGTGCAGCAACGAATGTGCGATCGCGTTTCTCAAATTGAATCGGCGCGACAGAAAGTGATTGAAGCATTAGAAATCTTGCAGTCTCTTATCTAAAACGCAATGAAAAACTTAGAGCAAGGCTGCGCGATGCCTGCACCGGAACGAGTGGCACACGGAAACGTGCTTGCGCTTGGTTTAAGTATTTCTCATTCGATTCTCCGCGATGGTGTAAAAATTGGATTAATTACCCGCAGCCAGACTGGGCACTATGATGCTGTTCCAAGCGGCAGCGAGCGATTCGATTTGCCGGAGTCCCAACGTCTGTTTGGAGCAGATATTGATCTGATCGCCATGCGGCTGCATCGAATCGGCTATACCGTTGTACCAGAAGACAGTGACATATCCTACTAGCTTGTCTATCACAGGTCGAATTAGTCCGAAGAGAGTGCGTTGTACAATTTTGAAGTCGATTCGCAGGGGGAGTGCCCAGATTTTGAGTCCCGCACTGTTGCTTCGAGTTGAGATTGTACTCGATTGGGTGATCTGCGTGCCTTGTGCGATTTTAACGATCGTTGCGCTTTTTGGGGCGCAGTGGTTATTGGTGCTGGGAGTCGGGGCGATTGCGATCGCGACTTGTCCTTCGCTTCGATTACGACAGCGCTATCCGTGGGTTTGGATTGCTTTTCTCGTAAACGACTACGATGCCTTTAAAGCCTGCTCAAAGTTCACTAAATCGTCTAAAGAGCATCCTAATTTGTCGCAGAGAATTGACGTTTGAAGCGGTGTTAATTTTGGAATCGTTTTGTCAGTTTCCCACGCACTGACCGTCTGCTTGCTTATTCCGAGTGACTCTGCCAACTTTTCTTGGCAAAGCCCACTCCTTGCACGCTTAAAGCGGAGCCACTCCCCATAGGTCATCGTTTCCTGCAAAGCCATAGTTAGCAGAACCAGCATTAGATGGTTATAAGAATAACCTGGATTTTTATCTAGTGGTTGAAGTTTTTAGTCGCTGGAGACTTTATCTGATCCACTATAAAAGTCCAGAAAACTGTATTTATCTGACTAGGTGGATCATGGCGAATTTCTATACTTTTGTCAAAAGTATTACCATCTGAATCCAGACCAAGTGGGTTGTGGCGATGCAACCACAAGTTTCATCTTGTCTTAAAGCGACTTTTCTGAATTTGAAACAAAAGTGGAGAAGTCGTCCCAATATTTCAGATTCGGTGTACCGTAACACTACAATACACATTTTGCTCTGAGCTTTGAAATAAATTCTAGCTATTCAAAATTAGATGGATGTACCGTAACGCTACGGTACATCCAAACGTTTTCCTTATAGAGGCACAATCTAGAAAGGCTTCAAACGGGATGGAATCTCGAAATATCCCAAATGGTGGTGTCTATCGGAAGTGCCGCTAAAGGCAAGGTGAGCCTGCATTCTCTGGCAACTGGGAAGTGACTGACTCAACGCGCAGGCTCCGATGCTGTCAAGTTTCTGTATGGAGGTTTATTCATGTTGCAAGTTAGGCGGTTAAAGCCGCACGAGTCGCTTTTCCTTCGAGATCTCAAGTTGCTCGGTTTCCAAGCTCCTGGAGGTCTCTGATGACAAGACAGATGATTCTAGCAATTATGACTGGAGCCGGGGGCGTAGGAAAAACGACATTGGCTGCAAACCTGGGGTATGAAATTGCTCGATTAGGCTACAAGGTTGCTTTATTTGATCTCGATCCACAAGGTTCATTAAATGTTGTCTGTCGCTTAAATAAAACACCCGCTCCAAAAGCAACTTGCGCGTGGCTCTTTTCGGGCTTTTTTGATGGAACTTACTCGTTCACCCCGGCATGGAGCGATTACGTTAAGACTTTGGACGTTGTACAGGGAGGAAACGCCCTCTTCAAAGTTATGCCAAACTTAGCGCAGCCGGATGGCGTTAATCTACTCAAAGACGCGATCGTTCAATACCCTTTGCCCCACGATTTAGTTATTCTAGATTGTCCTGCAACCCTGGAAACGATCCCTAAATCGGCATTAGTCGCCGCAACTCACTTGCTCATTCCATTAATGCCTGATGCTAAGGCAATCGATGGAACAAGGGTTTTGTTGGATTGGTATGCGTCAAATGTTCAAGAACTCAAACTCGAATCGCCTCCGACCATTCTTGTTTTTGTAATAAACAATGTCGAAAATGGTGCGGAACACCAGCGGTTGTCTCAAGAATTACCTCCGTATTATGAGGCGCGAGGCTACCGGGTTTTCCCAAGGATTCGGCATTACACTGCCTTTACAAATGCTTGGTCAGAGGGTGTGCCATTACGAGTTCACCGAACAACTCATCCCGCCCTTAGTCCAATTGAAGCGATCGTAGAAACTGTTGTGCAAGAACTGGGAGAAAAGCAAGGTGGGAAGACGAAATCGACTCGACGTAGATAGTTTTTTCAATGAAGTTGATCAAAACCAAGAGCTTCATAACTTGCGTGAGCGGGTTCAAACCTTAGAAGAAAATCTTCGCCAGAACGTAGAACGAGAGCAACAGCTTGTGAGCGAGATTGAAGAGATTCGCTCTCACTCTCGCAATCC
>CAXTDB010000509.1:0-2597 GCA_964242045.1 uncultured Leptolyngbya sp. | reverse complement strand
AGCCCGTATTCCGCTTCAAAGCACGGAACAATGGGAATGTTAGATGCACTTCGATTGGAATTGAAGCATCAAGGCTATCCGATTAATGTTGCTAACATTATGCCGGGAGTGATTAACACGCCGTTTTACAACAAAGGTAAAACAAAGCTTGGTGTTAAACCGATGGCAACACCACCTTTTTACAATGCCAGCTTAGTGACTGACGCGATTTTATATGCGGCTGAAAATCAGGTTCGTGACTACATTGTTAGCGATGTGGGCAAAGTTTTAGATGTGGTTCAACGAGTTTCACCAGGATTAGTCGATGCAGCTTTGTTAGCGATCGGGTTTGTTTCACAGCGAACCGAGGTCGAAAAAGGCGAAGACGACCCGAACAACCTGTACGAAGCGATTACAGAACCGGGATACGATCGAGTAGACGGAGATTACAAAAATCTCGAAATTCCGAGCTTGCTCGACCACATTGATAAAAACCCGCTGTTTCCAATCGGAGCGATCGCTGCGGCAGTCTTGGGTGGATTGGCATTGCTGGGTGGATTTAGCGATCGTAGCTAAACAGTTTTTAAGTTGTTCAACCTCTCTGATGTGGGGCAAGTCTGACTTGTCCTACATTTTTTCTTTCAAACATTAATTCAGATGGCAAGAAAACGACCCGTTTCGATTCAGCAACTCGCTCAAACTTACTTAGGCTACGACGACCTCCGACCTGGACAAGAAGCCGCGATCGCATCGGTTCTCGAACATCGCGATACGCTCGCGGTAATGCCCACCGGATCAGGCAAATCCGCAATTTATCAACTCGCCGCTGCAAACATTCCCGGAGCCACGATCGTTGTTTCTCCTCTCTTAGCACTGCAAAAAGATCAGGTTGATTCGATCGCTCAAGATGATATCGATGTCGGTTATGCCGCAGTTGTGAATTCAACCATCACCGCCTCTGATCGGGCTGACATCTTTGATCGCTGGTGCAAGGGTGAAATCGAATTTCTGTTTCTTGCACCAGAGCAGTTTAACAATGCCGATACGATCGAACATTTACAAGCCGCGCCACCGTCGCTATTTGTAATCGACGAAGCACACTGCATTAGTGAATGGGGGCATAGTTTCCGCCCGGACTATCTTCGACTCGGAACCGTGATCGAAGCTTTGGGACATCCAACGACTTTAGCTTTAACTGCAACTGCATCACCGCCAGTGCGAGAAGAAATCATTCACCGCTTGGGCATGGAGAATCCGCGCATTATTGTCAGAGGATTCGATCGACCCAATCTACGCTTAGCCGTTGAGAACTATGATGACGAAGACGAAAAGCGCGAGATTTTCCTCAAACGCATTCAGCAATTGACGAAACCGGGAATCGTTTACGTTGCGACTCGAAAAATCACCGAATCGTTAACTGCTGCCTTAAATGAAGTTGGAGTTCGAGCGATCGCATATCACGCGGGACTCAAAACCAGAGAGCGCGAACAAGCTCAAAACGCTTTTATGTCCGATGAAGCCGAAGTGATTGTGGCAACAACCGCTTTTGGTATGGGTGTGGACAAATCGAACGTTCGATTTGTGTTGCACTATCACATTAGTGATTCGATCGATAGTTACTACCAAGAAATCGGACGCGCGGGGCGCGATGGTGATCCAGCCAACATTATTCTGTTTTACACACCGGATGATTTGAACTTACGAAAATTCTTTTCAGGTGGTGGAAAGCTTGATGCTGAGAAGATCATCGAACTTGCAGAAATTGTTCGGCAACAATCTGAGCCAATCCACCCGAAAGCATTAAAGCCACTAGTAGATTTATCACAGTCAAAGCTAAAAGCCATCTTAAATCAGCTAGAACTGGTAGATGTCGTCAAAACGCTTCCGACTGGAGAAGTGTTTGCAACTGAGCATCCTCCTGACCTTGAGCAAGCGGCACAAGAAGTTTTACACGCACAAGAGCGGAAAACAAAAGTCGAGCGATCGCGCTTAGAAATGATGCGTGGTTATGCCGAAGTTCAAGACTGTCGCCGCAAATACTTACTCAACTACTTCGGTGATCCCCGTGAAGAATTGTGTGGATACTGTGACAACTGCAACTCTGGAATCGCAACTCAACAAAACGATCACCGAAAACCCTACAAACTCAATAGCCGTATCCTGCACAAGTCATGGGGTGAAGGCACAGTGATGCGATACGAAGGTGACAAAATTGTGATTCTATTCGATGAGGTTGGCTACAAAACAATCAGCCTAGAAGCCGCACTCCTACGGGGATTGCTTCAGCGAGTCGAAGAAAACACGCAGTGAAAACGCTACTGGAAATCCCTCTCTCTAGCCAGAGTCTTAATGTAATCTTCCACGCTACCTTGAGGCGGATCGAGCTACCTTGAAGACACGATCGCTTCCTTGCCGTTACAGAGTTAGCAGAGAAATTTTATGGCACAAAGTTTTGGTGTAATTGGTCTAGCTGTAATGGGTGAAAACCTCGCGCTGAATGTCGAGCGCAACGGCTTCCCCGTCGCTGTCTACAACCGCAGCCGCGAAAAGACGGATACCTTTATGGAACATCGCGCAGGCGGCAAAAATGTCAAGGCAGCGTACACGATCGAAGAATT
>CAXTDB010000508.1:0-2616 GCA_964242045.1 uncultured Leptolyngbya sp. | reverse complement strand
CAAACCAAAGCTCAAAGAGATTTCTACACTGCGCTGAGCGAAGAATTCTCCGAATCGATCATTGCTCCAAACGAACGCCTCAGCATTCCTGAACTGATCAAACGTCTCATTACGCTCGACGCGATCTCGCTGCAACTCAAACTCGAACCCAACGAGCTTCCCAGCATCGAAATTCCTAGAAGCTTTAGCGAGATTAACCGTCATCAAGCCAATTCAGAAGATCAACGCTGGACGGGTTGGTTTCAGGGCGATGGCGATCGCATCAGCGAATATCTCAAGCGCCAAAATGAGCAAGGCGGCGATGAAGCAGATTTGCTCTATCACTTCAGTAAAGCCATGATCAACTGGGGTAAGAGATTTTCGCTCAAGCTGCCTTCTAAAACTGGGCGAATCATCTATGCCGGTGGAGATGACTTTCTCGGTGTCCTTTATCGCACTCCTGAACCTGAACTCACTGTCCCTGAGCTAACTGCTCAAGAATGCCTCGAATGGTTCTACAGGTTTCCGAAAATTTGGCAAACTCATGAGCAACTAATCACAGTGAGCGTTGGCTTTGTTTGGGTCGCTCCAGGTGTTCCTCAGCGTGATGTATTGCAGCACTGCCGCGAAGCTGAGCAATCAGCGAAAAGTAGCGGTCGTGCTCGTATTGCTATTCGGATTTTATTTAATAGTGGTAACTACCTTGAATGGACCTGTCCTTGGTGGTTCCTTGAAGACATTCTGAAAGCTAACACCGAGTGGGCACACCTTTTTCAAGACGTAGCAGCACTCGAAGCCCGTCATGCTTTTAAAGACAACAATAGCGTTGCGATTGCATTATTTGAGATCTATTTTGGCGAGAAAAATGCTGAGACTCTAAGCGACGAAAAAAATCGCTGGAATCAAGATCCACAGTCCGACATTTTGAGCAATAACTCTCACTTCCCGACTATGGAACTCAAACAACAAGCCCTTAACAAACAGTTCGGTATTTTAGGCGATAGCTCTCGCTTCCCGACTGCGGAACTCAAACAACAAGCCCTCAACGACTGGATCATCAATCTTGCCAAAGTCGGCTTTCATCTCCACCGCAACAAAATCGAATCAGTCAAAGCTTAGCTCCCATAGCTCTCTCCTATGTTCAACTATCTCATCACCCTTGAACCACTTGGCTTACTCTACGGCAGTGCAGGCGCATTTCTTTCTCCTGAAAATCTGGTCGGTCGTGCGGGCGCAAAGTTCCCTCCTAGTGCGGCGACCCTCTCTGGACTGTTTGCGGCTGCCTACAGCGATCGTAAAAGTGAGTTGCACACACTCAAACTCGCTGGAGCATTTTGGGCATTCACCGACAATCCCCAAAACTTCCATGTTCCGACTCCGTTCAGCTACTTCGCTAAACTCAACCCTAGTTCAGAAAAGCAGCACATCCGCACTGGCGAAATTCAGCATTCATTAACTTGGCAGAAAAAGCGAAGTGATAATTCTTACGATCGCTGGGAGACATTTGATGGCAAAGCGCCAACCGGCAAATTTGCAAATGGCACCTGGATCGCGGTTGACGATTGGAATTCACCGAAAACGGTTTACTCTAACCCCTGGGAGTTTGTTCCTCATCTCCATCCTCGCCTGCGAGAAGATGAACGCCGCGTCGTCGATCCAACAGACGATCGAGGCTCCTTGTTTCTCGAAAATGCTGTGCAACTTCATCCAGAGACCTGTTTAGTCTATCTTTCCAGTCTAAAGATAGACCCCGGTTGGTATCGTTTCGGCGGAGAGGGTCATTTAGTTGAGTTGAACTGTCATGACTTAAACTCAAACACCCAAGACCTGCTAGATCAGCGCCTCGGTTACACTTTCGCACTGATTACACCTGCACTCTGGGGATCAAATCGCTTCTCTTACCGCTATCCGCCAGCTTGGGAAGATCAGATTCAAGCCATGCTCACCGATCGCCCGACTCCGTTTCGCTACCGCTTAGGCAACCGCAAAGATGAAGCTGGAGAAGATATTCATCAACCCCATCAGCCCAAACTGCTCTCACGCGGTCGATACGCTGTTCCTGCCGGAACTGTCTATGTACTCAACACCAATCAACCCCCCTGGCATGATTGGGAAGATTCCCTATTTCCAAAAGAAGGACCCTATCTCAATCGTTGGGGAAGTGGATTAGCGCTGCCCTTACCGCATCTAACTCTCACAGCGTCGTTAGAGTCTACGATCGCACAACTTCCTACTTGAAATCATACCTTTATGTATCACAAAGCTTACGGCATCCTTGAAACCCTAGCTCCGCTGCACATTGGAGCCAGCGCAGGTGAAGAGACTGGGAACCTCAACCTTATTTTCCGCGACCAGTTCACACAAACTGGCATCATCCCCGGCAGTTCGATTCGGGGACGCTTCCGCGCAGATATGCGCCAGAAGAAAGATCCCAATAGCACAAGCGAGGGCATTGCTAAATTTGAGTATGCTTCAATATTGTGGATTCCAGTTTACTGTCCAAATCAACCTATTGTGAGGGTATCGTGTCCAGCATTGTTGAGACGATATCAACGGCTTTCTGGGCAGACAACCGACTGCAAGTTTTTGCCCTATAGCTACTATGGAAAAGCAGGCGGAACGAAAAAGCTGTTTTTT
>CAXTDB010000507.1:0-2659 GCA_964242045.1 uncultured Leptolyngbya sp. | reverse complement strand
ACTTATAGATATTGCGAAGATAGTTAAGCCATTCGCGTTCGCGCTGAAGTTCTGCCTGAAATGCTTTAGGCCAGGGCAATCCACCATTCAGCGGACCGATCATAAACGGAATCGGGCTGAACAATGCCATCAAGCTTGGGTGGGTCGGAGTCATCGGTGTGAGTCGATGAACAATATCAAACTTGCCTGAGCGCAACGCCGATCGATATTGTCGCCAAATCTTCCACTCATAATAAAGCGAGTGAAAATAGCTCAGTCCTGTACTGAATGTCCATCCAGTATCTTGCTGTCCACCCCGCAAAAAATTAATCAGTTTATGTAAAGGAGCCGCGAACTCTTCGGTGTCAACATAAACTAGCTCCGCATTTCCACAGCCATCGCGATCGAGATTTGGCTGGTTCCGAATCTGAGTCACAAGTGTTACATCTGCGTGTTTGGAGATTTCTCTAGCAAACTTGTATCCCACTACTGGCAGCGAGGGCCAATCTGGGTTGCAGTCTTCTGCCAACATTAAAACTCGCACCATAATCTCTTCTCGCTGTAAATTTTTAGTTTAGATCTCTCTATTTAGTTCAGATCTCTCTACTTCAGCAGCGTCCGGTTCGGATGCAGGACGCATTCCGAAAAATTACCCGAATCGATTTGTCATTCTTGTCCTTTCGTCATCATATTCGCGACTCGACCTCTGTATGAATACTTAAAGTTGGGATTCACACTTCTGGGAATTGAGATAGAGTTTCTATGAAGATTACGTAGAGCTTATGGAGCTTTCCTTTTATTCCGAGTACTAATACTGTAGCGATCCGTGAATTTATTGAGATGGCTCGATCGTATGAGCCTTGATTAGAGGCTGTTATTGGTCGAAGCGCTCAAAGTTCAGATTCGGCATTCATTTCGATCTATAGAAGAATCTTCAGGTGAATATGAACGGAACTCCGCGTGTTGTGGTCGGCTTGCCTGTCTATAACGGACAAAACTTTTTAAGAGAATCGATCGAGTCGGTATTAGCTCAGACTTATACAGATTTTCATCTCGTTATCAGCGACAACGCTTCAACCGATGAGACTGAAGCGATTTGTCAAGAATACGCGAAGCAAGATAGCCGGGTCATATATTACCGACAGCCAGAAAATATCGGATGTGCGCCGAACTACAATTTTCTATTCGAGCAGTACGGACGATATTCGCCTTACTTTAAGTGGCAGGCGCACGATGATTTAATTGCCCCAGAGTTTCTAGAGCGCTGTGTTGCGGTGCTAGATGCCGATCCGAGTTTAGCGATCGCCAACTGTCGCGCCTACAATATCAACGAGCATGGAACTCGCGCCGGAACCTTTGATCATGAAATTCGCTTAACCGGAAAAACCCCGTCAGAGCGATTTTGGCGATCGCTGTGGGCGGGATACTTTACAGAAATCTTTGGCTTACAGCGCTCTAGCATGATGGAAAAAACTCGCTTGGAGCAGAGTTTTGCAGGTTCCGATCGGAATTTTGCCGCAGAAATGGTGCTGCAAGGCGATGTCGGCTATGTGGAAGAGTATTTGTTCTCGCGCCGGGATCACCCGAACTGCTACTGTCGATTAGAAGATACCGCTGCGAAGCTGGCATTCTTTGATCCAAAAGTGAAAAAAGGAATGTGGCGGCTCACCGGAATCGTCAAGATGTACGCTTACATTACGGCAATCCTAGGTTTACCATTGCCGATCGCTGAGCGGATTCGCTGCTTGCAAATGGTGACAGAATGGACGCTGCGCCGTGGAATTGAAAGCGCGACGGGTGCGGGTGAGCGGTTTGGCGATCGCTTCCGGCAGGAGTTTGCAGCAAACAGAGACTGGGCAGACGACCCACAGAACGCATAATTTCTTGATCACATCAAAGCTGTCTAGTCTCACGTCGGAGATGGACAGCTTTTTTGTTTTCGTCAGCTATTGAGAATATTTGCCAATTTGTATCTGAACCGCTATCCTACTAAGACTAGGTTTATTTCGGCTAAGATTCGAGTTTTGAGCTTGCTTTACTGTTGATAGTAATTATCGAGATTTAATCGATCGCTGTGGATCAAAACCTAGTTTTCTGTCATCAGCGAGTAAATTATGCGGGATCTCGATCTAGAAAAAACAACCTACTTGCTCAACACCATCATGGAAGCTGAGTTAGCTGGAGTTGTGCGCTATACTCACTATTCATTGATGGTGACAGGACCGAATCGCATTCCGATCGTGCAATTTCTCAAAGCCCAAGCGAGCGAATCTCTGCTGCACGCTCAGCAAGTCGGGGAAATTCTCACCGGACTCGAAGGACATCCAAGTTTGAAGATTGCGCCGATCGAAGAAACCGACAAACATTCGATTTATGATATCTTGCTCGAAAGCTTGAACCACGAAACCGCTGCGTTGAATCTATACAAACAGCTATTAGATGTGGTAGAAGATGCCAGTATCTATCTCGAAGAATTTGTGCGCGGCATGATCGGGCAAGAAGAACTACACGGGATGGAACTGAAAAAAATGCTGCGTGATTTTCATCCAAACCTAGCTTAGTTTGCGGGCAAGCAAACCGCCGAGTTCTAAGCCCAAATATCCGATCGCTGCACTTCCTAACCAATACAAAAGCGCTAAGCTGTGATTTCCAGTTTTCACTAAAATCGATGTTTCAAGCG
>CAXTDB010000506.1:0-2661 GCA_964242045.1 uncultured Leptolyngbya sp. | reverse complement strand
AGTATATTCAAGTTTTAGATGTTTCAGCGCGTCCAGAAAAAAGACAGCAGCTCGTGGACTATCTAGGCTGAATGGCTCAATTCTTTGTGTAGATTAGTAACCGCTCATACTGGTTAATTCGCCTAATTTTTCCCGCTGCTTCAAATCGTTGCACGATCGCTTTTGCAGCGTCCCACTGTCGTGACCCTAAGTAAAACAAGATTCGTCCATCTGCATTCAGTTTATCTAGAAATAATTGCAGCAGAGACTCGTCATTTTGATGAATGAGATGAGCATTTTCAGGCAGGTAAAACTCGCACAGGTGAAACAAAGTCACAAGGTCTAACCGAGGTAGTATATTCGCCGTTAGTGTATAGATGTCGGCAAATAGAACTTTGTAGTATTTTGGAAGTTCTGTGTTTTTCAAAACAAGCTGGACATAGCTCTGATGCTCAGGAGCAGAAGCGGTAATGCCAAGGATTTCATTCGGTCGATCGAAGCTTTGATTTTGAAGACCGACAAAATGATGTTCTCCGGTGCCAAAGTGAAAGATCGTTTTGCCTTGGATGTTGTGCTGCTTGAGATACTCGATCAGCTGAATATCACAAGGGCAAGAATCAGGCTGGAGCGTCCACGATGATCTCGCTTGATAAAGTGCCATTCCGATGCCTGTGGGTAAATCCGGTCGTTGAATGTTTGAGTAATACAGCTTTCGCACGATCGGATTTCGTGCAGCACGCCGACGCAGCAATCGGATGAGGCTGCTAAATCCATCAGAGTTTGAGCTGTCTTTCGATCTGTCCGTGGTCATGGCACTTCGAGTGAACGCTTGACGCGATTAGAGCAACATATCTATGATAAGTTGCTTCGCTTTGCTTTATAAGTTGTCTAGATCACTTTGCTGGTCAAAGAACAGTTCTGTTGAACCCTGATAAGGGATCAGAAAACCAAATGGCAAAATCGGCAGCTGAGATTGATAAACTTGAATTGCTGCTTGCTTCTTCGTTTTCACAGGTGAGATATTTAATCGATAGGCTCCCGCTAAATCTCGCCGTTTGATTTGCAATAAAAACGGACGTTTCCAGAATAGCCAGATCGGATATTGGAATATTTGAACTTTGCAGGAAAGTTGTGCGATCGCAGTCTTCACAACTTGAAATGCCGCCTCATGATCACAATGTCCATCTTTGCAGTGAGGAACGTATACTTCTTGAGCTTCATAGCGTTCAATGATCTCCTGCAATTGAGACTCTAAACTCTGTTGCTCAGATTCGGAAAGCGCCTGTAGCCTGCCATCTGGATAGTTCTGAAAATAGATATCTGAATTGGAAACGCCCAAGATGCTCAGAGCCTCGATCGCTTCTTGTTGGCGCAAAGTTACGTGCTCTTGGTAGCCCCTGGTTGTTGAAGTACCACCACCATCCGTGAGAAAAACAACTGCAACTCGAACTCCAAGCTGTTTCTTCAGTGCAATTAATCCTCCACAGCCGAATGTCTCATCATCCTGGTGGGGAGAAACAATCATTGAAGGGAGATTGCTAACGGTCATACTGCGGAGATTGTAAAATCGCGCACACTGTGATAAGACATTAAAATGAAGAATCTGAGCAAGACGAACCACAAATTTAATCATTGCTAAAGCTGATTCGATTCCTCGATCGCCGTTTAATAATTAGTGATCGATAGAAGCTTATCAATGCAGGGTTAAGACCTCGTTAAAGTGGTCAAGCACGGTGCTTAATTGTCTTATTTGATGGTTGAAAATGATCTATCTCTTATGAAAGGTGCAGCGGTCGAGTCGCCTTCTTATATTAAATAACGCAACTCACAATTGGCAATCGTGTTATGAGCGACAAGGTTTCTCAGAAAAAGGATATCCCCTTTCAAACTCCTAATCCGACCGAACTAAAACAGGATGCAAAAGATGATCTATTGCAGCAAGAATACTTGAGTCCCAATGAAGCAACAGTGGCAGATGTCCCAGCGCAGGGGCAGAATGTTGATCAATCTGATCCTTTCACAGATGATGAAAATTCTGAGCAGTGTCAGGAGAATCAAACGATTCGTGCGAACATTTCGGGACATTAGTTGAAAAACATTTTCACTAATCATCTAGGGGAAGCCACTGGTTTTACCAGTGCGACTCGCACAGCTTTGAGCAACACTGTATGATCAAACCCCTGATCTGTTAACTCTAAACCCAATAGGTACTTCCAATCAATTCGACTACGGACGGCATCCACAGCTTGGCGGTCTATCAGTCCCGCAATGTACTGCAAGATTGTGACCAATGCTAATCGCAACGGCGATACTCCAGGCTGTCCTTGACTCGGAAACAATGCACTAAAATCTTGGTCACACAGAGAGGAACCAAGGCGATCTGCCATCGTGATACAAAGACTGCCTTTCGGAAAGATAGCTTTAGCGACTTTAGCAGTTTCTGCGGGCACATCATCGCCAGCTTGCCAATGTATCGACATCGAGTCAATCCTCATACGAACGTCTTCTCAATCCTAATCAAGCCTGACAACGCCGATTTATCTGTTAAGCAATATTTCGCCACCAGTATCTAAAGTGCGTAAGAACCCATTTAACTTGATACTTGACAGCATTGTTGAGCGCTCACACTCACGTGAACAACTGACTGAATCTCGTCAAAAGCTCGTTAATCTTCTGACGATC
>CAXTDB010000505.1:0-2664 GCA_964242045.1 uncultured Leptolyngbya sp. | reverse complement strand
AGATGCAACAACAATCGAGTCCGCTCCACATGACGTAGGAAATCATGTCCGAGTCCGATTCCCATGTGTGCGCCTTCGATCAATCCAGGAATATCAGCAAACACGGTTCCATCTCCAGTCGGCTTCCGCACGACTCCTAGATTTGGAACTAAGGTGGTAAACGGATAATCTGCAATCTTGGGACGAGCTGCTGACAGCGCAGAGATTAGCGTGGATTTGCCTGCATTCGGTAAGCCAATAATTCCAACTTCAGCTAAAAGTTTGAGTTCAAGACGCAGCGATCGCAGTTCTCCCGGTTGTCCAGGAAACGCATTCTCCGGCGCACGATTGCGATTACTCAAAAAACAATGATTGCCCAAGCCGCCTTTTCCACCTTGCGCGACTTTCAGCGTTTGACCATTCTCGGTTAAGTCTCCGATAATCTCATCAGTTTCGGCATCGTAAACCGTCGTTCCGCAAGGCACTTCGATGATACGATCGCGCCCAGATGCTCCAGTGCAATTACTAGAACCACCTTTTTGACCGTTATCGGCTTTGAACAATCGCAGATAGCGAAAATCTAGCAGCGTTTGCAGATTCTCGTCGGCTTTTAGCACGATCGAGCCGCGGCGCCCGCCGTTTCCGCCGTTCGGCCCGCCCGCAGGCACATATTTCTCTCGACGAAATGACACCATGCCATCACCGCCATCACCCGCCTGAACTTGAATTTCCGCCTGATCGATAAATTGCATAGCTTTGCGCTGATTCCCACTTTTTCTATTTTAGCTTGAGAAATGGGGAAGCCTACCGTCTCACCGTTCCTGTAAATCCTGCTGCTTTGAACTGCAACAGCTTCAGCGGTAAAGGCTGACTGTCAGGCACATTGACTTGAAACTCAAACTCACTTACACCCGGCGGAACTTCCGCGATCGCTCCTAATCGCGTCCGGTTCTCGATAATCGGATCATCGTTAGCATCGTAAATCCGTCCGAAAATATCAGCATTGACGATCGTTTTATTTGTTGGATTCGTCGCTTTGCCAAACACGATAAAACAATTCGCCGATTGCGGTACACCGCCCGCTGTTACAGCCCCGGTCGCCATTTCAGCCGAACATTCTCGATACGACAGGTCTGACAGCTTGATTTGCACCAGTGCCCAAGCATCAGAGATTCCTGTAAACCAAATCAACGCCGATAGTACGATGCTGACCATCCACGATTTCATTTGCATAACTCACCATCCCAGATGTGACACAGAACCCAGTTTACCGCGAACCCTTCTTCTCTTCTCCGTAGGTTTGATCTGGCGAATCAATCACATCCACGGCTTCGGGTAACTTTTGCAGTTCTGCTTCCGCATGTTCAGCCAGTTGCGCTTCATACTCATCTTTGCGCCAGTGATCGAGAATGTCATGCACCAACGCTTCCCTGATCCAAATCTGACCGACGATCACCAGCGGGATCGCCAGAAATAAACCGAGAAATCCAAACGCGATCGCGCAAATCACTTGCGAAATCAGCGTCACCGCAGGCAAAATCGACACCTGACGCGACATCACAAACGGAACTAGCAAATACTGTTCAAGCTGCTGAATCAAAATGTAGACAATCAAAACCGCCACCGCTTTCCAAGGCGCATCGAGCAAAGCAACCGCGATCGGGGGAATCACGCTCAAGACCGGACCCACATTCGGAATCGCTTCTAAAAGTCCTGCTAATAGCGCATTTGCCAACACCAATGGCACACCCAAAATCAGCAGCGAAATCCCGCTGACCACACCGATCACCACCATATTGATCAAAATTCCGATAATCCAGTTCACCAGCGACACTTCGCACAGCGAAAGAATTTGATCCGCACGTCTGCGATAAAACGAAGGAAATAGCGCGATCAATCCTTGACGATAAGGCTGAGGATTGATTAACACCATAATGGTCAAAATCAATACCAATAAAACATTCAACAGCACTGTTAACGCATTCGAGAATAGCGCGAAGAAATTTCCTAATAGCCTAGTTGCCAGCGGTTGAATCTGCCGCACCAAATCATCGACACCCGGTACATACTGCGAATATCCCGGTATCATTTGCTGCATCTGATCAAACCAACTTTGCACTCGATCGAGTCCTCGCGGCACGAGTTCAATCAACTGCTGAAACTGAGTGAAAAACGGCGGCACAATCAGCGCGACAAACAAAATCATCAACACGACCAGCGTGAGGATCGAGACTAACACCGCTCCCGTGCGCTTTAGTCCAAATCGCTGCAACGACTTCACTAAGCTACTTAATGCCGTCGCAAACACTACCGCTGCAAACACGAGCAGCAATACTTGGCGAAGCTCCCACAGAATATAGAGCGCGATCGCGAATGCCAAAAATCCGATCCATCTGCCGAGTCCCACCGTTCTCACTCCTTGTCAAACCTAATCGAGTGTACTCCTCAGATTGAGACTGATCCCGAAATTTTTCTACAGTCTAGCGATGGGGACGGTGAAGCTTGCTACAAGAATGGTTCAGGAAGGTCGTATTCTAAGCAAAGGCAAAAACCGATTTGCTCTAAAATGCTGCCTTGTTCACTACAGGTTGAGAATCATGATTGATGCCCTAGACACCGCGATCGAATCAATTCGCGCCCGTGAAATTCTCGACTCGCGCGGTCGTCCGACGATCGAAGCCGAAG
>CAXTDB010000504.1:0-2680 GCA_964242045.1 uncultured Leptolyngbya sp. | reverse complement strand
GGGTGCTTGAAAATTTAGAATCGCTTCAGTCATCATTCACCCCATAAGTCACAATTTTCTCAACTCCAAAGCGATCGAGTCTGACAATTAGATATTCGAGACCTTTTCGATAAACTGCTGAACCATCTGAACGAAACCCGGCTTTCGGGACTCTCGTCGCATTGCGCTTGCTAAAATTATGCGCTTTTCTGAGATATTTCAGGCGATCGTATTCCTTTCGCACGGCATGATCAAGGATGCTTTGAGCGACACTTACATAGGTAGAAGCATCCCACTCAGTCGAGTATTGCTTAATTTCTAGAGTTTCTGCCTCCGAGTAGCCATCGCATAGCTGGCTGTCAATTTCTTACCGTTTCCTCCAAGGAATCAGCGGGTCTTTGGCGATGTGAGTCGAAACAGCATAAGCGCCGTAACGATTGAGGTGGCTTGGATCAGAGAAAAAGTCGGGTGTGTTCTTCCAGTTCTCAAGCAGGTCGCGATAGGTGAAACCGAGTTCTCCAGACATTCGCATCAGATACTGCTGAAATTGCTGTTCGCGATCGCGGCGATACGAATCGAGATAGTTCTCAGTCAGCGGCAGATTGATCACGACTAGCGGAATCTCTTGCGATTTTGCGTACTGAGCCAGCGATCGTAATGCTTGAGTTTGACCGCCCTCTAGGTTGAAATTCGCGTAATCGGCATCGCTCTCTCCAGCAACTCTGGAATATTTCTGATAGTACGTCACCGGATTGAATCGATTCGAGATCGGTAAAAATCCATTGATATCGATCAAGCCTTGTCCGTCTTGTGAGATCGTTAATTCGGCATCAGGTTCAGAACTTGCAGTCGGGGTAAAGCTGAAAGTCAAACCGCGTTTGAGCAAGGTTTGTAGCTTGTCGCGCTGGCTCCAAACGGTAGAAAGTTGACCTGCTTGCTGTAGAAGTTGATCGTTGAAGGTTTGATAGCGATCGGAAACTGTTGTGTTTGTTCGAGCTAAAGTCTCTAAGGGCTTGGTAAATGCCTGCGTCGGACTGGGAGCATCGGCTGTGATTTCGGGAAGCTTGCGGAAACCGGGCGAAGACACGATCGCGTTAAACGTGGCATCCGGTCGCCCGTCGTTAAATGCCCGTAATCCATCGGCAAATAAAATCATCTTCGGCTGTTTTTCCGATGCTAACAATCGCCGCACAATGAGATCGACGACTTGTACCGTTGCACCGTTGACTCCGAAGTTAAACACGCGCATTCCAGAATAGCCTTGAGTGGCTAAAGCTTGCTCTAAAACGACTGGATCAATGCCTCGCATCGCGCGCGAACTTCCGACCACTAAAACATCTGGTGCACCGTACTGCGCGACGTACTGACGATACAGCACGAATTTTTCATCGAGTTGAGGCGCGTTGAATGTGGGATAGGGCGATCGAGAAGTATCGATCGTGGCTTTCGGTTTCAACGGAGAAGCCAGCAGCGCCGTTGAATCTGATCCGGGAGTCAATAGCGTTTGTCCCGATTGCGTAAAACCTGATCCGATCGCGTCAAAGCCTGCCGTTTTTTGCAGTGAAAGTTGCGGTAATGCCAGTTGCTCTGGTGCGATCGGAGCGGGTGAAGCGGTTAGAGTCGGTTTCGCGGCGATCAGCGGTTTGACGAATTGACCCAGAAGCCAATCTGCTTGAACGGTGAGCAAAATTCCGAGAACTGCCCAGACGATCGCGGCTTTGGCTTCATTTGGCGCAGCGGATTGAGCCGCACGTGCGGTATTCGGTGCGGTTTCCGATTCGATCGTAAAAATCCGTGTCCGCGCCATACCGCCCTGAATCGCTTCGATCGAGCGATCCCAAATCGTCGGTTCAGCATCTTCAAACTCTGGAACTGTCAGCGATCCGGGTTCTTTGGTTAAAAGATCTCCCACATACGCATCTGATGCCGCGAAGTCTGGAGTCGCTTCGGAAGTAAAGCGGGTACGCTTGCGTGTGCCAGAGGCATCGCGTGTGGCAAAATCAACGCCATAGCTCCAGAGCGGACGTTTCTGTCCAGATCGTCGTCCATAAATCCGAACACCTTGAACATCAGGGAGATTCAGCGATCGAATATATTTCGCGACTTTTGCGCCCACCTGACTTTGAGCTGGACAAACCGGAGCATCGGTCATAATGTGCAGCAGATCTTCTTTTTGCCGCACCTGAAGCCGAATTCCGCCTGTGGCTAACTGAGTATCAAGATTGGGATTAAGTTGGCGAGTCAGCAGAAACGCGATCGCACTGAGGTCGCCTTCTTGGGCTAATTGCCGCGTCGATTCGGACAAAGCAGCATGTTCTGCGGCGGGCAGATCCATCCACTGCACCCAAACCGGAGCATGGGGAATTGATAAATGCTGCATTGGGTTCGGAGGGCCGCTTAACCCGTAAACCGCGACCGCGTGAATTCCCTGCGGCGCGATCGTTTCGATCAGGGGCGCGATCGCCGCGAAGACTCGTTCTTTCTCTGGGGCTTCTGTGCGTTGAGCCGTGACGTGCAGCGTAATTTCCATCAGCGTTGCAGAAATCTCGACTCCTTGATCCCGGACGGCATTGTTCATTAATCGCGTCAGGGCTTCGACATCTCCCCAGCGCGCCCAGTCTTTCAGCATTTCCTGGGGTGGAGTCAGATCGACTCGCAGCACCCATTCTGGCGCGGTTTCACCCCGGACACGGCTAAAGAC
>CAXTDB010000503.1:0-2685 GCA_964242045.1 uncultured Leptolyngbya sp. | reverse complement strand
CCGACACCCGACATCGTTAGACCCGAAACAGTGGGGAGCGCCCACATGCCCACACCCGATGGGAATACGTAAGAGCTAATCGTTTCTAGATGAGGTGCTGCGGCAGATTGCTGCATCGAGCCGTAAAGTGATCCCGCGATTCGCATCGCTTCGGTGGTTTGTGCCATGCCGAAGATTTGATCGTAAATTGGGTTTCCGCCTTGAATGCCACCGTTGATTCCGGCAACGGTTGATTTCTGACTCGGTGGAACCAATTCTGCAAAGGTTTGCCCGCGTAAATCTTCATTCCAAGCGAGTGTGATGAACTGGTCTTCGATCCAGTCGGACGGATAAACCGGAGGAACTCGCACCGGAGCCGATCGCGCTAATGCAAGCCAGCGACCATCTGCTGATCGATAACCGACCTCGATCGCGTAATCTCGATCGCTCACCGGAACAGGCAAATACCATTCCCGCGCCATTTCATCACAAGGATACTCTTGGACACTGTGCGGGCTTTGATATTCCAAGCTGATGTCCGTGACATCATACACTCGCAGTGCTAACTGCTGCCCACCTTGGCGGCGTAACTCTTGCTTGTGGTCGTTGGGAATATCCCAGTATGTGTAAGCCCACTGGGGATCGCGCGGCATTAAAACGATTCGGCTTTCTCCATAACCTTCTGGCAAATCAATCAAGTCGGCATCGACTGTTGATAATCCGTTTGCACTTACAACTGTTTCTAACTGAGGGTCATCTTGTCCAACGTCGAATTTAGTCGCTTCCACGGCTTCTTGTGCCTCTAGGGGACGGGTTGGGGTCGGCGAAAATCGAGTCCGTTCAATCTCCTGAATCGATGCGAGCAGTTGATCTTTTCGCATCCGGCTATAGCGCGATACGCCATATTCGCTGGCAACTCGACGTAATTGTCGCAGCGTCATTTCAGTGAGAGGGGGACGTTCTGTAGCCATATCACTTCTCCGTGATTCGTGTGTCAGTCCTTTCTCAAGCGGTCAGGGGATCACCAAAATTAGAGTTTCTAACTTTCGGGGATCGCAAGATGCCTCATATAGTGCAGGAAATTTTCAGATCGATCAAGGGGTGCGAATGCTTGATTTGTCTGAACTTCACGAGATTTCAAGCAGTTCCGGGATCAATATGTCAGAGTCTCATAACAATTTCGGTGATTCGGGATCAAATGTTGGGATCGAATCTGAGTTTTTTATCAAGAATTCCTGACAATTAGGAGAAGGAATTCCTTTCCTGTACACTGCTGTAAGCAATCTTTCACCGAACTGCGTATGACTTTGGGCGATCGCGAAATCCCTGCATCCGAGGAAATGACTACCGAATCGATCGAGCCTTCAACTCAAGGCAGTCGATTGATCAGCAAAGTGCTTGCGCCAGCCGTTCGGCTTTGGCTGCGATCCCAGGTTGAACAAGTTGAAGCGCTACAAGTCGAAATCACCGCAGGCGATCGCCAAATTTTGTCGGGCTATATTCAACAAATCACGCTTTCCGCGAAGAACGCAATTTATCAGGGATTGGCGCTGAATCAGATTGAACTGACCGGACAAAATATTCGAGTCAATGCGGGTCAGATTGTGCGCGGCAAGCCGCTACGATTGCTAGAACCGATCCGAATTCAGGGATCAGTTTTGTTAGAACAAGCTGACCTGAATGCGTCTCTCAAAGCTCCACTTCTAAAAGCAGGCGTGACAGAATTCCTGCTGACTCTTCTGCGTTCTGGTGCAGCAGGAATCAGCAGTAGTCGCGATTTGAATTTGCAAAATTTCACGATTCAATTGCGATCGCAGCAAGTCGTTCTCGGTGCAACCTTAGTGTCTGACAGCGGCAACGAAACGCCGATCGCCATCCGAACCGGATTTGACTTAGCAGCCCCAAACTTACTTAAATTGGTGAATCCTCAGTGGCTGCCTCATGCAACCGCAAAGCGAGGATTACCGCTTTCTGATCTCGATGGCTACACTTTCAATCTAGGGGATGAAACTGAGATTCATGAACTCGCGATCGATCCCGAAAAAGTGACTTGTCAAGGAAAACTGATCGTTCTTCCAGCATGAAGATTCCACGTTACGAATGCGGAAGTAACGGCAGGACTAAGGTGACAAAGTAGTATACCAATGGCGCGGTAAAGACGTAGCTATCCGCACGATCGAGAATGCCGCCATGCCCAGGAATTAATTGCCCTGAATCTTTCACGCCTGCATCTCGTTTCATCATCGATTCCGTCAAATCTCCGAGCAAACTGGCAATCCCAATCAACAAGCCAAGCGATACTCCGGTGATGGGCCATCCTGACCAGTCGAGATACCAAGATCCAAGCACTGCAACCGCCACACTTGCCGACACTCCAAACACTGCACCTTCGACCGTCTTTTTCGGGCTAATATCAGAAAGGCGAGTGCGACCAATCCAGCGACCCACCGTATACGCACCGATGTCTGCTGCCCACATGCAGACAAACGCGAGCAAGGTGTGAGTTAATCCTTGCGGTAGCGCGTCTAATCCTTGCCAAGAAGTCAGCCAAAAGCCATCGAGCGGAAGATTACTTAAATCAGCTTGTTCGAGCGATCGCAATCGAATCCAAAAGCTCGGTAGATACCCTACGTAAAACAGCCCCATAATCGAAGCGGAAATATCAGCGATCGTGGCGAATTTCGGCTGAAACAGCAGGTAGAAACA
>CAXTDB010000502.1:0-2715 GCA_964242045.1 uncultured Leptolyngbya sp. | reverse complement strand
TACCAAATCGTGAAGCCCAATCGCAGTTTATCGATCAATCCCAATGCCGGAAAGCTGAGAAACTCCAGCGTGTTCGACATCGAATGTAGCTTGCCATCGGTAAAGAATCCGGTCTTGGTTTCTACCCACTTCATGTCCTGCTCTAAGCCCATTTCGGTGAGCAGCGATCGAAGATGAGTATCAGAAAGCAGCGTTACGTGATAGTGCCGATCCCAAAGAATGTTTCCTAATCGCCAAGCGCTTGCAAGCCCGCCGAACTGATGAGCACTTTCAAACAACGTAACCGCACAACCTTGCTGAGCAAGACGAAGCGCGAGAGTCATTCCCAGAATGCCGCCACCGACGATCGCATAACGTTGTGATGAACCTGCTGCGGAGCGTTTTGATAAAACTGACATAGAGATAGATGAATGAAAATTATGGCGGTGACAATTCTTCGACGATTCCGGCGCGCACGGCATACTGCAATCCGCAAGCAGAACAATCGAGATCAGCATGAAACGTACTGAGATCAGCAGGAAATCGACTCAGCAACTGACCACAACGACACACGCAGCCCGCTGAGCGCGCAGGATGCCCGATCGCTAAATGAAAATCTGGAATCGATTTAGTTACGAGCGATCCCATGCCGATCATCGCAAATCGCCCGATCGATAAATCATTGCCGATCGTGCAGTTTGCTCCAATCGTTGCACCTTCTCGAATCAAGGTCGGTAAGGTATGTTCGTCGGGATCAGACGGACGTAGCTGCTTCAAATCAACAGTCGTTGCTCTGGGAAACCGATCGTTCGTAAACACCGTTCCCGCACTGATCATCACCCCATCTTCGATCGTCACTGCATTGCAGATGTAAACAAAGGCATTGATCTTGACGCGATCGCCAATCTGAACCCCGTAAGCAATGTAGGTCTTTTCGCCGATAATACACTCTTCGCCGATGCGAGTCGCAAATCGAATGTGAACATTGTCCCAAATCGAAGTTCGAGCACCAATCGACACATCGGATTCGACGATCGCAGTGGGATGAATTTTAGCCGATCGATTTTCGGTGACTTGCAGATTCATCGCTTACTTTCCGTGGGTGACAAGTGATCGTCCACCGTGGGTCTGCGGTGTGGCAAAATCAAGCAGCTTCAGCGATTCGTAAGATACATCTGTCCACTGCGTCCGATTCATTGATTGATAGGCAGCTTCGATCACTTCAACCGATGCAATGCTATCTTGAGGCGTAATCAACAGAGTTTCTTGTCCCAAAATTGCTTTCGAGAAGTTCTCAATTTGGCTGGTGAAGGCTTGCACCTTGTTGTAACCATTGCCAAACTTAATCCACTCTGGACTTGATGACTGGCGGTACTTCGATTCTTTCCAACCGATCGAAATGGTTCCTTGAGATCCATAGATCCGAATATAGCTATCTAGCTCTTTGTTGATGCTCCAGGACAAATCGACGTTGCCAACGACACCGCTCGCACTCTTCGCAAAGATTCTCACCGTATCTTCGACATCCAAGCTTTGAATCCGCTTGCCTTCGATCACTTGAACTTCAGCCAGTGATCCTAAGAAGTAGCGCATAATGTCGATCGAGTGCGTTCCGTTATCAATCAGCACCCCACCGCCACTAATCGCGGGGTTCGAGTTCCAGCGCGAAGTCATATCGACCCGCGACGTAAACGCATTCTCAAACAGCACAATCTCACCGAGAATGCCCGACATCACCAAGCTTTTCGCCCGAATTACATCTTCGACATAGCGGAACTTCGATGCCATTGTCAGGATTACACCCGATCGCGCTGCGGTTTCTACCATCTCGATCGCGCTGTGCACATCAACACTCAAAGGCTTTTCACACAGCACATTAATCTGCCGTTCTAAAAAGTAGATCGAGATCTCGCGATGTGTGATCGGCGGTGTGCAAACAATTACAGCATCGAGTTCAATGCTTTCTGCCATAGTTTTATAGCTATCAAAGCTCTGACAGTTCGATTGCTCTGCCAATGCTTGTGCAGCTTCAGGTCGAACATCCACTACTGCCACCAATTCCGAAACCTGTGACTGCTCGAATGCTTGTGCATAAGCTTGAGCAATCCCACCCGCCCCAATCAACCCGAATTTAAGTTTGTCAGTCATTTCAACATTACTCCATAGCTATTCACAAAAATCTTGCTTCCCTCTCCTCAGGGAGAGGGGTGAGGGTCTACACCGCTTCCCGGATTGCACTGGCAATATAGTCGATATGCTCATCCGTATACGCCTCATTCCAAGGCAGCACCAACACTGCCTCTAGTCCCGCAAACGTACCGGGAAACTTCTCAGGCGAGTAATTCACTGCTTCAGGACGCGCCAGCGTAAACGGAAAGCGAGAATTTCCAAACGTGCGCTGCTGCTCGAAGATCATGCACTGAAACGCAGGCTTTTGAATGTAGCGAGGAGCCGAAAAAATTCCTTTCTCCTTTAGCTTTTTCGCTAATCCTACTGCACCATCGGGCACGATCGAGCTATCTACGCGCAAACAGTACTTCCAATACACATGCGTATTGCGATCGTCATGATACGGCGTTTCGATTCCTGCGATGCCCTGCAGCTTCTGCGTCATCTTTTTCGCCGCAATCCGTCGATGTTCTACACAGCCCCAGAGCTTTGACAATTGCGCTACAGCAACTGCTCCTTGAAGTTCACACATCCGCCCGTTGAGCGCAATGAAATAGTGATCCGGAT
>CAXTDB010000501.1:0-2724 GCA_964242045.1 uncultured Leptolyngbya sp. | reverse complement strand
GCAATACTATATTTTTCAATTAGATAGCGTTGTCCATCATGGAGCGCTGCGATTGGAATGTTACGCAGCGCTCCATCTAAAACGAACGCGAGCGTCTTAATTTTTTCTTGTTCAAGCTCTTTTTCAATCGGTTGAATCAGCCATTCATAAATTTGTTTAGAAACTTGTAACCGTTCGTCATCTAAAGAAATTGGATTCAATGTCTCCAGCATTTTCTCCAGCGTTGTCTCAACTTGCTCTTTCGGTAACTGTGTATTATGAACAGAAAGCGATCGACCCGGCAAAGAAGCAATCACCGTTAAGCGATCGGGCAAAATAATCGGGTAAATCACCGCTGCATCTGGATCGATTTGATCGATCTGCGCGGTTTTCGCTTCCAGGCAAGCCGATCGCAAAAAGTTTTCTAATTCCGCAAGCTGTAGCGCTTCGATCGTTTCTCTCGCCTGCTGCAAGTCGCTTTGACTCGGCTGATCGACGAGCAAGCTTACAAACTCGCGATAAACAGGCTCCACCGATTCGCGGAATGAAAACTGCACGTCTGGACTGGTAGCGACTAAATCGGCTCTGAGTGATTTCAGCAACCCTACTGATTCACGATAAGCCGCGATCGCGCGTTCCCGATCTCCCTGCTGTCGAAACAGTTGTCCTAACTGCCACTGCCACTGATACGAAATATCACTTGCATCAATTTTCTGAGACAGCGACAAAGCTTGCTCAGTGAGCTTTTGCGCGTCTTGAAACTGTTGAGTTTGCTTGTAAAGTCGTCCTAACTGCCCGACTGCGTATGATTCGCCTCTAAGATCCTGAATCGTTCGCGCGTCTTGAATCGCGATCGCTAATTCCTTCGCAATTTCTTGATTAGAAAATTGCTGTAAGTTCTTCATTGCATTACTCGCAAGATTAACTCTTGCATAAATCGTTTGTCTACTAGACGGTAGCTTTCGTAATTCCGTTTGTGATTTCGCAAATACTTCTCTTGAACGATTCCAATCTTGCAATTTAACTAGCATACTAAACTGATTGACTTGAATTCCTAATTGCGTTTGTGGAGAAGTTGCAAGTTCTGAAGCTTTAGCATAGTGTTTTAATGCTTGTTCAGCATTGCCCATTGTTCTAGTCACATTGGCAAGATTGAAAAGCGACTGACTCATTTCTTCGGGCTTGTTTAGCTGCTGCGCGATCGCAAAACTTTCCTCTAACGTCGTCTTCGCTTTCTCTAATTGTCCTGTGACTTGCCAAACAATTCCTAAATTTTTCATTGCTGCAAGCTTTAGACTCGATGCGGGTTGCTTTTGTAACTTCTGAGTCACCAACTCTAAAATCGACTGCGATCGCCGCATCAAGCCCTGAGTTTGTAATCCTTGAGCCTGGTTAATTTGGCTGCCGATTGCCCCGAATTCATCACCGCTTTGCCGATACGCAATTTCCGCTGCTTGCCAAGATGACACCGCTTTTTCAGGTTGCCCGATCGCTAAAAGTAATTTCCCTTGAGTGTTCAGCACTCGCGCCCGAACCGACGAATCATTCACTCGATCGAGCAATTCCAAACCCTTAGAAATCGCTTGATTCGCTTGCTGCAAATCGCCTAATTCCTGCCACGCTAGCGCTAAATAATTGAGGCTCAAAGCTTGATTAATCCAATCGTTCTTAGCTTCATCATTTCGGAGCGATTGCTGCCAAACCTTGATCGCTTCTTGAAACCGTCCCGCTTCGTAGAGTTGAATCGCTTGCGATCGAACGGTTGCGCCTGCGATCGAGGATTGCAGTGCCACAATCAAACTACAAGTCAGCAGCAACAAACAGAGCTTTGCAAAAAGTGATTTGAACCAGCGGTTTAATTGTGTAATCAGTTTCATTCGAGTCTCCGTTTAACTTAGTGTGGTGTCGCACAATTCACAGATCGAGCCTTGGCGCTCGAAACAACCAGAAACAGTGCGGCTCCGAGCGGCAAAACACAACCAATCTCGTGAAATCCGCGCGATTTTTTGATGACAGGAATAAAACTCACGGCATCATTCAAGAGCACCAAATGTCTTGCAGAGCGCTATTTCCACAAGATATTATTCCTCTCAAGATGCCCTTAACGATGATGAAATTTGCGACTAGCGATCCGTCCAGTTCACCATTTCCCAAAGTTCGGTGGGTTTGTGCGATCGCTGAGCGAGGTCATCGGCGTTTTCCTACACACTGCCCGACGATTTACGGATGCTTTTCTTCAGTCGAGCAAGCCATTGCTGAAGATTCGCAGGCTTGACTGTTGCAATCTGGTTAATCTCACTGATTCGAGAGCACGATCGTGCTGATGTCAATTGGAAATTGTGCGGGTTTGAAACAGAGCGAAGAATCTGATCAACGAGTTCCTAAAGTAGGAATTGAAATCGCATACTTTTGCTTATAATCAAAACACATTAATTTAGAAGACATGATTCGTATCCACACGGATTCGGTATTTAAGGAAATTGAATTCAGTAGTTACCTTGAATAGGTGAAAGCCGATTGCAGAGGTGTTTCTACATAGAATAAAAAAGAAATGCTCTTACTAATCTTGGCATAATTTCACATAGCCAATCGAATTGTGAAAGTTTAGAGAACTCTTCTGTTTTTCATACCGAAGCAACTTTTAAGCTGCGGATTTGTATACAAGCGCAGGGAATAATCGAAATGCGCTCCTTTACTATACAGTTAGGAAATTATGGGACTGAATTCGGTACGGCGTTGGATGTT
>CAXTDB010000500.1:0-2742 GCA_964242045.1 uncultured Leptolyngbya sp. | reverse complement strand
CCGGAATTCTTTTCCATTCTTAGTGCCATAGTTTCCGGAATTCACAGCCTGCCTTTCTTTGTTTCTAAGGAGACTCAAGTTGACATTCTCACCGGGAGTTACGCCACGGTGATTCCGAAGACTCACGACTTTGGTTTCTGCTTCCTTCCATTGCTGGTTTTTCGCAACCGCCCTTTAGACTCATGCCTATCCGGTCTTACGTTCGCTCCACAGACTGCAACGGTGTGTCCCACCGCCAAGATGTTTCGTGCCGCGTTGATATCCCGGTCGTGGTGCGCCCCACAGTTGGGGCAGTCCCATTCCCGCATACTCAACGGCAACGCATTGAGAACGTGACTGCAGTTTCCACAGCGTTTAGAGCTTGGAAACCAGCGGTCAATTTTCACCAAGGTTCGACCATACCACTTGGCTTTGTAGTCGAGTTGACGCACCAACTCACCCCAAGCGGCATCGGCAATGTGCCTTGCCAATTTGGGATTTTTCACCATGTTCTTTACCGCCAAATCCTCAACTGCAATCGTTTGATTTTCACGCACCAGTTGAGTCGTCAGTTTATGGAGAAAGTCCTTGCGAGCATCAGCAATTTTGGCTTGCACTCGCGCCACTTGGATTCGTGCCTTGTCTCGATTGCAAGAACCTTTTTGTTTGCGACTGAGGGCTTTCTGCACTCGTTTGAGTTTCTTTCTCAGTCGTTCAAAGTGCTTGGGATTGGCAATCTTGTTGCCGTCACTGGTTGCAATCAGACTGGTGATACCCAGATCCAATCCAACCGACTTTTGAGCAACTGGAAGCGGCTGAAGGTTAGAGTTATCGACCCGCAGCGAGACGTGCCAGCGCCCACGGGCATCAAGTTTGACGGTAATCGTCGAGGGTTCACAGCCTTTGGGAAGTGGACGACTCCAGCGAATCGGCAAAGCATCTTTGCACTTTGCCAGAAACACCTGTCCCTCTTTCCACTTGAATGCAGACTTCGTAAACTCTGCACTACCGCCATTCCGCTTCTTTTTGAAGTTGGGATACTTCGCCCGTCCTGCAAAGAAGTTGCTGAACGCTTTTTGCAGATGTCGCAATCCCTGCTGCAACGGCACACAACTGACTTCATTCAAAAACTGGAGGTCTTCTTGCTGTTTCCACCCGGTCAGCAAAGCAGAAGTTTGAACATAGTCAATGCTTTCTTGCCGTTCATACCAAGCTTCGGTTCTGGCATCCAAAGCGCGGTTGTAGACGAGTCTGACATAACCCAACGTCCGACGCAGCAAAGATTCTTGCTCAGTCGTTGGGTAAAATCTGTATCGGAACGCTTGTTCTACCATGCGTCACATTGTCGCGCCCGTGCTGTGAGATTGTCAACCTGCGCGGCATTGAACCGCTTATTTGACGCTCCTATCCCTCCCTGTCCTAAAACGGCAGGGTTTCCTGGAGGTTTCCGATGAATTGAACCATGCTGACAAAAGAGGGTTAACAGTGTCTCTGCTCGACTACTACCCCAGTGTTGTGAAGGTTTCTGTCTATTCCTAAGTTTGGCAAAAATGTGGCATAGAATACTAAAGTGTAGAAAATTAGACGTTTAACCCGCCTTATTTCAAGTAACTTCACTTTAAACCGCTCCGGTGCATTAGGAGATTACCGCTTCAAATCGTCCTCCCGCACCTTATCGTTAGAGAAACTGGGGTGAAATTATGTTTAGAAAATTAGCTCATCCCAAAGCGAGATCGCCTTCTACATCACTTTTTGCTGTGAGCGTCTTGATGCTAAGCTTTTGGATACCAGATATCTTGATACCTGCTGCTGCTAAGGCAGGACAATTTGAAGGACAAAGTTACTTTGATCATTCACCTCAACTGATTCGCAGTGCAACGAGTAATCGAGCGGCTCACACCCCAGCGACTTATGAATTCACAATCAGGGTGCCTAAAGACGCTGGAGCAGCATTGCAGACGGTTAAGGTGGTTCAAGAGAAGGGTCTGGATAACGTCCACTTTGTAATCGCTAATAGTAGTGCCTTCCTCGGTGACAGTCTTGCAGGGGGTTCACCCATTTCGCTAGCGGCAGTCGGGGGTGAAATGCCAAGAGATGTGAGTGAAGCGACCGTAACTTTCAATCCACCCATTCAACCTGGAGAAACCGTGACTGTTGCACTAGACGCGCAATTAAACCCATTTAATGGAGGCATTTATCTGTTTGGGGTGACTGCATATCCTGAAGGAAATCAATCCGCTGGGCTATTTCTAGGATTTGGACGAATTCAATTGCAATCCTACTAAGGCAAATTCTGATGTCCATCGAGTCTGACCGCGTTCGTTTATCTAACTCTTTTGACTATGGCAACTCCCCACCTTGATCGCAGGAATTCATCTAAGCACCGAGAACCCCTCCAGCCATTGAATCGACGACGTTTTTTGCGCTATTTCATGGGTAGCACTACGGGGACGATTGTAATCGGCTTGCTGTTCCCGAAGCGAGGTGCCAGTGTTGAAGCGACATTAGAAGATCTCTGCTCAACTGCTCCGCTGAATTCTCGTTGTCAGGATTACCTACCCGGTGTGCAAGCACAGGACGAACAAGGTCATCCGATCTCGGCTGATACTCTGATCACTCAGGCAAAATCAGGAGAACCTGTGCTGGTGAAAGGGTTATCCAATCCAGATGTCACTTATTTGGTGATTACCACACCGCCTGCGATTGCCCCTTACGCGATTAAGCCGATTTGTACTCATCTCGGTTGTACTGTAAATTGGAAGC
>CAXTDB010000499.1:0-2758 GCA_964242045.1 uncultured Leptolyngbya sp. | reverse complement strand
GTACTCAACGCTTCCAAGTTCATCACCCAAACGAGAACGGGTCGCCCTTGTGCCGATTTCTCTGCACACTCACGCGCGAAAACTTTCAAATCACCCGCTTCGGTTTTGTAAACCACGTCAGATAAATCGATCCGGCGGCGCGGTTGGTTCGTCGGAATCAGCGTTACTTCGAGCTTGTAAATCTTCTCAAGTTCCGCTTCTTCGGTCTTCGCGGTTCCGGTCATTCCCGCCAGTTTCGGGTAAAGCAGGAAGAAGTTTTGATAAGTAATGGTTGCTAGGGTTTGAGTTTCGTTTTGAATCTCGACTCCTTCTTTGGCTTCGATCGCTTGGTGCAGTCCATCGCTCCACCGACGACCGGGCATCACGCGCCCGGTGAATTCATCCACAATCACAATTTCGCCGTTTCGCACGATGTAGTTAACATCATCGATAAACAGTTCCTTTGCTTTGATTGCATTGAAAATGTAGTGCGCCCAGGGATCATTCGGATCAAATAAGTCGGAGACCCCCAAAATTTGTTCGGCTGCGATAAAGCCTTCGTCGGTAAGCAGAATGTTGCGCTGTTTCTCATCGACTTCGTAGTGATCGTCGCGTTTCAGCGATCGAGCCACCGCTGCCGCCTGCATATATTTTTCAGTCGGACGCTCAACTTGACCCGAAATAATCAGCGGAGTCCGCGCTTCGTCGATCAGCACCGAATCCACTTCATCGATCACGCAGTAGTTAAACGGGCGCTGTACAACTTCTTCCATCGAAGTTGCCATGTTATCGCGCAGATAATCAAAGCCGAGTTCGCTGTTTGTAGCGTAGGTGATATCACAAGCGTAGTTTTTCTGACGCTCGATCGGACTCATGTTTTGCTGAATCAGTCCGACGCTCAAGCCCAAAAAGCGGTGAACTTGTCCCATCCATTCCGCGTCACGCTTCGCTAGATAATCGTTCACTGTAACGACGTGAACGCCTTTTCCAGATAACGCATTCAAATAAGCAGGCAGAGTCGAAACCAAGGTTTTACCTTCCCCGGTCTTCATCTCGGCAATTTGTCCATCGTGTAGCACCATGCCACCGATTAGCTGCACATCAAAGTGCCGCATTCCCAGAACGCGCTTTCCGGCTTCACGCACGACCGCAAACGCTTCGGGCAAAATGTCATCGAGAATCTGCTTCTCTTCATCTTTATTCTTTGCCTTGGCGAGTCGCTCTTTGAATTCAGCAGTCTTTGCTCTCAGTGCTTCATCTGAAAGCGGTTCAATCTCTTCTTCTAAGAGATTGATATCATTGACCAGCGGTTTGTATTTCTTGAGCTTGCGCGCGTTGGGGTCGCCCAGGAGAGATTTAAGCATGACAGGAGGAAATCAGAGCTTCTGAATGTGGGTGTGGCTTCGATCGTCAAAACGTGCAAGATTGCACCTTTGTTCCGATCCCTATAAAGGTATTCCAATCCTATCACCCAGAATGAAACCTGAACGGGCAGAGGCATCGGGGGAAAGCCGAACAAGACCAAAATCAAGATTTACTCGTTAGATGCGTCCCAAATCTCCTTCCAGTCTGCAATCGCGGCTTGCTCCCATTCCTCATACCATTCGAGTTCCAACTCGTCCAGCACTAGACAAGCCTGGATGAGCGTTTCAAGTTGCTGCTTCTCGTATCAAGAAGCCATAGTAAGTACTTCAGGAATGGCTAGGGGGCATTTTCCCAATTGGGGGCGAGTTTGCGGAAATTGTATTGGTTGGTTCCAGGGTGGCAGGTGGCGCAGCTAGAAAGCGCCACCCGGCGAGGCAGTTCAACTTTCGGATGCAGGATTTTGAACGGCTTCGATTCGCCTAGACGATAAGGAGTCTGCTCATCTTCAAGGGCTTGGCGTGAAAAGGTTCTGAGGTAGCTCCAAACGAGCGATCGGGTCGGATCTTGAAGCGGGGTCAGCGTTGCACCATAGTGCTGAGAATCTTGAAGCAAATCGCGCCAGGTTTGCGTGGGAAAAGCAGCGGGCGGAATGCCAATGTGACAAGTTGCACAGTTTTCGAGATAAGCTTGCTGTCCGAGCTTGAGATTACCAGACACGACATCCACTGTTCCAATCTCAACCGTTGAATTTCTGGGCGTTTCGACGGCTTGAGCAAGTCCCCAGCCTAGAATTAGACTCCAGATCAGCAAAATTCCAATTAAAATCACGGGGGAACGTCTCCGAATTCGACGCGGGGGTTTCGACTGAAGTGAATTTGACATGCGACTTCCTTTAACGTTGAATCCGGTTGATTTTGATGATAAGGCAGTAGGGACACTGACTCGTGGTGGATTTAATTTGTTTCGGAATCTAACATCGGTGCGATGCAGACTGTAAGCCCTTCACAGAATAATCGAGAAGATTTCTGCGGTGGAACTGCTAAATTCACAACCGATATTGAAATCAATTTTAGATACAACAAAGTTTCACTCTATTTTCAGGACATCAGGAATGGATTGTAGTCACGTGCAGTTTTGCGATCGCAAAAGTCAACTCGATCTCCCTCAGCTTCAAGCGCTCTTTCAAATCGCGGCATTTTGGGCAAGCGATCGCAACCTTGAGGATTTAGCGATCGCCATTAAAAATAGTGATCCGGTGATTTCAGCTTGGGATCACGATCGATTGATTGGCTTTGCGAGAGCAACTTCTGATGGAGTTTATCGTGCCACCATTTGGGATGTGGTTGTGCACCCAGACTATCAAGGTGCAGGACTCGGACGCAAGTTAGTGCAAACGGTATTAAGTCATCCGCAT
>CAXTDB010000498.1:0-2804 GCA_964242045.1 uncultured Leptolyngbya sp. | reverse complement strand
ATATTGGCTAGAGATAGCAAAACACCCAACGTTGTAACGCTGGGTGTTCATAAAACTGCTTAGCTGCTGCAATCTGCTCATAATTGAAAGTCATGGGATAACAGTGCGAAGTCCACTGAAGGAACTGATACTGTCTTAGTTCCTTCAGTGGACTTAATTCAATTAGTGATACAACCCAAGGATTTCAAGCTGGCGCTAGTTTGCAACACCTGCGGGGAATTTCACTTCGCTAGGAGTTTCACCATCCGACTCAACACGCTTGCCAGAGATAAACGATCGCAGCATCCATGCCATTTCTTCGTGCTGTTCCATCATTCCAGTCAAGAAATCAGCCGTTCCTTCGTCATGGAAGTTTTCAGAGCATTGATCGATGTGTTCGCGCAGGTTGCGAATAATCAATTCGTGATCGTCAACCAGGTTTTCCACCATCTTTGATGCAGGAGGCACTTGACCTGTGTGTTCTTGAATCGTGGAGTATTGAATGAAACCCGCAGCGGTTCCAACCGGATACTCACCCAAGGCGCGAACACGCTCAGCGATTTGGTCGATCGCTTCGTTCAAAATCGTGTATTGCTCTTCCCAGATTTGGTGCAGCGAGCGGAATTCGGGTCCAGTGACATCCCAGTGATATTTTTTCGTTTTAATTAACAGCAAGTTCTCATCTGCCAAGTCGCGATTGAGTAGTTCGCAAACGCCTTGGCGCTGTTCCTCGCTTAGACCAATATTTAGCTTACGCATGACAATCACTCTCTATCTTATTGGGTTTCCTTTGTTAGTTGACCAAATTTGAACGAAAGCGGCATCAGTCGCAGGAAGGAAGGGAGCGATCGTGAATTCTGCCTACAGAGTGTTTTACGCTTGTTCGATTTCCTCGTCTTGCGGTTCAGAGAAGTCCACTTTGTTATAGAGGTCAGCAACTAAGATTCGGCAAGGTACTGACGAAAGCGAAATTTCTGCATTTTCATCTTCGTAATCGACTAAAATCCAGCGTCGCTCTTCGCTTTTAACGTAATGTTCAACGTGAATCGAATACTGATCAATCAATAGATATTCTTGAAATTCTGGAATGGTGCGGTAAGCAGTAAATTTCTCGTCTTTATCATAACCGCGAGTCGATTTCGATAGTACTTCTGCAATAAAGCAGGGATTCGTGACGGTATCGCGGCGACCGATTTGAAGTTGAACTGGATCGGCAACAACCATCACATCTGGATAGGTATAAATTCGCTTTTTAGGAATCCAGAGGCGCTGATCGGTTACGAAAACCTTGTAAGGGTCACGCTTTAGAGCAACATTTAACTCAGTATGAAGGTTGCCCGTAATGGTGTTGTGATTGGGAAGTCCACCTGTCATTAGAATTATTTCACCACCGATGTATTCGTGCCGCTCATCGGATTGCACCTCAGCTTCTAAGTATTCTTCTGGGGTGTACTTGCGTTTGGCTTCAGTTTGCAAAATCATGCGATCGCGTCTCCCAAATGCCATTAAACAGTAATTGTATTCTAAGGCAGTATATTTGCACCATTAGATCGGACTAACCTTGGCTCGATAGAGCAATCGATCGTATTGTCGATATCCTGCATATCTGACCCGAACTAAATCCCCAAGTTCAGCCGCACCGCCCATGAGTTGATGTTGTTGCGGATCGTAAGGAATTTCGGAACCGACGATCGCAGTTTGTTCAATTCCCCACTGTTGTAGAAGTTGCTCGATCGGACGCACCAGCGGTAAAAGCTTAACGGCGGGAGCTTGAGGATTTTGTTGGGCTGCAAATGCTGCCGCAGACCATTGCAACAACCAGGGTTCTAAAGTTTGCAGGCTAGATTGCTGAAAGTCTTGTAATAGAGTTTCGCGCTGTTCGATTAGTTGCGTTTGAAGTCGATCGTATTCTTTCTGCATCGCATTCTGCGGAACTAAATCGAACATTGAAAGTAAATCACTAAGCGAGAGTTCTAAACCTGCTGCAAACTGGATCAATGTTTCTAAACGCAATTGTTGAAATTGACCGCGACGCAGCTTGAACAGTTGTTTTTCAGAAATGCCTGTACGATCGCGTAATGCTCGAAATGTCGTGAGATTGCGCGATCGCATGAGTTCTCGAATCTGTGGGGTGTAGTCAGACATAAGCAGCGATCAGATTTCTTGCTTTAACTGTATCAGAGCGGTTTGCTCACGATGCGATCGAGTATCCAGCGGCGCTGCTTAATCAAGAAAAAGAAGTAGAGACATATCAATGCAATCAGACAAATACTACCCAAAGTATTATAAGTAGCAATAATTTTTTGATCGCTCCAGCTATACGCTTCGCTGAGTTGATTCATATCGCCGCCAGAATCTCCTTCGCCGCGCAAAAGTGTTCCCCAAGGAATTGATTCTGCTCCTTTTTTGATTTGATTCCAGCGTGAGAAGCTTGCCCAAAATGTATTCGCACCAACGATCAGAAATGGGTATCTCCAGAAGTCCCATCGCCAATAATTTGGTAATTGAAAATAAAAGCCAGCAATCATCAAAGCACTGAGGTAGAATTCTCCACCAATTCCACCGAATGCCAGCCACATTTCAAATTGATCTGCCGTTTGTATCCAAGTCATGCCAAACTGCAAGATTGCACCCACGATCGCAACCCCTATCGTCGATCGCTTTTTCTCTTTCCATCCCGCACGAAACAGTGAGCCAAACAGCAATAAAATCCCAAAATAAACAAACAGCGATCGCGGCAATGCAACATTTGTCCAACCGAACGGAAGCGGAATTGCTCGTCGTCCAGAAAACCAAGCGATCGTCGCATGTCCAAATTCATGCAC
>CAXTDB010000497.1:0-2816 GCA_964242045.1 uncultured Leptolyngbya sp. | reverse complement strand
GAAGCCGATCGCGGATTCAATGATCTGGAGGGGAATCAGTTCCGCTTCAGTGAGTTTCTGCATTTAAGTTTGAGCGAATCAACCGAAGCGTTACCACAGTCTGAAAAAGAACGATGTCAAGCGATCGCCAATCAATTCGCCAAATATTCAGAACTGGAATTCTCAGAACGTCAGCATCTTGTGGCTGAAGCTCGCCGTTTTCTTTACCAAGTCAAAAAATCCGAAGAAAAGCCAGTCGAGAAAACGCCGCGTAAAGTGGTTCCGGTTGCTGCACGTCCCGCGATCCCTACTCCTGAAGCTCCCGCGCGCGATATTCCCCTAACGCAAGCCGTCACCTATCTTCCGGGCATCGGTTCCAAAAGCGCGGAAAAACTTGCAAAACTTGGACTTTATTACGTCCGCGATGTTCTGTATTACTATCCGCGCGATCACATCGACTACGCGAAACAGGTGAACATTCGCGATCTCGAAGTTGGCGAAACCGTGACGATCGTTGCCACGATCAAAAATTGCAATTGCTTCACCAGTCCCCGTAACAGCAAGCTGACGATTCTGGAATTGACCATTCAAGACTCCAGTTCACAAATGAAAATCAGCCGTTTTTACATGGGGAGTCGATTCGCGAGTCGAGGCTGGCAAGAACAGCAAAAACGACTTTATCCCAAAGGTGCATCGATCGCGGCTTCGGGTTTAGTCAAGCAAACAAAATTCGGCGGTGTCAGTCTCGAAGATCCAGATATCGAAGTTCTCGATCAAGAAGGCGAGTCGCTAAATTCTCCGGCTATTGGGCGGATTGTTCCGGTTTATCCGCTAACCGAAGGGGTTGGAGCCGATTTAGTGCGTCGAGCAGTTTCGGCTTCTTTGCCTGCGATCGCGAATCTTCACGAACCGATCCCTAAAGGATTATTAACCGAATATGGCTTGACTGGAATTCAAGACGCGATCGCAAACATCCACTTTCCCACCGATCCCGACGCGCTAGAGTCTGCTCGTCGTCGCTTGGTTTTCGATGAATTTTTTTACCTTCAACTCGGCTTACTTCAACGTCGATACGAACAGCGGCAAACTCAAGCCAGCGCCGTTCTCGCACCCACAGGTAAACTAATCGACGATTTCTACAAGCTTTTACCGTTCAAGCTCACCAACGCTCAGCAGCGAGTCACAAACGACATTCTGAACGATCTGCAACGCCCGATCCCGATGAATCGCTTAGTTCAAGGCGACGTGGGATCAGGAAAAACGGTCGTTGCCGTAATCACAATTTTGGCAGCAATTCAATCCGGCTATCAAGCGGCATTCATGGCTCCGACCGAAGTTCTCGCCGAACAGCACTATCGCAAATTAGTCGATTGGTTTAATCAGCTTCATCTACCTGTCGAACTGCTGACAGGCTCAACCAAAGCCGCAAAACGCCGCGAAATCCACAACGGTTTGCAAACCGGACAATTACCGCTACTCGTCGGTACTCATGCCTTGATTCAAGATACGGTGAGCTTTGATCGCTTAGGTTTAGTCGTGATTGATGAGCAACACCGTTTCGGAGTTCAACAGCGCGCCCGTCTCCAGCAAAAAGGCGAACACCCGCACGTTTTAACCATGACCGCAACGCCGATTCCGCGCACTTTGGCGCTAACGCTACACGGCGATTTAGATGTCAGTCAAATCGATGAACTGCCCCCCGGACGCAAGCCGATTCAAACGACTGTTTTAACAGGACGCGATCGACAACAAGCTTACGACTTAATGAAGCGCGAAATCGCTCAAGGACGGCAGATCTACGTTGTTTTGCCATTAGTCGAAGAATCGGAAAAATTGGATCTCAAATCTGCGATCGACGAACATCAGCATCTCAAAGACGACATCTTTCCTGATTTCAACGTTGGCTTACTTCACGGTCGCATGACTTCCGCCGAAAAAGACGAAGCCATCACCGAATTTCGCCACAACAAAACTCAAATTCTCGTTTCGACAACCGTTGTCGAAGTCGGTGTCGATGTGCCAAACGCAACGGTAATGATGATCGAACACGCTGAGCGGTTTGGACTTTCACAACTACATCAGCTTCGAGGTCGAGTCGGACGCGGCGGATCGCAGTCATTCTGCTTGCTAATGAGCAATTCTAAAAGCGAAACATCAGGACAGCGACTGAAAGTTCTGGAACAATCGCAGGATGGATTCTTCATTTCTGAAATGGATATGCGCTTTCGAGGCCCTGGAGCAGTCTTAGGAACGCGGCAATCGGGTCTACCAGATTTTGCTTTAGCTAGCTTAGTCGAAGATCAAGCAGTGTTGGAACTGGCGCGAGAAGCGGCAGAAAGAACGATGCAGAAAGATCCAACGATCGAGAAGTGGAACGCGATGAAAGCAGAACTAGAATATCGCTATCAGAGATTGATGGGTGGCGCAATTCTAACTTGATGAAATTACTTAAAATGTGTTGTATCTTGATGAAACTTATCAAGGCTGCCTGATTCTAAATAGATGTAATCAAAGAATTGACGCTCCACGATAAGCGTATTATTCTACACCAACCTAGTTTTCTCTTCACACAGCTATGGCAACTCTTGTTTTCATTAAATTTATTGCGATCGCATCTCTAGGTTATTTTCTTTTCCTCAGCCTCCTTGCTGGAACGTTAGATAGCCCGTTTACATTCATCGATGCAGGGCTACTCTGGCTGATTGGCAAAAAAATGTGACCTCACGACTCAGCGTCACGAGGTCATTGAAGCTTCTAGCCCCAATTCGGGGCAACCCTTCTTTAAGAACGTGGAGTCTGCTGCTGCTGCTGATTTTGCTGAGTCACCTGCATCGATT
>CAXTDB010000496.1:0-2845 GCA_964242045.1 uncultured Leptolyngbya sp. | reverse complement strand
CTGCGGGTCCTTTAGCCTTGTTATTGTTCTTCGCGGCTTTAGATATGTCTTGGGCGCGTTTCAGTCATGCTCCAAGCAAAGTGAATGTGGCGACTGAGTTAACTTCAAAAATGCAGCCTACGACAATGAACGATCGATAAGCAGACGATAAGGGAAGTATGTCGATCGATTATCGAAGTTTTGTTCTTAGGGAGCTACCTGTACACGGTAACTCCTCTGCAAGCTTGAACAGCAATAGAGATGATGAGCGATCGTGCTGTTCACCATTCAAAAGCTGAGAATCTTAGTATTAGATCTCAGCTTTTGAATGTTTAGAGGTCAATAATCAAGTACGGAGCTTCAAACCGACCCGCCTGAATCGATTGCTCCCGCAGTTCAGGAGGCAGCAAGATGTTCCGTCGCTGATCGCCCGCTTCAACGGTTAACTCTGATCCAAACTGCGTCAGTTTCACTTGCTTTCTGGTAAATCCTGGCAGAAAGACGCGAACTTGACGATTTGCAACGTCGATCGATACTGGATCAGGAACCGTTGGCGTGATGTTAAAGTCAGGCAATGCTTTCAGCAACGGTTCCCAATCTTGATTCTGCAAGGTTGGAAATGAAGAGATTTCTAAAGGTTCAAATGCTTGCTGCAATGCCGTAGAGTCGGCGATTTGATCATAAACAAGAACCCCACTGACTCTAAGGTTTACTTGCTGAGCGCTTCCCCAAAGCCAGCGCGCTTCAGCGATCGCTCCTGGTTCATCGATTGTCACCAAATAAGTTGTAAATCGCTTCGGATCATTTACCACCCCAACGCCTTCAGCGATCCAACTCCGCACTTGGTTCATTTCTTGATCGACTTTGCGCGTATCAAGGTTGGCGGTTACAAATGCTGATGCGATCGGGCCAGCGATCGACTCTGCAATTTTTGCTAAATCCAAGTCCTGAAACAATCGACGAAACCGACGAAAATACCAGTCTAAAACATTAGGAACACCTAGCAATCGCAGAGTTTCCAAGTCGCCTCGACCGTGATAAACAATCACATCATAATCATCGCGCAGGTAGTACTGACATAGCGCATTAAAAGTAAGAATACTGTCAAATCCAGGTAGGATAGTTAGCTCTCCAGGATAAATCTCCTGAGCGATCGAAGGCAGCGGCAGATAAGGTGAGACAAACTGCTTCAACGCTTCCCAAGACTGCTCAAGTAGCACAGTTGTTTGCAGTTGTACTGCTTCTAGCTTCGGTGCAACAATCTGGGCTTGGGCAGATAGCGGCGTTTCGAGCAGTTGTTCTGCGCTAGGACTTGGATTGTGGGTTACGAATAATACCCGACTTCCTTGCTGAGCAAACCATTTTGCAGTTGCGATCGCTAGCGTAGTCTGTCCGGTTCCAGCTTTGCCTAAGAATGTAATAATTCTGCTCATGAGGCTTCTTCTCTCTTAAAGAGAGTGCGAGAATTAATGTCCAATACATCTCTAGAACTCCGACCTCTTGAGAAAATCGGAGTTCTAACTTGGCATCAAATTGAGAAGAACAGATCTAATAAGAGAATATTTATAGAAATCGTCGTTCATCGCGCAGTGTCCCACACGGAAACCAACTTCCGAGCGGGATAACAACGAGCGCGAAGCCTTTCTATCCTTTTACATCCTCTAAGGCTCTAAAGAGCTAAAGCAGGCAGCCGACAGCATTAGAAAAGGAATTCCAGGAATCAGCGGCAAAATCACACCGATCACACCAACCACCGCAAACACTACGCCCCCAACAATTCGTGCAGCATTCCGAACTTGCTTAAACATCTTCATTTACCGCGTGAGTGGATTTAACTACAAGGCTACCATGAAACATCAGATCAGCCATTGAATCAGTGACTTCATTGTTTGATTCAATGGCACTGTAATCCTCTATCGTCGCGTTCCAGCTAGCAGATCTGTGAATAATCGCGTGATATCAGCAACCAAAGCGGTTAACCATTCTGAAACCGCAGTTTCCGCGATTTCTGCAACCCAACCAACAAACACCTCCGAGAGAAATTGCATTACCGTGGCAACCATTACTTCTCCAACAAATTCAGCAATCCAAACAACGATATTGATCATACTTTTACCTGATTAACGACGAGCAGCAAACCAGCGAATGAACAGTTTCTCAGCTTCAATCCAGACAAAAATCAAAGCACTAAAGCCAACACAGATCATTAGCTCAGTAAAGCTGAGGAAATGCGTACTAAAGAAATTTCGCAACGGTGCAACGTAAATCAACAGCAGTTGCAAAATAACCGTAAACACCACTGAAATTAGCATAAACGGATTTGAGAACGGATTTACTTCAGCAAACAATTTGGTATTCGATCGAATTGCCAAAGCATGACCCATTTGCGCTAAACACAGCGTCGTAAACACCATTGTTTTCCAGCGATCGCGCTCTAACAATCCGCCTTGAACCTGCTCGGTATAGCCATACGCCCACACCATCATTGCGATCGTCACGACTGCTAACACAATGCCGATCCGAATCATGTAAGCGCCTAATCCCCGCGCAAAGATACTTTCTTGCGTATCTTTTGGCTTGGTTTGCATCACGATCGGTCGTCCCGGTTCAACTGCCAAAGCTAACGCAGGCACACCATCCGTTACTAAGTTCATCCAGAGAATTTGCAGCGGTGACAAGGGAACGCCACCCAATCCAAGCAGTGGAGCCGCAGCGATCGTAATCACTTCGCCGATGTTGCTGCCTAGAATGTAGCGAATAAAGCGCCGAATGTTGATGTACACTACTCGTCCTTCTTCGATCGCAGCAACGATCGTGGAAAAGTTGTCATCGAGCAGCACCATATCACTCGCTTCTTTGCTCACAT
>CAXTDB010000495.1:0-2865 GCA_964242045.1 uncultured Leptolyngbya sp. | reverse complement strand
ACCTGCTCTGTCCCTGATTCCATTGCAGCAACGACATCTCTTGTTTCTGTTTGAATGTTGATAATCAGCTTTTTAATTTCTCCTGTCGCTTCGGCAGACTGTCGCGCTAATGCTCGCACCTCTTCGGCAACCACCGCAAACCCTTTTCCTTCTTCTCCAGCACGAGATGCCGCGATCGAAGCATTCAGCGCGAGCATGTTGGTCTGAGCCGCAAAAGCACTGATCAGGTCTACAACGGCAGAAACTTTCTGAGAAGATTCTCCAAGATATTTCACCTTTTTAGCGGTTTCAGCAACCGTTACTCGAATCGCCTGAATGCCATCAACAGTTCGGTTCATGGCTTCATCTCCTTCCTTCACGGTCTCGGCTGCGAGTTGAACCGCGACTTCAGCTTGTTCTGCGTTAGCTGCAATTCCTCGTACTGCAACTGCCATTTCTTTGACGAGTTCTAGAGCGGCAGCAATCTCTTCTGCTTGCCGGAGTGCTTCTGTCGAAAGCAACTGCACCGAGGTTTCGCTGGTGCTAGTCGTTTCTACCACTTGGTCGGCTGACTCCTGCACCTGAAGGACAATTTTTCGCAGACTATCCACGGTCGCATTGTAGGAATCTGCGATCGTGCCAATTTCATCAGCCGTCACTTTTGCCCGAATCATCAAATCTCCTCGACTAATCGGATCAACTTCTTGCAGGAGCGTTAAGGCGCGTTTTTGCAGTCCCTCTTTCAGTTGACGCTGCTCTTCTGCTAGGTTTGTGGTTTGCTCTAGCAGTTCAACTCGATAAATTGTCAACCCAATTTCATCAGCGAGTCGTTTGAGAAAATTAATCTCGAATTCTTGCCAGTCGTAGGTCGATGAGCAATGGTGAGCAATCAGTAATCCAAACAGTTGGTTTGCACCGATAAGCGGAACGATCAGGCTGGACTTGACTTCCAATCGCTCTAGTAGCTTGAGATGCTCTGAATTAAAGCCCGCCTGTGTAATATCAGGCGCAGCGACAATGCGTCCCTCTCGGTAAGCTTCACGGATGTTTTCTGGAATGCAGGAATCGTTGACTTGTTGCCCGATCGCGCTTGTCCAACCCGTACTGACGGACTCTGAAACCACTCCAAAATTGCGATCAAACTGATAAATCAAAATTCGGTCTAATTTCAGGAGCGCCCGAACAGAGTTAACGGCTTGATCAAAGATTGCTTGCAGGTCTGACTTACTGAGAACTCGTGATCCTTTGGCATCTGTCAGGATTTGCTCTTGGGCAAGCTCAAACGCTCGTGCTTCTGACGATTGCTGAAGCTGATCTGCCATGTGATTGATATTCGCGCCCAGGGTTGCAATTTCATCTTTCCCTTGAATGTTCAACCGGGCATCTAAATCTCCCTGCCCGATCTTGGTCACCGTGTTTGTGGCTGCCAAAATGGGAAGAACGATGCGATTTGCGATTAAAACCGCGATCGCGCCCGCGATCAAGGTGATGATTGCTACTCCTGCTGCCAAGGTTAAAAACAATTGGCGTTGTAGCGCAAAAACGCTAGCTTTGCTTTCAATCATGAGAAACTTCCAGGCAAGAGGTGGAAGATCTCTGACTTCATCGATCGAAGTGAGGCTCACCACTTGCTCGGAGGAGATATCAACCTTCGGTTTGTCTTCGTTACGCAGTTGTTCATATCCAGGAAATATCGATCGCGCATCGATTCCTTGAACTTCGCCTGCGGCATTGACGATCGGGCGACCTTGTTCATCAATTAATGCAGCACCGACCCCTTGAGGCGTGACAAAAAGCTTTCCACCTCCATCAACCACGTAAATTCTGCTACTCCCGCGCCGCGATTCTTCACTCAGCACCTCGGTTCTAAACAAATCTCCTGGAACCCGTGCTTGGATCAGTGCAATTGTTTTATTGCTTACACTATCCCGAATGGGGGCAACCACATAGATTGAAAGAACTTTCGTCAGCGTTCCAGCTTCTGGCTGGCTAATAATCGGTTTGTCCGCTCTGAGTGCTTGCTGAAAGTACTTGCGATTACTCAGATTTGGAAGCTGCTCCCCGATCGATTGAGCAACCACATTGCCCTTAAGATCAACCACAGCGATATTGTCATAGACTTCGTAAGCCTCAACAAAGCGATCGAGGAGTTCTTGTTTCTGCTGAGTGCTAGAGTCTGAGCGCTGGCGGGGATCGGTCAACAGGCTAGATTGAGACATGACTCGAATGTCTCCCACACGGCGGCGCAAGAACGAACTAATCTTGCTTTGAACAGAAAGCGAGTATTGCTCACGCTCTGCAACGACTCGCTGAGAAAAGGTTTTATTGGTAAAGTAATAAGCCGCTGTTCCAATCCCGATAACCGGAAGGGTTGCAAGGGTGACCGCTAGCGTCATCACCTTGAACCGTAACCGCCGCTCTCCCCACCATCGAGTTGGACTGGAATGTGGCAGCGAGTTTTGCCGAGTCGTCTGTTTGTCGGATAAGAGACGCAGTGGCGGACTTTGTGCTTGAGGGACTTTAGAAAGCGGTGTAACTGTTTGCTCCACAACTCCAGTTTTCTCAACGTTTGGAGAAGGATTCTTAGAGCTTCTAATTTCTCGCCCGGAGGACTGCTGCGTCATCGTTTAACCCTCATAAAAATAATCCGGATCTTTTCTACTAAGTAGACTTCATTGATTGCGCTTGAATAGAGCCATCAAACACCTCATTGATCAAATTCACCTGACTTGACTTCAAATACTTAAGATCGACTAGAAGCCCAATCCCACGATTGAGGCTTTCTAATCCTGCCTTGTCCATTTCTGCTTGCGGAGCTTGCCGCCTCAAAGCTACTTTGAGAATCTGAGGAGAAGAATTGTAAACAGGAGCAAGATCCGCGATCGC
>CAXTDB010000494.1:2432-2874 GCA_964242045.1 uncultured Leptolyngbya sp. | reverse complement strand
AAGCAGTGCGATCGCTGTTTTTTGATGCTCAGAATCCGAATAGTCAGGTTTTGTTTGCTTTTGTGGCAGGGCGACTGAAGCAGTTTCGCTTGAGTCAAACGTATGAAGTGCGGGATATTCTAATTGAAGCCTATACGCGCGGAGTCAAACAAATTGAGGAAGGACGACCAATTGGATTACCGATCGCTTGGCTACGCCGCACTTGTCTCAACATCATTTGGGAGTTTCATCGCAAACAAAAAGAATCGCCCTCGCCGCTGTTTGATGATCTGCCGTCAGAACAGTGCGGTAACACCATTTCTCTCTTGCTCGTTCAAGAAGATTTATCCGTCATGCGCTGGGCATTTGAGCAGCTTGATGCAGAAAGTCAGTTCTTGCTGCATCAGCGCATTGTACAGGGTCAATCGTGGCGCGAAGTGGGCGAAGCCTTGGTCGTAGCGGG
>CAXTDB010000494.1:0-2422 GCA_964242045.1 uncultured Leptolyngbya sp. | reverse complement strand
TCAAAGCGCTTAAAAAACTGCGACAACTGTATGAAGATGCGAGACTCGAAATTGAAGTGGAATGGTTTGATTCTTCCACTAATTCGCCTCTGTACTAGAGATTGACGAAGTATGATATGAATCTTTATCAAGCTACAGCTTCGTCAAGTTGTAGCTTTTTTGATACAGCAAATTGTGAGCGATCTCAAAGCGAATATATTGCTCTTCTAGTCCTTGATCGTCTGAGAAGAATATCGATGGTAATCGGATGGCTTCACGAATCATCGCACGATTGACATCCATGTCATACCATTGCTCAAATTCGTCGATCGCAGCTTCAAGCTCTAATTCAGTTTTTGCTTCAAAAGACTGTTCCTCTTGATTTCTATAACAGTGTCATTTGATATCTCTAGTCCCAACGGTATTAGTTGAAGAACATAGAGCCGCATGAATCGGACTCATCAACCTCCTAGTTTATCCTGACTCGGATAGCACTAGGTGATTGCAATGGACTGTTTACCTATCAGACAGTAGTGTTGTAGGAATGTTCAAAGTTGCCAGTATCCTTCCACCAAACGGTATCCCTGTTCGATCGCACATTTGGAAAAGGCTGCAAAGAAGGGACGACTGTCCTCTTCCGAATCGCTATAACGCACCCAGCCTGGAAATCCCAATTGCTGAGAGATCGCGTTCATCAAATGTTCTCTTGCAACTGTATCTGTATCGATCAGAATATCAGCAAGAAGAGATGGATCGAGGTTGAGCAGCATCGAAAGTTGATTGTTGGTGATCTCTAATCCACAGTAGTCGCGCATTACTCGGATCGCCCACGATTGTTGTTCTGAATTAAGCTGCATCACTTGTATCGTCCGCTATGATTGTTCGGCTCGAAGTACCTGAGCGACTGTGAGTTGCAGATGGGGAAACATGGGCGATACGCCCCCTTCGGGAAGCGAAGCTACCGCATCGCTGCCTCTGAATTTGCGAACTTCATAGATGCCATCGACAAGCTGATAAATCGAAAGCGTTGGTTGCTTGGTTCTACCGAGAAACTGAACTCCACCTAACGCTGCGTAATCTGCAATCCAATACTCCGCAATCCCGAATGCCGCATAGTCTTCAACCTTGCGAGCATAATCGTTTTGCCAGTTGGTACTGACCACCTCGACCACCAATTTAATCGATCGACCAAGTGTAATTACAGGTTCTTGACTCCAGAGCGGTTCATCTCCTAGATGAGACCGATCTAAAACCGCTAAATCTGGACGAAATCCTGTGAGGTTTTCCAACGGCTTAATCAGACACTGCTGGGGAATGAAGTAAGGCAATTCTAGCGCATCAATCTGAACGTTCAACTTGCGACTGATAAAGGCAGCGACTTCTTCGTGGGGTCCGGTCGGTTCCAAATCAAAAATTTCTCCGTCGATTAACTCATAGCGATCGTCGTCCCCGAACTGCACGAGGAATTGATCAAAGGTGAAGGGTCGTTGCTGTAAGAGCGTCGTCACTGGAAGTCCACCTCATCGAAACCAATTAGAGATGCGTCTCTACCATTCTACGTCAAGCGCAATCTGGTCACACCTCGTTTTACCCAAGCTTGAGGAGACACTCTTCCTGTAATTGCCAATCGATGCGGTTAACTTTTCCACGATTCAGCAGCTATCTGAACAGTTCTGGATTTCCTCTCTAACCTTCTGTAATAAAGCAGTATTCGCATGATTTAAGCAAAGTGTTTCTGCTGTCTGAAAATCGGTCATCGCTCTCACCAGATTTCCCACATTCAGAAAAGCAAGTCCTCGACTGTAAAAACCATGCTCATCGTTGGCATCGATCGCTTGAGTCTGGCTAAGAGCAGTAGCACTCTTGTAATCTTGCATCGCTCCTGCTTGATACTGAAGCGCAAACTTCGTATTGCCTCGACCATAATGGGCAGAGCAGTGTTGTCGATCGATCTGAATCACTTGCTCAAAATCTGCGAGTGCCGCCTCGAAGTGCTGCATCAGAAAATAAGTTACGCCGCGATTGTAATAAGCAGTCGCAGTCGGGTTCAGTTCAATGACTTTAGTAAAGTCCTCGATCGCTTGCGGTTCGTTGCCGATGTAACTGTAGCAAGCCGCACGAATGTAATAAGACTGCTCCAGATTCGGTTGCAATGCGATGGCGTGGTTGAGATCCTTGATCGTCTCATGCAGTTTTGTGGCATCGATCGTCCGCCAGTGATAGTAAGCAATGCCCCGATACAGATACGGCAACGCGCTGTTCGGTTCAACCTCGATCCACTGAGTCAAGCTTTCAACAGCGGATTGAAACTCACGCAATGTCAGATACACTGACCCAAGACCTTGGTAAGCATGAATACACGTTGAATCTGTTTGAATCGCTCGATGAAGGTCGTGGATTGCCTGCTCATGGTTTCCTCGTTGCACCCACTCCCCTGCCGCAA
>CAXTDB010000493.1:0-2920 GCA_964242045.1 uncultured Leptolyngbya sp. | reverse complement strand
TAGAGAATTTCTTCGGCAACGCGATCGGGATTTTGATCGATCGCAGTTCTGACCACATCAATAAATTCCGTTGTTAATTGATGCTTTCCGGCATAGTAAGTACTTTGAGCCGTTCCAATTAGTAAACAGCGACGAAGAACTGTCCAAATCTCGGTTTTGAACATCCAACCGCTCGATCGACCTTGGATCATTTCTGCTTCGCGACCGGGAATCGGTTGAGTTTGAGGCGTTTTGTTGTTTACATAAAATTTGTATGACATAGCAACCTCCAGCCTGGGGTAGGCAAAATTTAGGCAATTGGCAGAGTGGGAGTTGCACCCACACCTCCCGCTTAGAAGGCGATAACCCTCATTCTTCGTCCCTTTCGGGCAAGGTGTGAACAAGGATGTTTTAGGCGTTCTACTGTTAAACTACCTGCCAGTGTTTGGTGTAGCGGAGCGGGAATTGCACCCGCATTTCCGGCGATCGAGGGGGGATTCGGTTACAACGATAACCCTCGGTCTGCGTCCCTTTCGGGCAATAGATTGGCGCTCTGCTGTTGAGCTACCCGCCACATGAAAGGGATCAAATTGACCCCTAATTGTTCAACCTTTCACACACAGAACTTGTTTCAAGGTTGCAACGACTTCAACCAAGTCGGCTTGGTTTGCCATTACTTGCCCGATCGGTTTGTATGCTCCCGGAATTTCGTCGAGAATTCCTTCATCTTTGCGACATTCAACGCCCTTGGTTTGTTCGATCAGGTCGTCTAAAGTGTAGGTTTTCTTCGCTAAGTTCCGAGACATCGTGCGACCTGCACCATGAGAACAAGAACAATAGCTTTCGAGATTACCTTTTCCGCGAACAATGTAGGACTTTGCGCCCATGCTGCCGGGAATGATGCCAAGGTCTTCTTGACGAGCGCGCACGGCTCCTTTTCGAGTCACGAACACTTCTTCGCCAAAATGCACTTCTTTTTCAGCATAGTTGTGATGACAGTTCACCTCTAATAGCGGCTTCATTGGCTTTCCGCCTGCGAGATGCTTTTCGACAACCTGCTTGAATCGAGTCATCATTACCACGCGATTGAATCGAGCGTAGCCTTGCGACCACTGAAGATCATGCCAATAATTCTCGAATTCAACTGTACCTTGAACAAAATGCGCCAGATCCGGATCAGGTAACTTCGTATCGGTCATTTTGGAGAGCGTTTTCGCCGTTTCGATATGGCGTTGAGCTAACACATTGCCGATGTGCCGAGAACCAGAATGCAGCATTAACCAAACTGCGTTTTCTTCATCGACACAGACTTCACAGAAATGATTTCCACCACCGAGCGAACCCATTTGTCGTAAAGCTTTGGTTTCAAGATCTTTCACGCCAGGATGCAGCGTTTTGAATGCTTGCCAACCTTGCCAGTTGGAAACTTGTCGATCGCTCTCCTTATTCTCATTAAATCCAGTCGGAATCACGGCTTCAAGGTCTAAGCGAATTTGCTTCAGTTTCCCCTCTAGTTGCTCGCTCGTGTACGGCGTTTTGATTGCTGCCATTCCACAACCGATATCGACTCCGACCGCTGCGGGAACGATCGCATCTTTCGTCGCAATCACAGAGCCGACCAGCGCTCCTTTTCCTAAATGCACATCGGGCATCAGGGAAACGTGCTTGAACACAAACGGCAGCGCGGCAACGTTCTTTGCCATTTTGGTTTCAGCGCTTCCGAGTTCGTGGTTTGCCCAAGATAAAACGGGTTTATCGGTCGAGAGATTTAAGGTGTCGTAAGGCATAGTTTCTTGTCCTTTTGCTTTGATGACCTTAGCTTAGGATGCAGGTCTTCCCCGAAGCGAATTTGGCTCTGATGCTCTAGAAGCCTTGTAATTTCTGGAATTTAAGCTTCGGGGAATCGATCGACCTGGGGGATTCCCCGAAGCTTTTGCAAAAAAAAGGAGCCTCGATCGGGTCGAGACTCCCAGTGCGTGAAGAGTAAGTGAAATGAACTTAGACAAGCTGACGGCTTTCGGCTTCAAGCAGCGCTAATAAAGCGTTATCGCCTTTCTGACGCGCAATTTCGATGCGGCGCTGCAAATTCCGTTGCAGGTTGGCGCGATGGGTCAGAGCCAAATTCTCTACTCGCTTCGGCTGGCTGACATTGCTCAACGTCGGCTTGCCATCGGGATAACCCACCCAGTAACGATTGCCGCGATAAATCAATTCACGCGGTTGCGGTTCAACGCTCGATCGTGCAGGACGATTCGGATCAATTTGATAATGGTTGCCGCGATAGGTTAAGCTAATCGGCTCACGAAACTGCGAAATGCGATCGTTCGTGCCGCGTCTGCCTTGGGTCGGGTCGTATTCGTATTCAACACCACGATAAATCAGTCTCATAGTCGCCTCTGGAAAGTAGAAATGAAGTGAGTGAGGCGCGTTCCTTCAGGAAAATTCCTTACTTCCGTCTCTGATGCCTTAGCAGAGATGAACGTTCATATTTGTATTATATACTACGGTTTGAGGAATCTCCAAACTTCTATCAATAGTTAGAGAGCGATCAGGCTGGGGATCATTACCGTACTATTGATGTGATCCAGAAGACTCATGCAGATTCAGACACCAGACTGGGTGAAACACGCAGTTTTTTACCAAATTTTTCCTGATCGCTTTGCCCGCGCGCAACAACCGCATAAGAAACTCCTTAAGTCAATGCGCTGGGAAGATTGGGACGCGACTCCGACGCTACAAGGCTACAAAGGGGGCGATCTTTGGGGTGTGATGGAGAAGTTGGATTACATTCAGGATTTGGGCGTGAATGCGATTTACTTTACGCCAATCTTTCAGTCCGCTAGCAATCACCGCTATCACACGCACGATTACTACCAAGTCGATCCGATGCTGGGCGGAAATGAGGCGTTTCGCGATCTGCTCGAAGCGGCACACGATCGGG
>CAXTDB010000492.1:0-2930 GCA_964242045.1 uncultured Leptolyngbya sp. | reverse complement strand
CGATGCCGCCGAGCGACCAACCAAGAATTAAAGCTCGATCGATGCCGTATTGATTCAACACGCCTTGCAGATCATCTAAGTGATCGAGCATGACGAAGTTTTCGCGCGTTTTGGATTGACCATAGCCGCGTAGATCAGGCGCGATCGTTTGAAATCGTTTGGATAAATGCTGAGTAAACACACTCATACTGCGACCCGATCCTGGATGCCCGTGCAGACAAACGATCGGATACCCGCTTCCATCAATCCATACCTTTAAAGAAAATCGATTCATCTCTACTCCAATTCCCGATTTCCGGCTCCCGCTCTTGGTTATGATTAGAAACGAGTACTCCCAAACAAACTAGTGTTATGGCAACGGAAGAAACCAAGCCTCAAGGCGAATCGGAACTCCCACCGACCGTCGGTGAAAATGTGCCCGATGTCGTCAAAGAAAACCTGCACAGCGAATCAGAACCCGCCACCACGGAGATTCCGACTGCAAATGCGCCTGATCCCACTGCCGTAAACGCTGGAGATAATCCTAACGCAGTCAATCCCAACGCTGGGAAACCTGGGAAAGATACGCCAACCGATGAAGCGCTTAAACCCGCAAAAGCGAAAAAGGAAAAAGCTCCAGGGGTCGAGGATAAACCGTTTGGTGATTTTATCCAGCAAGACTATCTGCCTGCTCTCAAGCAAGGATTAGAAAAATTGGGAACGCGATCGCTAGAACTCCATTTCGAGAAGCGCAAGATTCCGATCAAGGGATACGATCAAGCACCGGAATGCTGGCAAGTCGTCGGCAAATGGCAACCGAGCTATAAACAGCTGCGGGAATTCAATATCTATTTCTTCGACGAAAACATCAACGGTTTGAAAGGATTTGCTTGTGCCGAGGGAGACCGTTTAAGCACGCTGGAATCTTTTCTAATTGATGAACGTAGAGTATCGCTGGATCTGCTGGTATTCGGTGCGGTTCAACGCCTGAATGGTCAAAAGTGGCTGGCTCAGAACTAGGTAAGAAAGCCCTCGATCGCATTTCTAAGATCGAGGGTCAGAAACGATCGCAATGGAGCTAGAAGCATTATTAGAGCAGCGTCGATTAATTCGAGTGATCGGGTTTGATGATGCACCTTTTATCCGAAAAGCTGGAAAACCCGTGTCGATCGCGGGAATTGTTTGTGCGGGAACCAGATTTGAAGGCATGTTGTGGGGTCAAATCGAACCCGATGGCTGGGATGCCACCGAAACGATCGCAAACATGCTGTTAAACAGTAAGTTCTTACCCCAAGCTCATATTGTGCTACTCGATGGCATTTCGCTTGGTGGATTTAATGTAGTAGATTTGCCTGCGTTGTCGGATGCGATCGATCGTCCTTGTGTGAGTGTGATGCGGCGCTATCCGAAACTAGAAAAAGTGGAATACGCCCTGCGACGATTACCAGAACCGGAACGCCGATTAGAAATGATTGCCCGCGCTGGAGAGATTTATGAAACGTCACCGTTTGTGTATCAGGTGTATGGTGCAACACCGGAGACAACCGCGCGAGTATTGGCGAGATTAACCGATCGCGGTCATGTTCCCGAAGCGCTGCGATTGGCACACCTGATCGCGTCAGCGGTGATCAATGGGGAAAGCGGTCATCAAGCATAAATGCGATCGCGGTTGTGCGGGGCGAGTAAGTTTTGGGAGTCGCTATCGATCGGGATAATTCCCCCCGGATTCAGCGGAAATAGATTGCCGTAATAGTCTCGTTTTACCGCTTGTAAATCGCAAGTTTCAGCCACACCCGAAAGCTGATAGATATCTCGTACATACGCGCCTAAGTTTGCATAATCTTGAATGCGGCGACGACTACATTTGAAAATGCCGTAATACGCAGCATCAAAGCGAAACAGCGTTGTAAACAATCGGACATCTGCGAGTGTAAGAGTGTCACCGCAGAGATAACGATTCTTTTCTAATGTTTTATCGATCTTCTCTAAGGTCGTAAATAATTCATTGCAAGCTAGTTCATAAGCCGCTTGTGTTTGAGCGAATCCACAACGGTAGACACCATTATTCACTGAGTTATAAGTCTTCAAATTCCAATTATCAATTTGATCACGTAATGAATCTGGATATAAATTGATTTCCGAATGCGTTGCAAATTCATTAAGCTCAGCATTCAGCATCACAATGATTTCAGAACTTTCGTTATTGACGATCGTATTTGTCGCGCAATCCCACAGCACCGGAACTGTCGATCGACCCGTATAACCTGGTTTTGCCAATCGATAGAGTTCAGCTAAAGTAGAGCATCCGAATTCAGGCTTCTCTAAAATCCAGCCGCCATTTTCAGGAGACGGAGACACGATCGAAACCGCGATTGCGTTTTCCAATCCTTTTAGCGCACGAGTCACTAAAGTTCGGTGCGCCCAAGGGCAACTCATACCAACGAACAATTTATAGCGCTCCGAAGCAGCAGGATAAGTTATCGATCCGATGCGATCGCGAAATTCGCTTTCAGGACGAATATAAGCGCCAGAAGCATCACGTGGGGCAAGCTTGGACATCATAATTCGCCACATTGTTATCCAAACAAAGCGACCGAGTTGAATGATCAGTTTCGGGGGCATACGATAAAACCAACGCAGTACCTTAAATTATGGATAACAAACCGAAAAATGTGATTGATGTCGATGCCGGAACGTTGTTAATTGTGTTGATCGCGCTTCTACTCCTGCCATTGCTGTTAGCAGGATTCTTTTCGCAATAAAACAATCCCCTCTGCAAGACTAAATCCTACAAAGGGGACACCACGAAATCGCGATTGATTAACGCGCTATTTTCACCGGAGTTCGGTTTGCTCGCACATCAAACTCAGCTTTCTCAATCAGCGATCGACCCGTCATTTCTTCTGGGATCGGTAGCTTTAGAATATTGAGAATCGTCGGGGCAATATCCG
>CAXTDB010000491.1:0-2941 GCA_964242045.1 uncultured Leptolyngbya sp. | reverse complement strand
CACTCCGTCATTTGCGCCCACTTGGATAAAGTAAGGCTTGTTTCTAAAAGAGAAAGCGTAAAGAATGCAATCAATTGGATCTTGAAATACGAAATACCGAAGCGAGATCGATCGTACTATTTTCCAAGGAAAATTCTGCCTCAAAATCCGACCCGTATCTTCTAGAAAAATCTGAGATCTTCTTTGTATCTTTGCTCGAATTCGCTTGCTGAATTCGTCTTTTTTCATTATTTTTTGCATCGTCTAAGCACTCCGCCACTCTGCACTCGTTAGAATCTTGCACTTTTTAGGAAGCCCGATACTTCCTGTTCCAAAAAAATCGCCGCCTTCTACCACGATCGTTGCTGCATCCTGAATATAATCAAGCACTTCAGATTCTCGATACGCAAAGTAAATCGGCAAACGGTAAACGCCATTCGCTAAGGGCAAACGATTTAACCGACATCTCACAACGCCTGAACTCGAATTCAGCGTAACATTGCTATCCGTAAAATTAGTTCTTAGCAGTAAGATAGTCTGCCCGTTTTCATCTAACACGGCAAAGCTAACAATCACATTTTCTAAGGCGATATCTGAATAATTGACATAGCCAAACTCAAATTCATAATCTAAGCCAGACTTTAATGTTTCAACTTCTCTTCCTGCGGCATCTAACACTCTAAAACTAGAAGCTTTGACTCTTCCCGATCCAGAGCGATCGCTCCTTGCAAGCAGTGGAACTTTCTCCACCAAGCGATGAGAACAATCTAAATAAGCTTCGATCGCAGATTGAATTTCTCCAATAAAGCAAGCTTTTCCCGACTCTAGAACAATGCCACGTTCACAAAGCGATCGAATCGTTTGCATATTGTGGCTCACAAATAAAACGGTTCGACCTTCTTTCCCGACATCTTCCATTTTGCTCAAACATTTCTTCTGAAACTGAGCATCTCCGACCGCTAAAACCTCATCGACGATCAGAATCTCCGGCTCCAGATGCGCCGCAACCGCAAACGCTAATCGAACATACATTCCAGAAGAGTACCGTTTCACAGGCGTATCTAAAAACCGTTCTACCTCAGCAAAATCAACAATTTCATCAAACTTACTGGCAATCTCCGATCGACTCATGCCCAAAATCGCGCCATTGAGATAGACATTTTCGCGTCCTGTCAGTTCTGGGTGAAATCCCGTTCCGACTTCGAGCAAACTTGCCACCCGCCCCCACATTTCGATTCTGCCGCGCGTCGGTTCAGTAATCCGGCTTAAGATTTTCAACAGCGTCGATTTTCCGGCTCCGTTGCGTCCGATAATTCCAACTCGTTCGCCTTGTTCGATCGTAAAAGACACCTCGTTCAGCGCCCAAAAATCCTCGGATCGCAGTCTCGGTTTTCGCTGAATGACCGATTTCGCCGTATCGACGATCGCATCGCGCAGTGTCACCGTATTGCCGCGAGATTGACGCGCCACTTGATAGCGTTTTCCTAAGTTCTCCACCCGCAGCATCGGCATCTTATATCCTCGATCGCATCTAAATAATATCGGCAAACGTTCGTTCAACGCCGCGAAAATAATAAATTCCTGTCCACACAAACAGCAACGTAACGATCAACGCTAAGAAAAATCCTGGTAGATAAAGCGTTTGATCACCGTTGAGAATCGCCCAGCGAAACCCATCGATCACGCCTACCATCGGATTGATCGAATACAATAAACGCCATCGCTCAGGAATAATATCAATGCTGTAACCCACTGGAGAAATGTACTGCCCAAGCTGAATAACAAAGGGAATCACTTGAGCCACATCGCGAAATTTCACATAAATCGATGCAAACCACAATCCGAATCCGAATGCTGATAGCGCTGCCATTAATGTAAAAAAAGGTAATGTCACGATTCGCCAAGAGGGTACATAGTGATACCAAATCATCAACGCCAGCAGCAACATCCCGGATACCAGAAAATCGACAAAATTTACCACGATCGCACTTGCCGGAACAATCAATCGCGGGAAGTAAATTTTAGAAATCAAATTGGCGTTACTGACTAAGCTATTACTCGTTTGAGTCAATGAACTCGCGAAAAACTGCCAAGGTAACAGCGCCGATAATACCAAAATCGGATAAGGCGTTGCACCTTGAGTCGGTAGATTCGCTAAATTGCTAAAAATTACGGTAAACACAATCATCGTCAGAAACGGTCGCACGATCGCCCAAGCAATCCCGATCGCAGTTTGCTTATACCGCACCAAAATATCGCGCCAGGATAGAAAATAGAACAACTCGCGATATTGCCACAAATCGCGCCAGTATTGTTTCTCAGAACGCCCCGCTTCAATTACAAATCGAGGGTTTGGCGATCGCTGCATTCTCTGTCCTCCTCAACTTCACAATCAAACGCTATCGTAAAAGAATGCAGATACGACGATTTCAACGCTTCATCGGAAGCGCAACTCAATTTTTATCTATTTTCCGCTATTGCGGGCGCGCGATCGAATTGGTTTGGTCAACCAATCGACGGTTAACGATCGTCCTAGCGCTGTTTACGCTGATTGGGGGACTTGTGCCTGCGGTGGTGGCATATGCCGGAAAACTGATTGTCGATGCGGTTGTATTGGCATCGAGAACGGGACAAGAAAGCGATCGCTGGACGGCACTAACCTATTTGGGTTTTGAAGCCGTAATGGTGGCGATTCAGTCGGGCAGTAAGCAAGGACTTGCTTTGGTGCAATCGCTTCTGAGGGTGCTGCTGGGTCAGAAAGTGAATGAACTGATTCTCGAAAAGGCGCTAACGCTGAATTTGACGCATTTCGAGGATTCGGAGTTTTATGACAAAATGACGCGCGCTAGACGAGAAGCTTCGAGCCGTCCGCTGAGTTTAGTCGGGCGCACGTTTGGCATTGTGCAAGATTCGCTGACGCTGATTACATACGGCGGATTGTTGGTGCGATTCTCAGTTTGGG
>CAXTDB010000490.1:0-2946 GCA_964242045.1 uncultured Leptolyngbya sp. | reverse complement strand
GGGCATTTCTCGACGTGGCCGTGAAGTACTACACCCACACGGGAACGCAAACTCTAGCGCGTCGTCTCGTAGAACGGGCAGTCGCAGAAATCTAGGAGCGGCAAACTCCGAAAAACGGCGATCGTTCACCCAGATGCGATCGCTGTTTTTTTTCGATTTCTATGAGTCCTGATAAGCTGTATATCACGTCTTCATATTTTGAGACTAGTCAGAATTCCGCCGGATCTGGGCGAAATTCATCATCGGCAAATATACTGTTGAGTCAGAAGCAAATGGCGAACGTCAAGCAGGTGAGAGGAGTAAACTGTGCAAGTTGTTAAGGAATACGTGCGGCGTTGGTATGAAAGCGAACTCGACCCGGATGAGTATCTCTGTCATCAGCGCCAAGGAAATATGGTGGAAATTGAGGAGGCTGAAACCGGACAGCGGCGCACTGTTCTGACTTTTTGCACAAACGATGTTCTGGGATTGACCCAAAACGAATCGGTGAAACAAGCCGCGATCGATGCTATTTTCCAGTACGGAACCTCGAATAGTTCGACTTCGGTTCTCAGCGGTCGAATTGATTTACACCGCCAGCTTGAAAACGAAGTGTCGAGCTTTAAGCATTTACCGCATACTCAGCTTTTTCTGAATGCGTGGATGGGAATGCAGGCGTTAATGGATGCTTACTGCCATTTGGCGATTCCGGTTCCAGGGTTTGAACACACCCGCGAAACGCTGATTATGACGGACGTGCTGAATCACGGCTGTATTGTGTCTGCTTTGGCTCATGCGGGAACGCGATCGGGAAAACTTTTCGGCTATAGTCCCAGAGTCCGCGTCAAAGCGTTCCGCCATTGTGACACCGAAGATCTGGCGCGCAAATTAAAGCGCTATGTGCAACCGGGCGATCGCGTCATGGTCGTCTCGGACGCGGTATTTTCGATGGATGGCGATATTGCTCCGCTGCCGGAAATGATCGAAATTCTGTCGAACTATCCAGATAGCACGTTGCTAATGGATGAAGCCCACGCGACAGGAGCGCTCGGAGCGACCGGACGCGGCATTTACGAGCATTTTGGACTGAAGCCGCAAGATGCGATCGATCGCGGCATTAATCCCCTGATTCTTTCAACGTTTGCAAAATTTGGCGCATCGGTCGGAGCCGCGATTAGTACCCACGTGGCGGAACTGAAACCCTTGTTGAACTGTTCGCCGACCTCGATCGGAACTTGTTCGCTTGCGCCCCCTCTAACCGCAGCGGCGTTGCAGAGTTTCCGCACTGTGCAAGAGCAGCCGGAATTGGTGACGCGATTGCAGGAAAGTACGCGGTATTTGCGATCGCGTTTAGCCGCTCAGGGATTTGAAGCGATCGGTGAAACGAATGTGGTTCCGGTGCTTCTGCCGACTGATCTAAATCCAAAAACATTCGCGCGTGAGCTACTGGATTTGGGAATTTGGGTATCTCCGATTTGGTTTATTGCGAAACCGAGAATTCGGATTACGGTGAATGCGCTGCATACTCGCGAAGAGATGGATTGTTTGGTTGCAGGCATGGTGAAGGTGCGGGAATTGATGTATAAGCAAGAAACCGCGACGATTAGCGCGTAGAGCCTTGTTCGTTTCGGCTCCGTTGCCATTCCGCCCGTGATTAGAATCCGGGCTAACAAGATCCACTGAAGGAACTAAGACGAGTTACAGTCCCTTCGGTGGATTTTTTAATTGATCGCGATCGCAGCATTCCCTCGCACAATGAGATTAGCGTGAAAGCACTAATGGAATTTTTATATGTCTGAATGGTTAGAACACACGGTTCAAGTCGAAGTCGAAGTCCCGATCGATCAAGTTTGGCAGTACTGGGCGGATTTAGAGCAGTTGCCGAACTGGATGAATTGGATTACATCAGTCAAAGTTTTAGAAGATCAGCCTGAACTTTCACGCTGGACATTATCAACTGGAGGACTGCAATTTAGCTGGAGGTCTCGCATCACAAAGCAAATTCCGAATCAAATTATTCAGTGGGAATCGATCGAGGGTTTGTCGAATCGAGGAGCCATCCGATTTTACGATCGCGATCAAAGTACGATCGTCAAAATGACCCTTTCTTATGCGGTTCCTGAGATTCTTGCACGAGTGATGAATGCTCCGTTTGTCGGTCGCTTTGTCGAATCGACGATCCAAGCCGACCTCGATCGATTTCGAGATTATGCGTTAGCTAACCGCGATCGCGTTCCAAAAGAATCATCATCATCAAGCTGAGTAAGATTTGAGTTTGTTCGCGATCGTTCACTTGATCTACTTGTTGAATGATGAATTTGCGTGACCAGAATGTTGGACGCTTCGACAGTTTCATCACGACTCCTGCACCCGAACGGCTCACCAAGTAGGTTGGATTGAATAGATAACCCGTCACGAAGCTGCCAAAGGGTAAGTCTGCAAGCAATGAATCGATCACTTTCACCCAGGGATTCTCTTCCTCGATCGTAAAGACTACATTCTCACCGTCAAAGATATCGAAGTGAGCTTTCCACAGCGATTTGATTCCGCGCCGCTTCACCGCCCCAACGATCTTTCCGGTCGGATCTAAGAAGTGATAGCGTGCCGAGAAATCGATAATTCGATCGGCTTTAATCGTGAACAGTTCTTGCGATCGTTGTACATCCGCAAAGACATTAATCACTTCTTTGAGCTTGAACATTTTTTGCCGCACATAAAACAGCGGATTCCCTTGAGCATCCGCGATCGTCATTTGCGGGGTCAGCGACCAGAATTTGAAGGTCAGATCTAATGGGTACTGCATAAGAAGATTGAGGAAACTGAATGTTAGTATCCCCAAGCACCCATCGATCCGATCACCAAGTCGGATCGTAGAAGAGATTGACCGTTAACGTCTCGCGTCCGGGCGGAACCGAGCCAATACAGCTTCGTATGGTTTCGCCGTCATCGAGTTCAACTTCGCAGGCA
>CAXTDB010000489.1:0-2954 GCA_964242045.1 uncultured Leptolyngbya sp. | reverse complement strand
TCCAAGCGGCAGAACTTAGTCTCTCATTTGTCACTCCCTTTTTTCAATTTGGTATAAAATTCGCTCTTTTTCACACGAACTTCGTCACCGATAATCAGAAGTAACATTCTCATTTTGTCTATGACTGTTGATATTCTGATTTTGTCGAATGCTCCCGGTGAGTTGGCAACCTGGGTAAAGCCTACAGTCAGGGAGCTACGATCGCAACTCGGCTCTGATCCGCGAATTTCAGTGATGCTTTCCCCGTGTCCAAATGCAAGTGGACAAGAAGCGGAAATTGCCCTGAGTTATCCCGAAGTCGATCGCGTTCAGTCAGCAGAGCATTTTTTCCCGTTTCTATTGCAAGGAAAAACGGTGGAAGATTGGGACTGGCACGATCGAGGAGTCGTAATCTTTCTCGGTGGCGATCAGTTTTTTCCGGTTGTAATTGGCAAGCGGTTGGGATATCGCACCGTGATTTATGCCGAATGGGAAGCGCGATGGCATCGATGGATCGATCGATTTGGCGTGATGCGATCGGAAATTGTCGATCGCGCGCCCGCTCAGTTCAGACACAAAATGAGTGTGGTTGGAGATTTGATGGCAGAAGTGCAAACCCAACAGGCGGTAAGTTCTTCTGAAGAATTAATCGGATTGTTGCCGGGGTCAAAGCCTGCAAAGCTGACTCAAGGTGTGCCGTTAACTATTGCGATCGCAGAGCAAATCAAGCGCGATCGTCCTCAAACTCGCTTTGTGATTCCGGTTGCGCCGACTTTGGATTTACCGAGCTTAGCGAAGTATGCTGATCCGGCACAGAATTCGATCGTGCCGCTGATGGGAAATGTGTCGGCGCGATTAGTAATGCAGGACGATCGACCTTATTTGCAAACAGAAAACGGAGTCTCGATCGAGCTTTGGCAATCTCAAACCGAGCGAGTTCCCATGTATGAATTGCTGTCTCAGTGTCGATTATGTTTAACAACGGTTGGCGCAAACACAGCAGAATTGGGATCTTTAGCGGTTCCGATGATTGTATTGTTGCCCACTCAGCAGTTGGATGCAATGCGGGCTTGGGATGGATTACCAGGATTGTTAGTCAATCTTCCCGGTGTGGGGTCTAGCATTGCAAAGCTGATTAACTCAGCGATGTTAAAACGATTGGGGTTGCTTGCGTGGCCCAATATTTGGGCAAAAGAAATGATTGTTCCAGAACTGCTCGGAAAATTGGAGCCAGAAAACATTGCAAAAATTACGATCGACTATCTTGAACATCCCGAAAAGCTAGAACAAATGCGCGATCGACTCCGACAAGTCCGGGGAGAACCGGGAGCCGCAAAGAAATTAGTCGCGATCGTGGCTGAAGAATTCGCTCGCGTGGATCAAGATGCTTAACTCCAATCTATTTCGCGATTCGACTGATCCGATCGCAGTTGTTCAAACGGATGCTGCAATTCATCTTGTGCTTCTTCGACAAAAATCATCACCTGCACCGGACCATACCGATCGCGAATTGCTGCTTCAACTTGTTCGACAATCCATTCACTCGCCCCCAAAAATTCTGGATGCACCATTACCCGCATCTCAACAAATACCTGCCGCCCGACCAGTCCGCGCGATCGCACTTCATAACACTGAGTTACGCCTTGTACCTGCCGCACTATTTGCGCGATCGCTTCGGGTGCGATCGCAACTTGGCGCACCATTAACGGTAGCTGCCAATTCAGTACCCGCCAGCAGCTTAGTCCGACGGTGATCACCATGACGATCGTCAAAAACGGATCAAACCACGCATACCCGCGCCAGATTCCAAACAGTCCGATCAATAGAAACAGGGTCAGCCAAGCATCTTGTAGAATGTGACGCGCATTCAATTTCAAAATCGAACTATCGAGCGATCGCGAAACTTTGCGCTCGAATAAAGCCAACCCTACGCTGGCAAAATAAACTATTCCTAACAATCCAATCACCGATAATCGCATTCGGATCGGTAGCATCGTTCTGAGCGTGGGATCAGTCGCCAACTGTTCGATCGCAACTCCAAACAAGCTCAAGCCCGCAAATCCCAACAGCGCCACGAGCAACAATGCTAATCCCGTCTCTAATCGTCCATGCCCCCAAACTTCCCGTCCCGATTGGCGATTTGGAGCCGAGAGCGCGATCAAACTCAAAACAGTACTAAAGCCATCGATCACCGTATGAAGCGATTCGGCAACGATCGACAGCGATCGAGTCGCCCACGCTGATCCCACTTTCACGACCAACATCAGCAGCGTTAGCCAAAGGGTCATCAGTAAGATTTGACGACTTACCGCTTTTTGATTTCTGACTTCACCCATAACGCGCTCTTAAGGTAGGACGATGAAGGAAGATCAGTCTTCACCGTTAATCAATTTATGCAGAACCCAGATATCCAATTGTTAGTCTTAGATATTGATGGCACGATCGCAGGCAAGTCTAATCATATCCGCGAACCTGTGCTAGAAGCGATCGCGACCGCACAGAAACGCGGCGTACAAATCGCGATCGCCACCGGACGGATGTATCGTTCTGCTCTGCGATTTCATCAAGCAGTCGGCTCGACGTTGCCGCTGATTGCTTACCAAGGCGCGTGGATACAAGACCCGATGACTCAGAAGGTTTTACGTCGCTGGTCAGTCCCAAAAGCGCAAGTCTTAGAACTGCTCGATTATTTTGAGCAGCCGAAACTGCGGGAATTATTGTCGATTCATTTCTATATCAATGATGATTTGTACGTTCGGGCAATTACTCCGGAGACGGCAGCCTATACTCAGCGATCGGGAATTGTGCCGATCGAGGTAGGAGATTTGCGATCGACGATCCACATGGAACCGACTAAGGTACTTGCCCTTAGCGATGATATTGAGCTAATCGATTCGCTGCTCGGCTCTTTGCAAAAACAGTACACGCCTGCCGAACTTTATTTAACAAAGTCGGTTGCGACCTTTTTCGAGGCG
>CAXTDB010000488.1:0-2957 GCA_964242045.1 uncultured Leptolyngbya sp. | reverse complement strand
TGCAACAACAGCGCAACGATCCAGAAACCGTGATTTACCGCAACAATGCAAAAGCTTACGCAAGTCAGCACAAAACGCTAAAAATTGCAGTCAGTGTTCCGATTGGCAGCAATCCGAATGTTGCTTCTGAAATGTTGCGCGGAGTTGCACAAGCTCAAGATGAAATCAACAGCAGCGGCATCAATCAATCTGATTTAGTGGTCGCGATCGCAGATGATAGCAACGATCCGGGAACGGCAAAGCAAATCGCAACCGAGTTCACAAAAGACAGTTCAATTCTTGCGGTGATCGGACATAATGCCAGCAATGTTTCTCTAGAAGCCGCCCCAATCTATCAACAAGCAGGACTGGTGATGATCACACCGACTAGTTTTGCGGGCGGACTTTCTGGTATTGGAAGCTATATTTTTCGGACAGTTCCAACCACGCGCGCCATGGCAACCCGCCTTGCAGAATACACGGTCAAAACCGCACAAAAGCCCGATGTCGCTGTTTGCTACGATTCGCAATCTTTTGATAGTGCCTCGTTCAAAGACGAGCTATCGATCGCGCTAGCAAATCAAAACGGTCGAATTGTTCCGACAGCCTGTGATCTTGCTGCTCCAACCTTTAACGCGATCGCAGCCATGCAAGAGATTCGCAGTCGAGGCGCAAAAGCGATCGTGCTTGTTCCACACATCGATCGTATTTCTAAAGCGATCGAGCTTGCTAGAGCCAATCAAAACCAGCTATCTTTGCTTAGCAGTCCAACATTGTACACCTTTCAAACGCTGCAAGCAGGCAAAGCAGATGTGAATGGATTGGTGTTTCCTGCGGCTTGGCATCCGCAAGCTTATCTTGATCGTCCGTTTGCTCAAGCGGCGCGGCAACGCTGGGGCGGTGAAGTCAGTTGGCGTACAGCAACCAGCTATGATGCAGTCGAGGCGATCAGTGCTGGCTTACAGCAAGCCCAAACGCGATCAGGACTTCAGCAAACTTTGCAAAATCCTAACTTTGCAGCGAATGGAGCAGGTGAGACGGTGCGCTTTGATGCTCAAACAGGCGATCGTAAACTGCTGATTCAACTCGTTCAAGTCCAGCAGTCTAATGCGTCTCGCTCTGGAACTGGATACGATTTTGTTCCGGTTGAATCGCGCGATTCGCGTTAGCTGAAGCAGGGGTAACGCAATTAGAGTCTCTGGGAACACCTAAGATTATGATTGTTCCAAATCGGATTCATCGCATTACAGCGATTGAAACTGCTGCATCAGCCAGCGATTGACCTCGGTATCATCGAGCGTTTGGCTCTGCCGCAACGCCTCCTCGATCGTACTCATCGCGAGTTCCGGTAGCACGTGCGAGGCTCGAATCTCCCAACTGCCCCCATCCTTCACAGTAAAAGCAACCATCTTCGCGTTCTGCACATCCACCACCCAATATTCCCGCACTCCTAGACGCTCGTATAGCAAGCGTTTCTGCCCTAAATCATCGCTCAGAGTGGACAGAGACATCTCGATCGCTAACGTGGGTACGCCATAAGTTTCGACGTTAATCAATTCGGTGGTTTTGGGTGGAAACGGATCAGGGACATCTTCGGCAATATAAAACGCCAGAGCCGGTTGGCATTCCCGTACACCAATGCGACGAAAACTGGTGTTGGTAAATCCCTTTAGGCGAATATTCCTGATGATGCCGAATAAGCTCACAACTTGCGGCAGTAGCGTGTTGTCCTGTCCATGCCCAGATCCCGTGCCCATCGTTTCAATTCTGATCCAACCCGCATCGTAATAGCACTGCGCTTTTTTCAACTCCGAGCGATCGTTCTTCGCCGCGTCGAGTTGATCGCACACTGCCATAAATTCTTCCCAGGTCGCCTGCACCCAGGTGTCCGTCGCTAAATGATGTGAGGAGGACAACGCAGTCACTATCATGGCTTTCTCCGAATCCGCCTGGTACGACTTTAGCTCAAATTCCCTATCTCGGTTCCATTTCTCAATTGACCTGCGATCGAGCCATCTATTCTATGAATAATTGGAAAGCAATTTTTCTAGTTTAACTAAATATCGCCATACGCGCCTTCTCGTGCAGCCTAGCTTATTCGCTCAAAGAATCAACGTAGTGCTGAATCAACCTTTGTCGATCGATACAATGAGCGTTCTCCGATCGAACTCTCTGCTTAATCCTGTTCTTCACATTACAACTCCATCGTTTTTAAGCTATCTATCAAGTGATACCTACACTTCGATAGATAGCTTTTCTGTGATCAAGTAAAGAACTATTGCAGTTCGCGATCGCCCCTTATCGCTCAAATGAATTGCTCAAACTCTCTCCCACACTGCATTTACAATCTTATTTGCTAAAAAGCTCGAAATGTTTGCATAAGTTCCCCCGCTGAATTTAATAGATAGATGCAGATGAGTTCAGTAAGCCCAATGACAGATCCTCCTTGCAGCCATCGGAAAATTTGTGACGATGTGACTCAGCTTCAGATTGAACTAGATACCACGCTTCAGAAATTTTTAGACCGGGCTGGCAGCAAGATGCAAAGCGACCAGCAAGAAGAACTGAGACAAAACGTAGAAAGCACAAAGCAGCGACTAGAACACCTCAAAGGTTACTACGCTTGCCCCATTGACCTTTAAGCCAACCTCATATTCAGCAAGGAGCATCAAATTGTGATGAGTACTCTTTCTCAAGTGTTGAAATACACGCAAATTTTCAATCGCAAATCCGCAGAATCCGATGCGATCGTAGTTGAACCTGCTTTGAAGGAAACCACTACACCTGAGATTGCATCTGAAAACCGCGATCGTCTTCCTCCAGAAGATCAGCGCAACCAGCCTCCTGCCCCTCCTGCTGGTGCGCCTCCCCGCCTCGATCGGCCCAATCCCCAAGATCGACCCAATCCCCAAGACGGAGAAGCGCCTCCACCCCCACCCTTAGAAGGCACAATGCCGAACGTCTGGATCTATGACGGC
>CAXTDB010000487.1:0-2958 GCA_964242045.1 uncultured Leptolyngbya sp. | reverse complement strand
CCATTCTTAGTGCCATAGTTTCCGGAATTCACATAGATGGCATAGTCGCGAATGACGGATTCAAAAACAGGAATTCCTTGTTCTCTTAGTCCTGCTTTGAATGCTGAAAGGGTTTCCTTCCGATTGTTGGGATGTACTCGATTGAGCACAACTCGATGCTTCTTACTGCCAACCGAGTCTAAAAGTTTGACTGTAGAACCTGTCACTCGCAGTTCGTCTTGTTTCGTGGAAGAGGGAATCAGAATCAAAGTAGAGCGCTGAACAATTTCTTCGAGATCGATCGGTTTGGGTCTGGCTTTAGTATCGATGAAAAAGTGCCGACAATTCCCAGTTTGCCCGACTGAGGCAGTTTCACTCATAACGCGCAGGGGAACTGTTTCGCTATAGGTAATGGATCTCGCTCCAACTAAGGTACTGCGGTTTGGATCACCGTCGATTAAGATTGTTTCAATGCCGCGTTGTGCTAGAGCATAAGAGAGGTTAACCGCGATCGTGGTTTTACCAACACCTCCTTTTTGATTGAGAATTGAAACTAGGAGCGGTGCGATCGCGGTCTTAGAGGACTTGCTTGAGGCTTTATTTTTAGACGTACTTGAGACAGGCATACCTTTAATTGAAGAACAGAAGATTACTCGGCGAATTCTTGAATGCTGTCGCTGAGCTGCATTGGCTTCTATGCCAGGGGGAATTTGTGGCTATATAGCAGAGGTTGATATCGCTCTTTGTGGTTTCAAGTCTAGATAATACTCGCAAACTGGAAAACTTGCTCATTCGTCTGCAAATTTTTCCAAAATTGAGAAGCGTGAATACTGGTATTCACGCTTTTTGACTTAGGTGTTTTGATTCGTATTTGACCAGGGCTAACAGATGCGATTTGAGTTCCTGTGCTAATTGTGAGCAGTACAGCAATTTGGTTGGGGCTATTAACGCTAATTCTTTGATCAGCTAGTTCCAATACTGACGAATTTCAGCAAGTTCAGTCTAATGAGATAGGCAGCGACACGGCGCGAATAGCATGCTCGAAAGTTGCAAAGACTGTCGAGGCAATTTCAAATGGACAACGATCGCTTAAAGCTGCAAGACCCGCGTGAGCAGTATCCCAAACCCCCCTTTCCGCGTCAGCCGCAGCCTGTACCAGGACTCGCTCAACAGATGGAGCCACAACCGGATCACGGAGAACAAAGCTACAAAGGCTGCGGCAAGCTCGTAGGTCGAAAAGCATTGATTACCGGCGGCGATTCCGGGATCGGGCGTGCTGTCGCGATCTCATTTGCGCGAGAAGGAGCAGACGTGGCGATTTCTTATCTTCCCAGCGAAGAGAGCGATGCTAAAGCGGTGAGCGAACTAATTGAACAAGCAGGACGCAAAGCGGTGGCGCTACTCGGTGACATTACCAATGAGCAATTCTGTCAGCAGTTGGTCGGAAATGCCGTGTCAGCGCTGAATGGATTAGATATTCTCGTCAACAATGCCCGAGTGCAGAAGTCTTATCCTTCGATCAGCGACATTCCCACCGAACACTTCGACAAAGCGATGAAGACGAATCTGTATGCGATGTTCTGGATTACCAGAGCGGCAGTTCCTCATTTAAAGCCGGATGCTGCAATCATTAACACCACTTCGATTCAAGGATATGAACCTTCTGCCACACTGCTGGACTATGCGATGACAAAAGCCGCAATCGCAGACTTCACCAAAGCTTTGTCGAAGCAGATGATCGAACAGGGGGTGCGGGTGAATGCGATTGCACCGAGACCATTCTGGACACCGCTACAGCCAACGGGTGGGCAAACGCAGGACAAGATTGAGAAATTTGGGCGGAAGTGCCAATGGGACGACCAGGACAGCCTGTGGAGATTGCGCCGGTGTATGTGCTGTTGGCTTCACAAGAAGGGAGCTACATCACCGGAGAAGTGTATGGGGTGACGGGTGGAACTGGAATTGCATAGTCTGTGGGTTTAATCCGTGCTACAGAAGCTCGATCTCTCTCGTTAATCCTTGTTCCACTAAAGAACGCTGTACCTGCCAAGACAGGGATTGATTAATGTTTCTCGATGTACGTCATCCCTGTCGCACTCAATCTAGAGAAATTGCTCTAACCCCAACTCATAAAGAGCATTAATCCTCAAACCTGTAAAACTCGCTCTCTGCTGCGGCTTTGGAGTATCGGCGGAAGTTATTCGGATTTTTATGTCTGGTAATGGTCATGATGTGGTGAGGATTCATTCCGGAGAGCGTCAAGTTTGTCGCAAAGGTGTGTCGTCTTTGGTGGGAATGAAAGTGAATGCCAGTGAGAGCGCTGAGCTTATCCACCAGCGCCCGAATTGCTCCATACGCCAGTCTTGCGCCCGCATTCTGCCGCGAATCCGACGCAAACAGCGGACGTTCCGGCTGCAACGCTTCTCCCCGTTCTGTTCGCCAACCCAAACACCCGTCGATCGCGCTTCTGCCGGCTCGGTTGGGCGGTGTAGAAATTGATTTAAATCGAGATCCGAAACTAAATCGATCGACAGTTTCTGGAAGCTATGCTATGAGCCAATTTCAAAACTGTTCAATTGCAAAACTCCTGCAACTATCGGCTGAAAGAGTTGCACTGCAACTCTTTCATAGGATGAGATCGAAATAGATCGAGATCCAGAACTATGTCGATCGAACTTTATCTTGCATTTTGCCCAAGCATCGTTGCCACAGACTCTCCCCGCATCGGCAAGCAGATGATGTAAAGTCAACCTGCTATTGGTCTAAGGGTGGTTCAGTCTTGCGCTTGCGCCGTTTTGTTTCGTAGAACGCCGCTTCCGCTGCTTGTTGGTCTGCCGCCTTTGTATAGCGGCGAAAACTCTGCACGGACTTATGCCGCGTCAGCGTCATCACATGGTACGGATTCATCCCATCCAGCACTAAATTCGTCGCATAGGTATGGCGGAACTGGTGTGCATGAAAGTCGATGCCCGTGAGATC
>CAXTDB010000486.1:0-2974 GCA_964242045.1 uncultured Leptolyngbya sp. | reverse complement strand
GGGGGCAATGCAGCAGTAAACAGCTCGATCGCTTGACCTCTGAAGTTGACCATTGAAGCTCAGAACTTGGAAATTTGAGTGATTCGATCGACGTTTCGAGATTTGAGCTTAAAATTCCGGGTTCGGAATGCAGAGTTTCAGTGTGGAACGTGGTTTTTTGAGTTCTAAGCTCGGCTAATCGAGCAAAAAGTTTAAATAATTCGGTTCTGAGCACGATTGCTGCAATTTTAAGCTCGATGCTTAAAGCTCCAAATCTAAAAATTACGGATATAAATGAGCAGGTACGATTACTCAAGAACAATTAGCTCAGGAGAAGATGCCCGATGAATGAAATTATTTTCTTAGTGGAAGATGATCCCGATGGCGGATACGTTGCTCAAGCGATCGGACAGTCTATTTTTACCCAAGCTGATACTATCAAAGCTTTGAGAGAATTCGTGCGCGATGCTGTCCGTTGTCATTTTCCCGATGAAAGCGATCGTCCAAAGCTTATCCGGCTGCACACTGTTCGAGACGAAGTAATTGCTTCATAAAGCTACCTAGAGATTTATCTGGTCGTGAATTAGCAAAAGCTCTAGAAAGCTTTGGTTATCAAATCGAGCATCAAACAGGAAGCCATCTACGTTTAACCACTCAAAATGATGCTGGGCATCACTATTCCCAATCACAGTCCAGTCAAAATTGGAACTCTTAGCGCAATCTTAAGAGATGTCGCCGAACACTTTAACTTAACTCGTGAGGAATTATTGCAGCAGTTGTTCTAAGCACGATCGCATTGTCTCTTTAGTCGAACAAATGCTTTCGCTACACAAGCGATCAACAGATGCAAAAATGGCTTCAGACAATAAAGACGATCGAGCAGCAAATTAAAGTGATCGATTATCAAATTGAGCAGCTTGTTTACGAGTTGTATGAGTTGAGCCATGAGGAGATCGCGATCGTGGAGGGCAAATAACCTTGAGAAGAAAGCGATCGATGGTATCTCGCAGAACTGCAAAAGGTAAGCTAGAGGCAGAAACATCTCTCTGATAAAATCCTCTGAATTGGCAACAACATAACCCTTGTTAACTCTTAAGACTCACTCAGGCAGGCTCCAAACCGAATCTAGCTTGCCCGATTAACTTGAGCCGTTTGGTAAATTCACCCCGCTCACTGTGCCGCTCTTGCACGGAACTGAGCAGTAAACGATCGTGTCGCAACCCTCTTCTCAGGTTGAATTGATCTGGTGTTTTGCATTACCGTTTCGATTGGAATGCTCATTACTGGAATCATGAAGCGATCGCTGTCTCGGCAACTCAACTTAGGCTTTGGTCTGACGCTGCTGCTGTTGTTGCTCAATGCGGTGATTTCGTATCGAAATATTCTGAAGCTGATTGAAAATGAGCAATCGGTCAGCCAGTCTTATCAGACGATCGCAGATCTAGAGGCAACGCTTTCCACGCTGAAAGATGCAGAAACCGGACAGCGCGGCTATCTGTTGACCGGACAAGAGCGATATTTGGAGCCTTACAATCTTGCGATCGCGTCAATCAATCAGCGGGTTCAAACGCTACAACAATCTGCGACCCTTGATCCACAGCAATTTAAAGCCCTCGATCGAGCAATTCAAGCGAAACTCAGTGAATTAAATCAAACGATTCAATTGCGGCGGACTACAGGGTTGAATGCAGCTTTAGCGATCGTGCAGTCTGATCGCGGCAAGCAGATCATGGATGACATTCGGCGACAAATTAGCGCGATCAGCGTACAAGAAAATCAACAATTGCAACAGCGCGCTAGAGAGTCGCAACAGAGCTTTAATGCAACATTATTGACTTTTACATTAGTCACGGGAACAAGCTTCTTTCTACTTGCGTTAATTACATTCGGGTTCAAACGCTATGAAATCGAGCAATACTACGCCTTAAAAGAACGCGAAGAAAGACTTCATCTTTTTGTCAAATATGCGCCTGCTGGAGTCGCGATGTTCGATCGAGCGATGCGCTATATTGCCGTGAGCCAACGTTGGATCGATGATTATCACCTTGACTCGATCGAGTCGGTACTCGGAAAATCGCACTACGAAGTTTTTCCCAATATTTCAGATCGGTGGAAAGCGGTGCATCAGCGGGGACTGGCGGGAGAAAGCGCGAAATGTGAGCGCGATCGCTATGTGTTGCCAGATGGAACAGAACAATTTCTGCGCTGGGAAGTGCAGCCGTGGCGCGATGGATCAACAACCGTGAATGGAATTCTGATTTTTGTCGAAGACATTTCTGCTCGACAGCAGATTGAGGCAGATTTGCGCGAAAGTGAGCAACAGTTCAGAGCGACGTTTAATCAAGCTGCGGTTGGCATTGCTCATGTTTCCCCGGAAGGCACTTGGCTGCAAGTCAACCAAAAGCTCTGCGAGATTGTCGGCTATCCGGTTGAGGAATTGCGTCATCTCACGTTTCAAAACATTACTCATCCCGATGATCTAGACAGCGATCTGAAATACGTGCGGCAAATGTTGGCGAATGAAATTCAGACGTATTCGATGGAGAAGCGCTACATTCGCAAAGATCGCTCGATCGTTTGGATCAATCTCACAGTATCACTGGTACGCGAACCGGATGGAAACCCGAAATACTTTATTTCGGTAATTGAGGATATTAGCGATCGTAAATCGGCTGAAATTGCCTTGCAGCGACTCAACGACACGCTAGAACAACGCATCGAAGAACGCACCGCAGAAATTACAGAGATCAATCAAGAGCTAGAAGCTTTTACTTATACGGTTTCGCACGACTTACGCGCGCCGCTGCGAATTATGCAGGGATTTTCTCAAGCGCTCGAAGAAGACTACGGCGATCGACTCGATGAAATTGCCGCCTCTTACATCAAGAGCATTTCTGAAAGTGCGGTGCAGATGGATGATTTGATCAATGATCTCCTGTCTTATAGTCGCTTGAGTAGAACGCAAATTGAACGACTGCCCACGGATCTAAACGAC
>CAXTDB010000485.1:0-2995 GCA_964242045.1 uncultured Leptolyngbya sp. | reverse complement strand
GAACCCGAGACCAGTCGGTTAAAAGCCGAATGCTCTACCGCTGAGCTAGCGACCCAGGCGGATTTTGTAACCTTAGTTAATATAGCATAGGTTGTTTGCGAGATCCAAGCAAAACCTTAACTTTTTGAGAAAAAGCGTGAGAAAAAGAATTGAGGTCTTGATCTCACGCTTGATCGTTCTAGTTTTGGGTAATATGTTCGCGTTCTAGCGATGCCATTCCCACTTCAGGCGCGCGCAGTTCATCTTCTCGAATCGTCGGCTCCTTGCTGTAAACCGAGTTGAGAAGAATGTTGATCACACCGCTGGCTTCCGCTTGCTCGATCGCTTTGTGCGTAATAATCTCACCTACATTGAGAATCACGTTGTCTTGTCGATCGAGAATCACCCGATTCACCGGACGACCCAAAGCTTGTTCGACGCGATTGCGGTAGATTGCCCGTGCGCTTCGACCTTGATATTCTGAAAACTTCTCTTGCAAATCACGCCAGAGCGTTTTGGCGTTTTCACGCGCGATCGAAGCTTCTTGCTGAAAGATCGAGGCTTCTTGCTGGAATCGGGTTGATGCGATCGAAGTTTCGTTTTGAAATCTCGATTTCGCCAGTGCTAAAGAACTATTCGTGCTGCCGCGAACTGCTTCGGTTGGATGTAAGCCGACTGCATCTAACAGCGCGACTTCTCGGTTTGCCGCTTTCGCACGTTGAATCACGATGTCGGTAACGATTTGGCTCGGCGCAACAATGATCGCGCCGCTATCCGAACGAATCATTCGATCGGAGCGTCGTCCTTTTGCTTGTTCGACACCCAGACGCGCCGTGACATTCGAGAAAGTTTCGTTTGCTTTTTGCGTTATGGTTTGGAATCCAGTGCTAACTCGTTCGCTGACATCTTGGAATCCGGTTTGAACGCGATCGCCGAATTCGTTAAATTGACGACTGACTGGAGCAGTTAGACTTCCGCCTGTAGCGCGGTAAACATTTTCAAGCTCGCCTGCATATCGGGCTGCTTCTGCAACTGTAAGCGTTACGACTTGATCTTTACCGATTAGTAATTGACCTTGATCGGTAAAGATATCTCGATCGACGGTTTTTCCAATCACGTAAGCGAATTGCTCGTCGGGATCAACGAGTTGATTTGTCACCGTTGCTGATGCTGTTCGAGTTCCATTCTCAAAGCCACTTGAGACATCGGTTCTAGCGGCTTGTAGTCTTGCGGTTGCCGTTTCTGTACCGCGCTGAATTTGTTCGTTTGCGGATTGTGCTGCGGCTTGCAGTCGCTGACCTGCCACTTCTGAACCTTCTTGAATCCGAGTCGATGCACTCTGCATTGCACCCCGGATTCCACCCATTTGCTCTTCCATCAGATCAGCGGTTTCAGGCGGAACAAAGGTAGCATCTTCACCGATGCGGATCGTGTGCGGTGCAGGAATAAACGATCGACCAGAGTAGGCATCAGCAAAGATTCCGCCTGATGCTTCATAGCCTTCGATCGCACCTGTTTGCTCATCAAAGAATAGATCGACCACCGAACCAAGGTAGCGTCCGTCGGTGGTAACGATGCGGGTTCCTTTGAGAATAAGATTGCGATCGAGAACGCGATAAATACGATCGTCGTGCTTTGCAGAAATGATGTCTTCTTTGCTTGAAATAATTAAAGTGTCTGTTCCAAATGCAGAAATCGCACCCAGGGGAACGACTTTTGCGGAGTGAAATAAACCTGATTCTTCGACCAGGACACCGAGCAATTCATTGGTATCTTGATCAAAGATGAGATCTTGAACTCGTGCTACACGCTTGCCAGAATCAAAGGCAGTAATCGACTTACCAATGATATCGCTTCCTTTTCTCATGATGTCCTCTTAAAGGTTGAATCTAATTGATAAAAATTTGGTCGGTTACTTCGTATCGAAATTGTTGTTTGAATCGAGCGGGTAAGGCACAGTGCGACCAAATCCGGGAACAACATTGATGTATCCGTAGTATTCGAGGGTGACTCCAAGCGCAGCGGCAACAAGAATAATGAGCGCGATCGCGGGAGTCGGATTTGAGCGTTTTCCAACTAAACGTGGCATAATAGTTTCCAGTAAATTGATTTCAAATAAACCAACAGTCAAACCAGCAGTCGCGATTCTTGGCGATGCAGTTTTAGTAGTATTTGAACTGTAGACTTTTGTGAATCTATTGGCATCAATCTACCGATGTAATCCGAGTGAAGGATTAGGCGATTCGATTTTTATAACAGTCGCAATTGAGTTTGCACGACTTCCATTTCGCCAGTATCGGATTCAATGTAAAACGTTTCTTGGGCAAGCAGCGCTTTTGCCGCTTCTAAAATCGGATCGGCAAGCATCTTCAAATCTTCGCGGTTGACGAGGTAAGCTCTCAAAGCATCCAACGGCTCGATCGCGCTTCCGACTCCCAATTCGGGTAAACGCGATCGCGACATCTGACTAATCAAGCCCGCTTGAATCGTATAAGTGTGGGCGATCGATAAAACCGTGTGTAAATCTGAATCATCAATCAAATCGACTTGCTCTGGACGAATTTGATAAATCACGCGCACGACGGCATCTTCGATCGACTTTTTCTCGATTGCTGTAAGTAAGTCCGAATGCGGTTCGTCGGATTCGGTTAAATCAACTTCGATCGTACAAAACGATCGCACAGGTAACGGACAGAATTCGATTTCCGTCGAACCGCGATCGAGTTCAATCAGAACAAATCCTTTTTCTTCTTGCTCTTCGCTAAAATCAACTCGTTCAATACTGCCGGGATAAACTACGAGCGGATTTTCTGACAGAATTTGATGGCGATGAACATGACCAAGCGCTACATAATCGAACGCATCGCGAGTTAGAAATTCTAACGGAATTGTGAATCCTTTGCCAACGGCTAGAAATCTCTCTGCACCGTAATTTGCAGCATCGACCATCAAGTGAGCCAATAACACTGTGGGAATCGTTGGATGGAGTCGACGAATTTCGCCTTCCATTGCGGCT
>CAXTDB010000484.1:0-2997 GCA_964242045.1 uncultured Leptolyngbya sp. | reverse complement strand
GTGCGAATCTCAGTGCAGCGAAGGAGCAGTTAGCTTCGACTCCTGCGATCGTCGTGGATGACTTGGATAGTGCGATCGTGCAACTGATTACGCTTTCTAAACGAAGAGAAAGTTAACTTGGTATTAACCTTGCGTTAATCAAAATATAAACAGGTACTTCTACGGATCTTTTTTCTGATGCTTGAGTTACGTTTGTTGACTTTGGCAAATTTGGGGATTTGTGATTTAGAGAACCCTTCTATAATTTGAAAAAGACCCAGACTTTACCAGTTTTATCACACAGCAAAACTTTAGATCCGAGTTTGATCTGCTGATTGCTTCGTAGCATTTGCGAACATACGATTACGTTCTAGCTCACGTTCTGAAGCGTGGGCGGGTTGCATCGCTAGAGTCAACCTCTTATAGTTCTAGCAAAAGGCTCGTTCTGAACAGTAAGAGTCATCATCCATCGGAATGATTTTATTTATCACGCGCTTACCTATTTCTTATGAATTTCACGCCAGCCAGCAAAGTCATTGTGCAAGGCATTCTAGAACCATTAGGGAAACTCTATGCACCCTTGATGCAGGACTACGGGACGCAAATCGTAGCGGGAGTGAGTCCGGGACAAGGCGGACAAGTGCTGGCTGGAATCCCCGTTTTTGACATGCTCGAACAGGCATTACCAAAAGTAGGCGCGGTGGATACTACGGTGATTTTTTCGCCTCCGTATGCGGTTCTAGATGCAGCACTCGAAGCGATCGCGGTTGGCATTCGTCAGATCGTGCTAATCAGCCAAGGAATGCCGCCTCTTGATATGGTACATCTGATCCGCAAAGCTGAAGCAACCGAAACTTTAATTGTGGGTCCGAATAGTCCAGGTGTGATTGTACCAGGACAAATGTTGTTAGGGATTCATCCGTCAGAATTTTATCGACCGGGTTCGATCGGGCTTTTGAGCCGAAATGGAACGCTGACTTATGAAGTCGCTTGGACGCTGACCCAAGCGGGATTCGGGCAATCGATCGCGGTGAGTATGGGCGGCGATCAGATTACAGGTTCAACGTTTCCGCAATGGCTTCAGATTCTCGATGAAGACGATCAAACGGATGTAATTGTCTTAGTTGGAGAGATTGGCGGCGACTTTGAAGAAATGGCAGCGCACTACATTGCAGAAGCGATCGATAAACCTGTGATCGCATATGTGGCAGGTCGGAGCGCGCCTCGAAATCGACGCATGGGACACGCAGGAGCGATTATCGATTCGCAGACAGCGAATTTGGGACCTGATTTGGGAACCGCAGAAAGTAAAGTGGCAGCCTTTAAACGCGCAGGAATCCCAGTGGCTGAGCGCCCGTCTGAGATTCCTGAAATCGTGAAGCGGATTTTGAAAACGCCCGTAAGACGAGCAATTTAAACTATGCTTCGGTTGCTTTTGCGAGTTCCGCAGGTTTCACAAACCCACCGTAAGCCGCTAAAATTCCGGTGAGTGCATTAAACCAAACATTGTTTCCGTAAATTGGCATCAGTCCGAACGTGGTATTGGTCGCCGGGATTAATCCGAAGATAACGATCGCAGCATAGATCACTGCGAATCCTTGGTTGTACACTAGCGAACCACTAAAACTCGTTGCTGCGGCAATTCCCAATAAGCCAACCACAATATGTACTGCGTTATGCACATAGTTGGTCGGGAACAGTCCAAACAAGTGTCCGTAGCCATCGGAAGAAGAGAGTCGAGGAATATAAACACCCGTTACAGGTGCATCTCCCGGAAATGCCATGAACTGCGGCAGAAATCCAGCGATGCCAACGGTGAGAAAAATGATGCCAAGCACTAGCGCGATCAATCGTTCTGTGTCTGCCAAGCTTTTAAAAGAGAGTTGAAATTTGTTTTGCATGATGGATTGTAGGTTCGATGAATGTGAACGAGCAAGATTTGAGGTTTGCTTCTATCTCCTATTCAATTAAGTTCTACTGGCTAAAAATCTATCAAAAGACGATAAGCTTGGCAGAACTATTTGAGTACAAATAAAGCGTTTTCATCTATCTCAAGCCGCATTCTCAATTTTTTCATCTTAGACATAATAGAGCCTAAATCGAACGTTTGTCGGACTATGAATGACGGAATTGAATTACTCCGATCGCAGCGAGATCGCTTATTTGAACTCATCGATCGGTTCTCTCAAGCCACTGTATTAGTGGTCGGAGACTTAACTTTAGATGAATTTCTCAATGGTGAAGTAGAACGAGTTTCGCGAGAAGCCCCAGTGCTGATTTTGCGCCACGAAGAAACCCAACAAATTCCTGGCGGAGGTGCGAATGCAATTTACAACTTTGCGCGATTGGGAGCAACGGTAAAAGCAGTCGGATTGCTGGGAAAAGACGTTCAAGGACAAGCCCTTTTGCAACTGTTTGAAGCCGCAGGAATTGATACAAACGGCATTGTTTGGGATGTCGATCGACCGACGGTAACGAAAACCCGAATCTCAGGACATGCACGCCAATCGGTGATGCAGCAGATTGTGAGAGTCGATCGTAAATCGAATGCGTTACCCGCTCTCGAACTTCAGCAACAGTTAGCTGCTTATATTCGCGAGCAGATTGCGAGAGTCGATGCGATCGTTTGCTCTGACTACGGCGATGGAACACTAACGCAACCTGTGATCGAAGCCGCTTTAGAACATCCGAGAACGATTGTAGATTCCCAGAAGCAAATTCCTCGTTATCAAGATGCGATGATTTTCACGCCGAATTTGCCTGAAGCGGAATTAGCGGTGGGATATACGATCGACGATGCCGCATCCTTATCGAGAGCGGGACAAGATTTGTTGCGGTTAACGCACGCGCAGTACATTTTGATTACACGCGGCGAGCAAGGAATGACGTTGTTCGATCGTTCAGGCGATGAACAGCATATTCCTGCTTTTAATCACACAAAGGTTTTTGATGTGACCGGAGCAGGCGATACTGTTGTCGCAGCGTTAACACTGGGATTAATCGCAGGAGCAACCGTTT
>CAXTDB010000483.1:0-3007 GCA_964242045.1 uncultured Leptolyngbya sp. | reverse complement strand
TTATTTAAGTTTTATATCGTTAGCGATTCGCCCGACTTGATTTATCAGTTCCTTAGATTTGCGATCGAATCCGAAACAAAAAGCAAAACAAAGCTGGCGATTGAACTATCTTTAAATCGGCTTCGGAATCATTCCTAAGCGATCGATAATGAGTTCTTCGTCGCTCGATCGCTCTGGGTTCGGAGCCGTTAATAGTTTCGCACCCGTGAAGATCGAGTTCGCTCCTGCACAGAAACACATAGCTTGTAGTTCATCGCTCATCTGTGTTCTGCCTGCGGACAATCTCACCATTGCTTTTGGAAACAGAATGCGAGTCGTGGCAATCATTCGCACGAGCGCGATCGCATCGATCGGGGTCGCCGTTTCGAGCGGTGTTCCTTCGATTGGAATTAGCGCATTGATCGGAATCGATTCGGGCGGCGGATCAAACGTAGTTAGAGTTTCGAGTAGCGATAAGCGATCGTCGATCGTTTCCCCTAATCCGACAATCCCACCACAACAGACTGAAATTCCCGCATCGCTCACGGCTCGAATCGTTTCGAGTCGGTCTTGATAAGTACGAGTGGTGATAATTTTGTCGTAATACGCTTCAGACGTATCGAGATTGTGATTGTACGCGGTTAATCCTGCTTCTTTCAATTGTTGTGCCTGATGCGGTTTGAGCATTCCGAGCGTACAGCAGACTTCGAGATTCAATGCGGCAACTTGACGCACCATTTCGAGAACGCGATCGAACTGCGATCCGTCCCGCACTTCTCGCCAAGCCGCTCCCATACAAAACCGCGTTGATCCACTTGCTTTTGCCGCGATCGCTTCTTCGAGAACCGCCTCGATCTGCATTAGCGGTTCTGGTTTCAGTCCAGTATTGTGATGCACACTTTGAGCGCAATAGCCGCAATCTTCAGGACAGGCTCCGCTTTTGATATTGCCCAAGGTGCAAAACTGTACCATTCGCGGATCGTGATGTTCGCGATGAACGCGCTGCGCCTCGAATAGCAAATCAGGAAACGACTGATGATAAATTTGGGCGATGCGATCGCGAGTGTGAACAGCAGCAATCATAAGTCTCAGACGAAGAACGATTCTTTATCATCAACGATTCTGCCGTGAGATACAATCTCCACTGCCGGATTCTGTCATTGGCGATGTTTCTAACCAAAACAGTATGTACAATTCCTTGACTATGACTCGTACTCCTTTGCGCCGTCCCCAAGCTCGATCGCGTCGATTTCGGATTACGCTCACGGATTTGCTGTGGGCGCTAATCGGGCTGATGTTGACGATCGGGGGCACGTTGCTGAGGGCTTCAATCGCGGGTGTGCCTTGGACATCTCAATCGGTTCCACTGCATTTTCTGGGCGTGAGCTATCAGATTGGGGCGGTGCTACTCGTCGGCTGTTTAGGCGGGAAAAATGCGGCGGTGATGTCACAGATTGCTTATCTTGCACTGGGATTAGCAGGTTTTCCGGTGTTTTCTCAAGGCGGTGGCGTTCAGTATCTGAGTTCTCCGAGTTTTGGGTATTTGTTGGGGTTTGTTCCGGGAGCGTGGATTTGTGGCTATCTCGCATTCAAAACGCCTCCTCGGTTGGAATCTTTGGCGTTTAGCGGGCTGTGTGGATTGTTTGTGATTCACCTAAGCGGAATTATTTATCTGATTCTTGGATCGATGTTGCGCTGGGTTAATTTGGAATCGTCCTCGATTTGGCAGGCATTTCTGACTTATTCGGTGAATTTGCTGCCGGGACAATTGGCAGTCACTTGTGCGATCGCCGTTCTCGCGTTTTTCCTGCGGCGAATCATGTTTTACTAAGCGCGTCGATTTTCTGTGAGAATTGGGATCTTGCTCCTTCTGCTGTCATCCCATGCTGAAAAACCGCTTTTTCTGGATTGCCGCGATCGCGGGATTAATCCTCGATCGACTCACCAAGCTCTGGGTGGTGAAAGCGATGGCGCTAACGATTCCACCCCAGGATATTCCGTTCATACCGGGAATTCTGCACTGGGTGTATGTAATTAATGACGGGGCAGCGTTTGGAATTCTCTCTGGGAGTCCGTTTCTGCGGTGGTTGTCGCTGATTGCAAGTGTGGCGCTGATGGCATGGGCGTGGTTTGGCAAACGAATGCCGCGCTGGGAACAGTGGGGCTATGGATTGATTCTGAGTGGAGCATTAGGCAACGGGATCGATCGCTTTGTTCTCGGTCATGTTGTCGATTTCATCAAAGTGCCGTTTGTGTACTTTCCTTATGCGAATCCGTTCCCGAACTTTATTTGGGTTCAGTTTCCGATTTTTAATCTTGCCGATGTTTTCATCAATGTTGGGATTGCCTGCTTATTGATTGGAATTTATCGATCGCCCGATCCGCAGAAAAATTCTGATTAAATCCGTAATTTCCGCAAGCTGCTAATAAACTTTCCGTAAATTCTTCCCGGTTTATCGGGCAAACCCGGCGAAAACACGGTAGTTGTCAGTAGTTGCTGCGAGTCCCACAGTCGCGATTGCTCAGTTGCAATTCCAAACTTAGGGTATGCTGCATAGCTAGATCAAGCCAAATCAGCGCCAGGTTTAACCCCAGCATGACGACCAATCGTTTTCTCAAACAAGCAATGCGCGTTTCGCGATCGGCATCGCGCCGTCTGCCTCATCGAGCGGGTCACTGGTTTAAGTGGCTGTCTCCGGGTTTGCTCGTCAAACGCTGGATGTTTATCAGCGTCAGCGGAATGCTCATGGTGGTACTCGGTGCGGCGATTTGGAGCCGATTGACCCCGGTGTATTACATCATGCAGTTTTTCGGCGATCTGCTGGAACACGTGACACGCCTGTTTCCCAATTACATTAGCGGTCCTTTAGTGCTGATTCTGGGAATGCTGTTGGTGCTTTGGGGACAAAAACGAACGTTTGGATCGATTACCGAAGTGCTGATGAGCGATCGCGATGAAGAATTAGTTGATGTGCTGATTAGCCACCGCAAGCTCAATCGAGGCGCGAAAATTGTCACGATCGGCGGT
>CAXTDB010000482.1:0-3012 GCA_964242045.1 uncultured Leptolyngbya sp. | reverse complement strand
CCCAGCATTGCGGCTGAGTAGACATCACCCCCCCAGCCATTATGCAGCCAGTGAAATGCCGCTTCTTGTCCCGTTCCGTGAAAAAAGGTGAGCAATGTGTTTCGGATAATATTTGCCGTCACGCTGATCAAAACAGTGCCGATCAGAAACGCGATCGAGAAAGAGCGCGATCGAAGATTGTTTGTCCAATACAGCAGCATCAAACCGACATACAAGCTAGTAAACAGCATCTTTAATCCCGCACAGTAAGGCGCAACCTCAACTAAGCGATCGTTCACGAATAGATAAAAATGCTCGACTCTAACATTCATGCCAAACTGATTCAAAATAAATCCGGCTGTTCCTGCAATAAAGCTTTGGAGCGGCATTGTATAAGGAGCAAGTAAGTAAGGAATTTCGTTTGGGGTTGCTAGAAATATCAGCAGTAAAGCAAAGCATTGCAGTTTGAATCCGGGAAAGCCTTTTAACCAAAGACAGATACCGCTCAGCAAAATTGGAAACGAAAGATTAACCGGATCAGGTAGCCCGCTGAGGTAAAACACGCCTGCAATCAGCATCAATCCAATACTGACGAATCTTGCTGATCCGACTTGATCTGAAAGTCGAACCCAGCGTTTTCGGTTGTACCAAGCAATATTGGCAGCAAACGGCAATCCGATCACACCATGACTAAAGTATTCGTGTTCGATGCTGATCGATTTTCTGATCCATCCGTCATACCAATGAATCAGCAAGGGAACATACAAAACCGCAAGTAATCCGATTAGAATCACATCGCTCCAGTATCGATCGAGAAAAGACGAACGCCGAATTTGCATCACTTTAGACCGGAACTTTAACAACAACAGGAGTCGCGAGACTTTCTTCGATCGCGCCGACGACTTGAATTACTTGTGCCTCAGTTAAACCAGGAAACATCGGCAGCGAGACAATTTCTTGACACAGACTTTCAGACACGGGAAAATCCCCTTCTCGATAGCCCAATTTCTTAAACGCAGGCTGTAAATGACACGGTAACGGATAGTGAATTCCGGTCTGAATGCCTTGAGCTTCGAGCCGTTCTTGCAGCGTTTCTCGATCGATCAATCCCTGTTCCGACTTCAAAAGCCGCATCACATAAAGGTGATAAACATGACCTTTGCCGCTTTGGTTCTGAATCGGAACGAATCCACGTGAATGCAGCGGTTTTAACAAGGCGTTGTATTGTTCTGCGATTTGAGCGCGATCGCGATTCCAACTGTGTAGATGCGGCAGTTTTACATTGAGAATCGCGGCTTGAATCGAATCGAGTCGGCTATTGGTTCCGAACTCGGTATGAAAATATTTGCGGGGCGCACCGTAGTTTCTCAGCGATCGTAATTTTGTCGCGATCGCTTCGTCTTTGGTGACAACCATTCCGCCATCACCGAGCGCCCCTAAGTTCTTACTGGGATAGAAACTAAATGCCGCCGCAAGCCCGATCGCGCCCGCTCGAACGCCTTCTCGTTCGGCTAAATGCGCCTGTGCTGCATCTTCAAAGATCACCAGTTCATAAGTGTGGGCTAAATCTCTCAGTAAACACGGAGAAACCATTTGCCCGTAGAGATGGACGGGAACGATCGCTCTCGTTCTCGGCGTAATTGCTCGCTCTGCTGCCGCTAAATCAATTAAGGCTGTTTTCGGGTCGCAATCGACTAAAACCGGGGTTGCTCCACAGCGCAACACACCGATCAGCGTTGCGACAAACGTATTCGCAGGTAAAAGTACTTCGTCACCGTGACCGATTCCACAGGCTTGTAAACCGAGCGCGATCGCATCGGTTCCGCAAGCTACTCCGACCCCGTGAGCCGCTCCACAAGCTTTTGAAAATGCCTGCTCAAACTCATTTACTGCCTGCCCCATGACATAATCGCCGCGTTGAAGCACAGCATGAATCGCTTGTTCGATTTGAGGTTGAATCGGTTGGTGGAGCGGTGCGAGATCGACGAATGGAACGATAGAGATGCGCTGCATACTAAAGCCGTCACGATGGATGAGCGAGCCGAAACCCAGGAGGTTTGGAAAGCAGAATCGATGCTCGAATATCAAGACTCAATTAAGCTGCGTCTTTGATCGCCACTCGGTTCTCGATTCCAATTGGCTCAGAATACCCAACTAAGAAAGCTTCAGTTCAGATTCACGATCGAGGGTTTTACCCTTCAGCGTTTCCACTCAACTTCATGCCCGCTTCAATGTTGGGGCAGATTGTCGCCTCGATCAGTTCTGTTGCGGGTTGCTCTTGCCACTGAGACAAAACCGTTTGTAATTCAGTCCGGAGCGTATTCAATTGTTCAATTTGTTCGGAGATCTGAGCCACTTTGTCTTGGATTTGTCCTTTCACTTTTTCACAAGGCAAAAGTCCGCGATCGTGTACCGCTAAAATCTCTTTCACTTCTACCAGGCTCAATCCCAACGATTGCGCGCGTTTGATAAAAGCAAGCCGATCGATCACCTGCGGCATAAATAATCGGTATCCCGACTGCGATCGCTCAACCGTGGGAGCAAGCAGTCCAATATCGTCGTAATAGCGAATCGTTTTCACAGGTAAACCGCTTTTTGCAGCGGCTTCACCAATTTTTAGAGCAAGCATGGCTGATTAGGGCTTTCTCGGCATCGATAAATCGGGCAGCGATCGCGCCGACGATCGCTCTGGCAGCGCGCGAACGGGAACTCGTGCAGGTCGATTAGTTGGGGTAACTCGGCTCGGTGCGGGACGTTGAGATAGTGACCACCAGCGTAGAGCAAGCGCGATCGTCACCGTACTTAATCCAAAAACGACTAGCGAGGTGCTTTGATCGATTCCCCCGATCGCGACGTTCATTGTGCCAGCGGTCAGAATAAAGCCTGTGATCGGCTCTTTTCGATAAATTGCTCTCAATCCGCGAAACCATAAATCGTTCATGTATTTTCTGAAGATGCGCTACTTCTTATTTTAAATCTTTTGACTGAGAGACGGTGAAATCTCTCAGTCGCTCGGTGAGCCGTCTCTTGCTT
>CAXTDB010000481.1:0-3057 GCA_964242045.1 uncultured Leptolyngbya sp. | reverse complement strand
CTAAAAAGTTTGCCAGCGAATTCCTAAACTTTAGAAATAGTCGTGACAGTATTTCGGAGTTCTGCAAATTCGATTGTGACAAATCAAACCGAGTTCGTTAGAAATTCAACAGCGTTATCAACAAATGCCACTGTAATGTTGCCACTTGTAATCTTGCCACTTGTAATCTTGCCGCTTGTAATCTTGTGAGCGGCGCGATCGCGTTCACCCCATCATTCTGATACGAAGTAGTTCCAGTAACTACTTTTACCAAAGCGCACTTCCGCATCATTTTGATTTTTAAGTATTATTTCTTATGCCTATGTTTCAAGGAGATTGTAATGTCCATGTGTGCTATCCGCTACGTGCGGGTATCAGTATGGCTTGCACAAAATCCTCCTAACTGTGTGGCGTTGCTCGTGAAAAATTACACTCTAGGCTTTCTCGCACTGTCGATCGCGCTTGCTGCCCAGACATCAGCGATCGTTTGATGAAAAGTTCAATCAAATGCCTGCAAAGTCCTCAAGCGGAGCGATCGTATAACGTCCTCGATGATCTCGCCGTACCAACCCAACTGCCAGCAAATCCTGATCGATAAACAGTTCCGTTGGTTTACCGCCCGCTTCAATTTTGCAATTAATCAAGTTCATCGTTGTTCGTAGCGTTTCGTATACTCGTTCAGCGCTCATTGCGATCGTCGTTGGCTGATTGCGTCCGATTGACTCGCATAAGCGATAAACACCATGATTTTTAGCAACTGGATAGCCGTAATGTTCAACTGCACGAGGCAGAAAATACCCTGCTGTGATCGGCTTTTCCCCGGTCGGACGCACACACGAATAAGCAGGATGGGCGGGTCGATCTGCGGCACTGCTCCCAGGCATAAAGCGCAGCATATTGAAGTTGAGAAAATCTGGATCGCATTGTTGCAGCCCAAACTCGATCGCAGCGATGTCATCTTCGTAAGTGGTGGGTTCGTAAGCCATAATCGCAGTTTCGTCCGCGTTCAGTTTCGCTTTGGGCAAGCCCAGAATAACAAAGTAGCTGCTAGGTAAGCCTGCTTGGTGCATTTCTTGAAAGACGCGCTTGACTTTGGCAGGGTAGGCTTTGGCTTGCTGAATTTGATTCTTCAGCGATCCATTGAACTTACCGATCGCGATCGAGACTTCGGGCAAAGTGTGTTCTACTCCAAAGAACAGGTAAACACAGTTGTTTTGCACCAAATCGAGCATTTGTTCATATTCGATTTGATCGATTCGAGTGTTGGAACCCCAAACGAATCCTTCTTCTCTAAGAATTTCGGCTTCTCGCTTTGCTGCTTTATCATGCACAGTAAACGTATCGACATCGAGATAAACCGCTTCGTACCCGCGTTGCTTGAGTTGCTTTAGCTGCATCCGAAAAGCGCCTTCTCCAAGTCGCACGACGCGATTACTTTCGGTGCTTTTGTTACAAAACCCACACATCCAAGGACAACCACGTTGCGTAAACAGTTGCGCTGTTTTGAGCAGTCTTCCTTCTGGCGATTTGAAGATACTCATGTCATGCACTTGAGGCACATGAACTAAACCAAAATTTTGATCGATTTGATCAAAGCTCAAGATTCGCTCTGAGATAGAGCAGTGAAAGGTTTGGGACAGTTGCTCTGCTGCATTGACAAAGCATAATCCAGGTAAGTTTTGCATGTCTTCGTAGAACGTTCCTCGCGCCACTGAATGCGCGATCGAGACGATCGAAGCTTCACCCTCTCCGTCACAAAATGCTGTAATCCAAGGTGTAATTCGGGCAATGTCTTCGACTCCCTTCGTGGCATAGCCCCCGACTAGAATCGGCACGTTGGCGCGATCGAGGCGTTGGAGGTGCTCAAATATCTGTTTGGTGTGTTGATCGATCTCGATCCATTGAGGAGTCATACAGCCCGCGAACACAATCAGATCCGCATCGGTTGCGGCTTGCAAAACATCTGCGATCGACAACTCTGGACGTTCGAGATCGAGTTGAATCACGTGAGTAAATCCAGCATTGTACAGACTCGATGCCAGCACAGGAAGCGCTTTGTTTGCACCATTGAAGCTACGGTGCTTTAGCACTTCTCCAACGAGTAGAATTTTGACTGAGCTTGGGGTAGAAATTGAGGAAGATCGTGACACGGTAAAACATTGACCTCACAACATTTATGGCGATCGAGCAATCCGTTCTAGTCAGAAGGCACAACTGCACCCTGCGCGGCTAGAGAGGCTTTCTGAGCATCGGTTAAACCATTGACTCCGGTGATATTCATGCCTTCGTAAATCCGATTCGAGCGGAGTTGCTGAAGGCGGGTGTATCTCTGAACATCCCAAAGCTGAATCGTTTCGTCTTCGCTACCAGAAGCGAGGATTTTTCCATCTGGGCTAAATGCGATCGCGTAGATTGCTGCTTTTTGTTGACCCCGCAGCGTTACTAAACATTTTCCTGTGTTGACGTTCCAGAGTTTGACGGTGCGATCGTCGCTGCCGCTGGCTAATAAGTGCCCGTCTGGACTAAATGCGACCGAGTGAACTTGCTGTTGATGTTCTGCAAGGGTCATCTGACATTCACCGCGCCGCACCTTCCACAGTTTTACGGTGTGATCAGCACTGCCGCTCGCAAGAATTTCACCGTTTGGGCTGAATGCGACCGACCAAACCAAGTCTTTGTGATCTGCTAAAGTACGAAGACAATCGCCAGTGTGAACGTTCCAAAGCTTGATCTTGCAATCTGCGCTGCCAGATGCGATCGCGTTGCCATCGGGACTAATGGCGGCTGACCAAACCCAATGGGTATGACCCTCAAACGTTCTCAGGCACTTCCCCGTTTCAATGTCCCATAGTTTAACGGTGCGATCTTCACTACTGCTAACTAAGGTTTTGCCATCCGGACTAAACATCACCGACCAAACCCAATTCGAGTGACCTTCTAAAGTTTTGAGCAGCTTCGGTTTTTCGAGATCTTCGATCTCCCAAAGCCGGATAGTATAGTCTCCGCTACCACTTGCCAAAATCTTGCCCGATGGATGAAATGCAACCGATCGCAGTCGTCCCCGATGTCCTCGTAATG
>CAXTDB010000480.1:0-3076 GCA_964242045.1 uncultured Leptolyngbya sp. | reverse complement strand
GAAGGCCCAGAACGCGAACGGCTTGAAGCGATCGTAGCTGAACACGGTTTAGAAGCATCGGTCGAAATCGTCGGGCGCAAATCTCAAGCAGAAGTCGGAGAACTGATGCGGCAGGCGGAGATTTTTGCTTTTCCTTCGATTCGCGAACTGGGTGCGGGCGTGGTGATTGAAGCAATGGCGTGTGGTATGGCTCCGGTAGTCGTAGATTATGGTGGACCTGCGGATCTGGTGCAGCCAGGATGCGGCGTGAAAGTGCCGCTAGGAGATTTAGATCAACTGGTTCAGCGATTTACACATGAGCTTGAACAATTGGTTCAGCATCCCGATCGAGTCGCGGCGTATGGCAAAGCAGCCCACGAACATGCAATGCGCTACTATGCGTGGGATGCCAAAGCAAAACAAACCTTAGAGATTTATCAGCAGTTAATCAGCGATCGATGTGTGGCTCCTGAACTGCTAGATTTACCGATTTCCACGACGCGCAAAGCTCCCGCGCTGGCTGAAAAGTAATGTTAGGCTTGCTCAGAAACAGAGTGAACCGCGATCACCCAGAAATGTGCTTCTCTGTTGCATAGAGCAGAGCTTACACAAAGCGATGCTGAAACTCACACATTAGATCGACTCTGCCTTTCCGCAGCATTGCTGGATCAAGCCGCTCGGTTGTATTACAAGTCATCAACACGACTAATTTTTGCTCTAGTTCAAAGTTGCCAACGCTCACCACGCTTTGATAAAGTGTGCCATCGAGTAAGCTCAAGATATGCTCGGTTTTGTTGCTTGCTTGAGCAATTTCAGTCGATCGATCTTGCGCTAAGTTATCCGCCTCATTGATAATCAAGCAGATCCGCTCTAAATAAGCAGGTGGCACAAAGTTCTCAACGGCATCGTGATCCAGAATGAAAATCACATAGCCGAGCGGAACGAGAATTTCTTTAGCGATCGCTTGTGTCCACGCGGTTTTTCCGGTTCCCGGATCACCATGCACTAACACCGCTAATCGATGCTGATTCATCACCGTTTGCTGTACGGTATCGCTAAAGGCTTGAATCTCTGGCGGAAAGTCTCGAATCGCAAATTGAGCATGAATTTGACCGACTCGACTTTGGTATCCGCTCAACATCACAGCTAAGCCATAGGTTGATTTTTGGATCAACGGAGCCATGTTTTTTGCCATTAGCGACCAGTAGCGCCGTCCTCGATCGACATAATCGATCTGCAACCACACTTCATGCGCTGCCCAATACGCATACGCACTACTGACTACATCGAGCCGATCCCAACTTTCAAACCGATCGACTGGAAAATAAAAAGAGCGATCGAGATAGCTTTGGGTGATTAAATTCGGTCGTCCAAGAATTCCGAGCGTTTGGCGAATCGTGGTTTCTTGCAGTCGATTGAGAACATAGTCGATTGGAATATTACTACGACTAACAATCTGTCGAATCGGAGTTTCAACACTGAGACTGTCTCGGTAGCGATAATCTGGATAAGGCGGATCAGGAGTGAGATAGTTCCAAACTTGATCAATTTCGCCGCGCGTGTAGGATGAAAACATATTGATCGCATTGGCCCACCACGCTTGATGATTACGTCCCAAAGCATCTGCGATCGTACTCACGGCTCCCATCATGCGGCGATTTAATTCTTCCGAATCGTTTTGCACAAGCTGGAGAAAATAGCTCCAGTCAAAATCGCGATTCAGCGGTCGCCAACCTGCCGCTAGTAAGCTTTGCCCTTTCTGCTGATTTTGGTTGAATTGATTCAACTGATTAAAGTGAAAATCAAAGTCTTGCATAGTTCAAAGATCTCAGATTGGGTTCGATCCAGCGAGAACGAGCTTCTGGCGAAAAAATCCGATCGCGGTTGTAGTACTCAAACAATAAAGCCGGATCAGCATAATGATTCGTTAACTGATTCGCTAAATTCAGTAAAGAATCATGAACATCAACGCAGCGGAGATAATTTTGAATCGAGTAAATTCAAAATCGCGTAATGGTTTCGTGATAGCCACTAGAAGGAGTTGATTTAACTCCATGAGCCTGATTATAGCGTTGGATTCCACAACGAATTTGATCGATCGCGGTCTGCGGATTCTCCAACAGATACCACAGCGCAACGGTGAGATGGGCGGAATGTGTCCAGGCAGATCGCGCTAGGGTGCAGTCCTCGAAGGCTTGAACCAATTCGATGATTTCATCTTTCGTGGTATACACCGCTAGATTACTGTTATACTACATACATATTACAAATTCTGTCAAACGAATCGCAAATACTTTTTCTCAACACTCTAATCTCAGATGGCTTTGCAGTTGATCTTCGTACAGTGAGCGCAACTTAATGAGAATCGGAGGCATTCCGGTAGAGCGCTAAATGATCGCGGCAGTTGGTAAAATCTGCATACTGCGATCGTGAGATGAATGTAATGCTGAAGTTTCGAGGTTGGCGATTAATATCGATCGCGCTGTTGTGTCTGTTGGCAATTGTTGTAACCAATTGCAGCCCGCAAAATTCGATCAATTCAACGAATTCGGCTTCGGGTGTGTTGGTGTATGCTGCTAGCGGCCAACCCACAAACTTAGAACCTGGGAACATCACCGATGGTAACTCGCTGATTGTTCACAACCAAATCTATAACCGTCTGATTCAGTTCAAACCTGGAACCACGGATTTAGAACCAAGTTTAGCGACAGCTTGGAGCGCATCAAAAGATGGCAAAACATGGACATTCAAGCTGCGGAACGGCGTGAAATTTCATGACGGAACGGACTTTAATGCAGACGCGGTGAAATTTAACGTCGATCGCTGGTGGGATAAAAACAATCCAAACGGCTTTCGTAATGCAGGCAAAAGCTACGAAATTTGGGGACAGATTTTTGGTGGATACAAAGGCGAACCCAATTCGTTAGTTCAAGCGGTACGAGTTGTAGATAAGTCTACGATTCAGTTTGTTTTGAAACAGCCGTTTGCTGCATTTCCGACCGCGATCGCTGCTGCCTACTTTAGTATGGCAAGTCCGACCGCCATTCAAAAAGCAGGCGCGAACTATGGCACTCCGGCAGGTGGAGCCGTGGGAACA
>CAXTDB010000479.1:0-3085 GCA_964242045.1 uncultured Leptolyngbya sp. | reverse complement strand
CCCGCTAACGAGCAGATCGAATCACTCGAAGGTGCAACGACTTCTGAAGCGATCGGGTCTAAATTGCTCAACGCTGCGATCGTTTGGGCAGCGTTTTGCTTGGGTAGCTTGATCGTGAACGTAGCTCCTTGCCCTTCACCCAAGCTCTCTGCCTTGATCGTGCCGCCATGTAGTTCAACGAGATATTTGACGATCGACAGTCCCAGTCCTAACCCTGCCTTCGCCTTTGTCGTGCTGGAATCTGCTTGCCGAAATCGATCAAAAACGTGCGGCAAGAATTCTGGCGAAATGCCTTGTCCACTATCCCTCACTTGGATTTGAGCGTAAGTTCCGACAGCGACAAGCGTGACTTCGACTCGTCCGTTAGCAAGCGTGAATTTAATCGCATTTGAAAGCAGATTCCACAAGACTTGCTGTAAGCGATCGACATCGCCCACGATCATCTGAGAACTCAAGTCTGAAATGATCTGAATGTTTTTTGCCTCGGCTGATAATTGAACGGTGTCGATCGCAGACTGCACGACAAGACGCAGATCGAGCGCGCGGGTACTGAGATTGAGCTTGCCGCTGATAATTCGAGAGGTATCTAAAATGTCTTCAACAAGCTGAGATTGCACTCTTGCACTCCGCTCAATCACTTCTATGGCGCGAGTGACCGTCGTTTGGTCAAGGGTGCGGGTCAGTAGCATTTGTGCCCAGCCTAATAAGGTATTAAGGGGATTGCGGAGTTCGTGCGAAAGGTTCGAGAGAAACTCATCTTTCGCTCGGTTAGCGGCTTCGGCTTCTTGGCGGGCGAACTGTTCTTGAGCAAGCAGGAGGGTTCGTTCAGCTTCAAACCGCTGACGATCGGTAATGTCTTCGATCGCCAGCAAGATCAGCGCCGTGTCATCTTCGCTACGCAGCCTGCAAGCGTTGAGCAACAGAGTTTTTTGTCCAATTCGCTTAAACTGATGATGAATTTCAAAGTTCTGAATCTGAACATCGTTCGCCAAAACGGATTCTAGCAGCGATCGCAGACGTGGAATCTCCCACTGTCGATCGCCGAGTTCAAACCAATTCAATTGCAAAGTCTCAGCCGCAGTAAGCTGAAACATCTCGTAAAAGGCAGGATTGGCAGCATTCACCCGCAGATTGGCATCCAGCACGATTAGAGGAATTTGCACAGTTTCGACGATCGATTCTGCGTAGTTGTGAGCTAACTCTAGCGTGGCGGCAGCGCGGCGTTTGAGCGCGTCAATGTCCATAAACACCATTGTTACGCCGTCGATCTGGTTTTCGGTGGTGCGATAAGGGCGAATGCGGATCGTGTACCAATAGCCCGATCGCGTTTGAATTTCTTGTTCTTTCGTGTTGAGCGTGTCTAGCACCTCCAACGTCATCGACTCTAGATCCGCCGTATCAAAATCGGTGCGGAGGTCGCTAAACGGTCGCCCAATATCGGTCGGAATCACATTAAACAAGCGCTGGGCTGCGGGTGTAAAGCGACGAATTCGCAGATCATTTGTCAGCATGACGATCGGCACGCTGATGCTGTCAACAAAATTGTTTAGGTCGCTGTTGTCGCGATTTTGGCGCAGACTGCGGCTGCGGAGTTCGTCGTTGGTGGTCGCCAGTTCTTCGTTGGTAGCTTGAATTTCTTCTTTTGCCGTTTGCAATTCTTCGTTCGTGCTTCGCAACTCTTCGTTGCTCGACAAAACTTCTTCGTTTGCGACCCGCAGGTTTTGGTTGAGATAATTGTGTTCTTGAATGACGGCTTGCAGATGGGCTTGCGCCGAAAGTTCGCGCTGGGTAGCAGCAGCGAGAGCCTGCCGAAGCTGTATAACTTCTCGCGCTAGCGTTTCGGCTCCGGTTTCTGAGCTTTCAACGGTGGCAGAACTCGGTTGAATTGCCACAGGCAGAGTCTCTTCAAAAATCAGCAGAAAATAAAGCGGACTCGTCGGAACAATCACAGGCTGAAACGGAATCACTTCTAGATTCAGCAAGCGATCGCGATCGCCCTCTTCGATCTGAATTTGCTCTTGTCGCACCGAGAGTCTTTGAGTTTGCGATCGATACACCGCAGTCCGCAGCGGAATCGCCAAGCCTTCTCTTGCCATCATTAGCAGGTTTAAGTCCGTCGTGCCGGGGGGGAGTTTGAGGTAAGGATCGGTGTCTCCTCGCACTTGAAGAATGTGCATCTGGTCATCGATCACAACCGACACGGGCGCATATCGATTGGCGATTAGCTGGTCAATTTCTCTCGCTAAGTCGAAGCTGCTGGCGATCGTTTCAGACAGCGGCGGTGGCTCGACACTCATCGCAGAAGGAGCCTGCGGCATACATGAGAACAAAGGACGAGTTAAGCTTAACCTTCTGGCATAAATTTTCGAGGCTTCATGCACCGGGCTAAACAGGTCTGAAGCAGTTTTGATGCTCTCCGAAGTCCCCAGCATCAAAAAGCCAGTTAGATTAAGGCTGTAGTGAAACAGGGACATGATATGTTCCTGCAACGGATCAGAGAGATAAATCAGTACGTTGCGACAGCTAATCAAATCGAGATTTGAAAAGGGTGGGTCGCCTCCGAGATTGTGTCGAGCAAACACACATAGTTCCCGAACAGCGCTGCTAATTTGATAGCCACCGCTGGTCATGGGCACAAAAAATCGGTTACGGCGCTCAGGAGAAACGCCTTCTAGCTGGGCATCTAGATAAAAGCCCGATCGCGCTTTGCTAATTGCGGATGCGCTGATGTCGGTTGCAAAAATCTGAATCGGCGGGACTGTGGCGCGATCGCTAAAGTACTCTAACAGGCAGATCGCGATCGAATACACTTCTTCCCCGGTCGAACAGCCCGCGACCCAAATCCGAATCGGCGCGTTTGCGGATTTGCTTTCGCTAATCGTGGGAAAAACGTCGGTTTTCAACTGCTCAAACGCTTCGGGGTCACGAAAAAAACTCGTGACGTGAATCAAGATTTCCTCATAGAGTGCCTGTACTTCACTCGGATGCGTTTGTAGGTATTGAGCGTAGTCTTCCAGGTTTTCTAACTTGTAGAGCAGCATTCGTCGCCGCATTCGTCGATCGAGGGTTGTCGGTTTATACAGCG
>CAXTDB010000478.1:0-3094 GCA_964242045.1 uncultured Leptolyngbya sp. | reverse complement strand
CGCGCTGTTTGGCTTTCTACTTGTAACGTCGTTTCTGCTGCGCTTGCTTCGACTTGATCCCCGATCGCAAAATTTGCTGCTCCACTGCTGAGAAACCACAAACAGTTTTGATCAAGCTGATCGATCAACGTTTTTCCCTTAGAGACCGTGAGTACCCTCGCCTCTTTGCAAAGCTTTTGTGTCAGTGCTTTAAGATCTACATCTCCCATTGCACGACGAGACAATTCAGCTCCTAGTAACTCGTAAACTTCAATCAAGCTAACTCGCTGAGTGATTGCTGCTGCAAATCCTGGCTCTGTAGCTAGGAGAGTCCGAAAAAATTGAGCCTCTAGCATCAGACAGATGGACTCAACTGACGCGATCGCAGTTTCACACGGTACGCCTCGAAGCAAAGAAGTGACTCCGATAATTGTATGAGGACGCAAAAGCTCAAGCGTTTCGGGAACTAAGGATTGTTGAGGTGCATATCCGATTTGACGGACTTGACCCTCGAACAGAATTGCAACTTGAGCAGGCATTGTTTCTCGCACAACGATCGCTTGTCCCATTGAATAACGCGAGGGTCGCACAGATTCTGCCACTTTCGCAAATGCTGCGGGAGTTAAGCGATCAAAGGGAGCCGTCGTTGCCAGAAAATCAGTAATCGTCGAGGTTACAGAGGTCATAGGGTAAGCGGATCGCGCTGTTTCAATGTTTCTTGTAGCCAGTTTTCAAACAAGCCATCGAGCAATTTTTGTCGAATCGGTTGATCGAGTTGTGCAGGAAATTGCTTTTCCAGTTGCACAATCACAAACCAAGTATCAATCTGGACGGGTAGATGCAATTGCCCTGGTTGGCTTGACATTAATTTTTGCGCCAAAACGGGATGGATTTGACCCACTTCTACCGGACCAATTAAGCCTCCGGTTTGGGCTTCAGGACCTTCTGCATAACTACGGGCTGCATCTGCAAACGATTGTTCACCTGCTTGAATGCGAAAAAAGAGTTCCTGTGCAACTTCAGGTTTAGAAGTCCGAAGAATCGAATAGAGAACTTTATCAAACTTGGCTTTGTGCTTGAAGAACACCGTCTCAAGCTGATTCCCCCACTGTAACTGCTTAAACTTCTCAAGCTTCAGTTCTCGTACGGCTAGCTCATCAAGCTCGGCTTGCGTTATACTGTAGTACTCTAGCCATGCTTGACGCTCTAACTCATCAGCAATGCGATTGCTTTCATAAAACTGCTGCCGAGCTAAATCTACTTCCTCTGTCTGACAAACAACGGTTGTGATTGCTTGTTCGATCGCTAATTCTCTTCGCAACTGGGGCAACAAACGCGATCGCCGCATTAATGCAATCAAATCAGTAGATGAGTTTGACGGAGTTTTGACTTGAAGTGTTGAAACCATATCAGGAAGCTGTTATAAACTGATCCAACGCGAAACACTAGCTAATCACCTGATTTTCACTGGCAAAGTAATTTCGATGTCCAAATGTCATTAAAAATCTCTGAGAAACTGCATTGTGATTAATGCCATTTCTCAAAGATTTTCTGACATTCCTGACTGATGAATTAGGTTGAAGTTAGACGAGAGCAGGCTCTCTAGTCATTTCCTCAGTTGCTTGCGTCTCTGATGCGACTTCTGGAAGAGACAGTCCATCGATCTGCTCTTCAGGAGCGTCTACATTCAGCGATGCAGTTGGTGCATTCAGAAGAAATTGAATTCCTGCGGCTACCTCACGGTAAGGACGATCTTGTAAATAGCTCAGCAGAGCGTTCCGCTGTTGTTCGGAAATGAGAAAAACAGTACGCTTAACGGTGGTCATGATTCTACCTAATATTTTTAAGGAACAGCAATCAGAGTGATCGGGCTGAATAAGGGCTAACCGTTGGGATAAACGACTAACGTTTCACTCGGATGTCTGTCAAAGTACTTGATATCAATCAAGCAGTAATCCGTAAAATAACGTAATTTATATTTATATAATAAATCTATGAGATCAAATAGAAAGCTGTTAGCTCAAATCATTAGCAGCAGAAATTGCCTATCAATAAGTAATTTGAGACTCAGTAGCATCATAGAACACACAATTTCATTGTAAAAAGTAGCGTATTTTCTCGGAATGAGTTCGATTAAGAATCTAGAAGTGATTTAGCACTTGCTTTTGTCGTACTAAAAAAATACGTATACTCCCGCATTCTAATCATTGAAAATTTGGGTTTACTAGCGTTACATAGCTCTCCATTGTGTAGCATCTTCCTTTGCATAACCTGTCAATTAAGACTGGAATTGTTTTCTTGTTACTTGTTGCAAGTTTATTACGACCGTTCAGGTTGCACTATCAAGTATTTCAACATCGAGAGCTAAATGTCTGATCTCAATGAGTTCTGCCATTGGTTCTTCGCGATCGTGCTGAATCTATCCTCACCCATTCTTCTTACTAACTCCCGGAATGAATAACGATCTTCACCTTCTTCTTGACGATCAGAAACCGCTGCTACAATCCGATGCGCTTACGGCTCAACCTTTGTTGGGCAATTTGCTGGGCAAGCAGACTTCTTCGCTCAGTCCTGGAGCATTTGATGTCGCTGGTTTGTTATCTTCTCCACCGCTCGATCCCGTCAATTTAAATCTTTGGAATGGTGCTGTCATTCCGCCGAGTGCTAACACAATACAGGTTGATCCACTACATTCTGGATCGCTGCATGGAGGTGAAGACGGACTGCTGGTAGGTCAGTTGAAGCCGGATGATAGTCTGAACCAGTTTGGTTGGAACAGCGCTGATCTTTTCGCTAAACCACAAGAAATTGTCTTTATCGATTCTGAGGTGAAGAACTATCAGCAAATTATTGCTGGCTTAGACCCTTCAGCTAAGGTTTTTGTTCTAAAGGGAGACGGAGTTGCCCAAATCAGTGAGGTATTGAGCCATCAGCAAAATGTTGGCTCGGTTCATATTATTTCTCACGGCAACCCATCAGGGCTTAGGTTAGGAACAACATTTCTGACCAGCAGCAATTTGAGCCGATATGCGGAACAGATTCGAGGATGGAGTTCTGCACTAACGTCTTCGGCTGACATTCTGCTGTACGGCTGTGACGTTGCTGCGACAGACAC
>CAXTDB010000477.1:0-3107 GCA_964242045.1 uncultured Leptolyngbya sp. | reverse complement strand
GACCACATGGAAATCACGCGCTTTGATTTGCTCCAGTAGTGTGCCGCAGTTAGCAAATCGGTTTCGGCAATGCCGCATCGAATCGAGACAACATCGGGCGGATAGTGGCGGACGACTTCTTTGAATTCCTCAAAACCGTTCGTGTGTGAATCAATGAATGCTCGATCGATATCACCCCACCGCAACAGCAAGTAAGCAATTCCATACATTAAATCAATGTCTGTACCTGGATTAATTGCTAGATGTAGATCTGCTGCTTCTGCGGTCTCGGTGCAGCGGGGATCAACGACAACCAGCTTGACATCGGAATTTTTCTTATGATAGCGGCGGAAGCGATTAAACACGATCGGATGACATTCTGCGGTGTTTGTGCCGATCAAAAAGGCGCAATCGGTTTGCTCTAAGTCTTCGTAGCAGCAGGGCGGGCCATCTGATCCAAAGCTCTGAATGTATCCGGAGACAGCCGAAGACATACAGAGGCGGGAATTGGCATCGAAGTTATTCGTTCCAAGACAGCCTTTTATCAGCTTTTGAGCAATGTAGTAATCTTCGGTTTGGAACTGTCCCGATGCGTACATGCCGATCGCGTCTACACCTTGAGTGAATTTCACCATGCGAATGCGATCGACAATCTTTGTTAATGCTTCTTCCCAAGTTGCCCGTCGAAACGGCTCAGTCAATGAATCGCGCACCATCGGATAGCGGAGCCGATCTTTGTGCAGGGATTCGGCGATCGTCGCTCCTTTGACGCAGACCATTCCTTGACTTGAAAGATGAGCGCGATCGCCGCGCACGTTCCAGATCGGTGTGCCGTCTTTGTCGCGGTTGACGGATTTACCCGGTAGTGCAGGCGGAAGCACTTCTAAGCCGCAGCCAACCCCACAGTAAGGGCAGAGCGTTTTAGTGGGTTCAGCCATATGATGTTCTCTCCCTTTAGGTCTCAAGTTCTGCCTGTTGTCGCTGAAGCACTTGCAGTCGTTGACAGGCGATCGTTTGAAGTAATTGCAGTCCGGTTGCGCCGTAAGTATAAATCTCTAGTGCCCCTTCGGGTAATGCCTCGAAGATAAATTTTTCGCCGGGAAACACAATGCGATCGAGCAATAGATGAGCATTCCCCTGCAACCGGATCTGCTGTAGCTGACTGGATGCGTTGGTGTAATAGCACAAAATCGAAGTCATGAAACGAAGGGGGAATCATCCCAGAGAAGAGGACAAATCAAACCAAGAGCGGAAAAGCAAATCGATCGCGTTGATCATGCTTCAAGCCAAAATGTGTTTCAAAAAGCCGTCTTCGAGTCGTAAACGTTTTTAATCTCAGTTCATTCTGATTGGGTGGGTAAAAACAGAACTGTGTTGTGGGTTACGAGTTGAAAGGTTTGATTCTAATTCCCAGATTCGCTTCATCTCTTTTGAGGATTCATAAAACTGTATTGATTAATGCAGCAGAATGCTTTGAGTTAAGCGCAGAGCTTCCATTATTGTGTGGAGTTGATCACCAAACGTTAACTCAACCATGTTGAGTTGGGAGCATCCTAATTGTGCAAGCAAGATCTTTCCGCCCTCACCCTAACCCTCTCCCTAGGGGAGAGGGAACCGGAAGCTTTGCTCCCTTCTCCCTGGGAGAAGGGTTGGGGATGAGGGCAGAGAGAGTTTTGCACAATTAGGATGCTCCCGTTCAGTTGTACTATCTGAAATCCCTTTTTTCGTTTGCACGATCGCATGATCACGATCGCGCGCATTGTCAGCGTTTACTCATCGTGGGCATAGCGACCAAACAGAAAGTCGAGCGCTTGGTTTCGCAGCGTGTAGTACTGCGGATCTTCCATCAGTGCGGCGCGATCGCGCGGACGCGGAAACGGAACAGTCATGATTTCGCCAATGTTCGCCGCAGGCCCGTTGGTCATCATCACAATGCGATCGGCAAGAAACAACGCTTCATCGATGTCATGCGTGATCATCAATACGGTAACTTTGTGCTGTGACCAAATTTGCAGCAGTTCTTCTTGCAGTTCTTCTTTGGTAATCGCGTCTAAAGCTCCGAACGGCTCATCGAGAATTAGCACTTCCGGATAGATTGATAAGGCTCGTGCGATCGAGACTCTTTGCTTCATTCCACCCGATAGCTGTCCCGGTTTTTTGTGGGCTGCTTCTTCGAGTCCGACCATTGCTAAGTGTTGATTCACGATTTCAATTTTGTCGGCTTTAGACTTTTCTGGATAAACGGCATTCACCGCCAGATAAATGTTCTCGAATGCCGTTTTCCAAGGTAGGAGCGAGTAGTTTTGGAACACCACCATACGATCGGGTCCCGGTTGTACCACTCGTTTACCTTGAACGCGCACTTCACCCGAAGACGGCTGACGAAATCCTGAAACCATGTCGAGCAATGTAGACTTACCGCAGCCGGAGTGACCGATCACACAAACGAATTCACCTTCAGCTACCGTCAAATTCACGTTGTCAAGAATGACGGCTTCGCCTCCGTCTCTTTTTGGATAGACCTTAGAAACTCCCTCGATCTCGACAAAGGGAGCGGCAGTATGAACTTCAGTTTGAGCGGTTTGAGAAGAGAGAATCTGCATAAGGTGAGGGTGGGGAATAGGGAGAACAAAGGATCAGAACTTCTCTGATCCTTGGAGGTTAGGCTGCGCTGGCTGCGCTCCCGGAAGGAATCGCCGCTTTCGTTTCGACTGGATCGATAATCACTTCTTCGACGCGGATGTCGCGATGAATTTTTGAGCCGTTGAGATAGCTGAGCGGATCATCGGGATTGAAGACTTTACCATCAAACAAAGCGAAAGATTTACGATCGCCTTCGTTGTCCGGGAAGCCAATTTCACGCGCAGCACGACCATAGAGATCAACGCGGCGGACTCGCTCTGTGACTTCGATCCAGTTGCGCGGAAAGGGAGTAATGCCCCATCTCGCAAGCTGAGTTAGAATCCACAGTCCTTCAACCCGACCGGGACAGTTGGCATTGTCGACGTGGAACTGATTGAAGCGGAGCAGGTTTACCGGAGTTTCGCCAGTTCCTTTGTCGTAAGCATCAATCAATCCGGGACGCGCGAATTCTGCGGCTGCACCGACGTATTGAGGACGAGCGAGCA
>CAXTDB010000476.1:0-3117 GCA_964242045.1 uncultured Leptolyngbya sp. | reverse complement strand
AGGATCAACGACTTTCTGCTTTTTAGGCGGAGAGTCATCGATCGGTTCCGGTAAGCGTTCTGTTGGCTCTGTCATAAATCAAACTAGAGTTTCTTAGCATCCTACAGAGTGAATCGCTGAACTTCCCCTACCCCAAGAATGAGTTAGTCTTTCAATCCGTTCATTTCTAGCCAACCGGGAACATAATGACCGGATTTGCGAAGCTCTTTATCGATCGCTTTATAGTTCGGATCTTTTTCTTCGACCAATGCCCAAAACCGCGCTGAATGATTCAGGTGAACCGTATGACATAGTTCATGCACAAAGACATACCGTACCAGTTCAGGCGGGAGAAACAATAGCTTGAGATTAAGACTAATGTTGCACTGTTGAGAGCAGCTTGCCCAAAGTGTTTTCTGTGCGCGAATCGAGGCTTTGTGAAATGGCAGTTCGAGTTCTTGACTCACCGACCACAGCCACGGAACCAAACGCTGATAAGCTTTGTGCGTTAGCCACTGTTGCAGCAGTGCGCGACAGAGTTCTTCGTTGTGAATGCTGCCCCGCAAAATCAATCGCGACTTGCCTTTTTCGGTCAGAGTAACGCGCGAAAATCCGGTCGGCTGATATTCGATGTTCCATAGTTGATCGATCGCTCTTAGTGCCAACTGCTCAGGCAGTGCCGGAGAAGACTCGATCAACAACTGCTGACGCTGTTCTTCGAGTCGCCCGATCGTTCGTTCGATCCAGCTTTGTTTGGTATGCAAAATATCCGGGATACGGCTTTGGTCAAATCCTTGTGGAATAATGACTTCTAAGCCACCCTGGACGGTCATTTTTAAGCTGACATGCTTCGCTTTAATGCTTTCTCGAACTCGATACTGAGGGAGTTCCACAAGCTGACCACTAATCAGTCTTGACTCAACCATTGGTACGCATAATAGCAATTCCAAACCCGATATCTATACTACTGGATTCTAGGAGGTTTGGATCAGCGATCTGGTGGTTTCGTTAAGAGTCAAACCGATTTGATGCCGCTAAATTGAGAAATCGCGTAAATTGCGGCTCGAATAAAAGCTTGATCGTTCCAGTGGGTCCGTTTCGGTGTTTGGTGATAATGACTTCGGCGATCCCCCGATCGGGTGTGTCTTCGTTGTAATATTCATCGCGATAAAGCATCATCACGAGGTCAGCATCTTGTTCTATACTTCCGCTTTCGCGCAGATCTGACATCATCGGGCGCTTATCAGAGCGCGATTCTACGTTTCGACTCAGTTGAGAGAGTGCAATCACTGGCACATTCAACTCACGGGCAAGCCCTTTCAATGCACGAGTAATTCGGGCAAGTTCTTGCACCCGGTTTTCACTACCGCTTCCTTCCATTAGTTGTAGATAGTCGATCAAAATCATGCCGAGATCGCCGCCTTGCTCAGCTTGGAGCTTGCGGGCGCGCGATCGCATTTCCACCACGCTGATGTTTGGTGTATCGTCAATGAAAATTCTTAGTTCAGATAACCTGCCGATCGCATTGCTCAACGGCTCCCAATCTTGTGACGCGATTCTGCCCGATCGTAGTCGTCCACTCTCAATCCGCGCCTCGCTTGCCAGCAATCGCTGGACGATTTGTTCTTTGGACATTTCTAAGCTAAATACAGCGACGGGAAGCTTGTAGTGAGCAGCGATATTCTTTGCAACGCCCAAGCTCCAGGCGGTTTTGCCCATTGACGGCCGCCCTGCCACAATAATCAAATCCGATCGCTGAAATCCCTGAGTTTTGCCATCGAGGTCATAGAACCCGGATGCTAATCCCGGTAAAGCCATTCCCGCCGATCGTTCTTCAATTTCAGAGAACGTTTTGGTTAAAATATCTGCGGTTGGGACTAATCCTTGATTCGGTCGAACCTGCGTAATGCTGAAAACCTTTTGTTCGGCTTCATCGAGAACTTTCTCTAGGTCTTTCGCCGTTTCATGTCCAAGCTGTGAAATTTGATGTCCGGTACTGATCAACTTTCGCCGCAGGAACTTATCGACCACTAACGCTGCATATTGATCGATGTTGACTGCGCTCACCGTTCGATCGACGAGTTGCACCAGTTTCGATTGTCCGCCGAGTTTTTCGAGCACTCCTCGATCGTTGAGCCAAGTTGAAACACTCATCAAATCAGTGGGTGAACCTTGATGATGTAGAGCAATACAGGCTTTGTAAATTTCTTGATGCGCGCTGCTGTAAAACGCTTCGGGGCGCAGAATGTCTAGCACTCGCGTAATCGCTTCAGGATCAAGCAAAATCCCGCCTAAAATTGCTTCTTCAGCATCGAGATTCTGGGGCGGAACGCGATCGTTAACAGGTTGAAAATTGAACTCTTGAACCATGATGCAGCGGCGGTGTGGGGAGCGCGAGAATGTATTGAAGGGGCTGAATCTAATCGAACTGACAGACTCAACCCCTCAATATACAGCGATTTCTAATTCTAGCAGATCTTAGTAACTCTGTACTAGCTTGCAATCACCCGGATCACGACCATCGAAGTGACTTCTGGATGCAGTTTAATTTGAGCGCTGTACTCACCGATCTTGTGAATTTCTGGCAGTGTAATCGTGCGTCGATCGACCTCTTGATTCGTCTTCGCTTTGATTGCTTCTGCGACATCTTGGTTCGTCACCGTTCCAAAAATCGCCTCGTTTTCACCGACTTGCTTCTCGATATCGAATCCGCCCGCCGTCTCGATTGCAGCCGCAATCTGAACCGCTTGCTGTTTCAACTCGGCTAAGCGTTGTTCTTCCAACTGTCGCCGACGCGCCACCTGTTTGAGAATTCCAGGATTCACGTTAGTTGCTTTGCCTTGAGGCACGAGATAGTTTCTTGCATAACCGGGTGCGACTTCCACTAAGTCCCCCATACGTCCTAATTTGCTTACGTCCTGTGTGAGAACGAGCTGAATCCGCTTCGCCATAATTCTGTATTCTCGATTGTTGCCGCACAAACAGTCTATTTTACCGGAGAGTGCGAAAACTTGGGTAACAGATTTTTAAGGAAAATGATTGCATCGATCACGCTTAAAGATGCTATTGTGAAAAAGCGCAAAACGGCGCGGGCATAGTTTAGTGGTAAAACACCTGCCTTCCAAGCAGGATATCCGG
>CAXTDB010000475.1:0-3148 GCA_964242045.1 uncultured Leptolyngbya sp. | reverse complement strand
GTTTCGTCTACACGAGACAAAACTATCGAATTTGAAAACTATTGAATTTGTTTGAGTAGCTCCAAGTGCTTGCCAACGGGCGCGATCGTATTTGCCGCAATCATCCCACTAGCCGCAACCGCAGGCAATCCAATCCCAGGGAATGTCGAATCGCCACAGCATAGCAATCCTGAAATCGGAGTCATGGCACTGGGAAACAGTCCATCGGTAGCGCGAATTGCGGCTCCATACGTTCCACGATATCGACGTAAAAAGCGTTCGTGAGTCAGTGGAGTTCCGACTAAGGTGAGTTCTGTTCTCGATCGAATATCTGGGATCACTCGCTCTAGCGCTTTCCACATGCTCTCAGCGCGCTGTTGTTTCAGTTGCAGATAAGATTCGCACTGTTTCCAAATTTCGTAAGGTTCATTTCCGGGTGTGTAAACGTGAATCGCGTGTTTTCCGGGTGGCGCAAGTGATGGATCAAGTAGAGATGGAATTGAGATCAAAACTACATTCTGTGGGGCAGTAATGCCTAAGCTCCAATCATTCACGACAATGTGATGACACGCGATCGAGTCCAATCCTTTGCCATCGATTCCCAGATGTAAGTGCATAAAGCTGTCACAAGTCGGAATCGCTTGGCGCTCGGTGCGAAATCGCTTCGGCAAAGAATCCACGAGTTTGAGCGTATCCCAGATCGAGGCGTTCGAGACGACGTAGCGCGATCGCAGTTCTTCCCCGTTTCGCAGTCGAATCCCGATCGCTTTTTGATTCTCAACTAACACTTTTTCAACGTGAGCATTTAGCCTGAGTTTGCCGCCTCGTTTTTCTAAGCCCCGGACTAACGCATCAACGATCGCACCACTTCCACCTGCGGGATAGTCCAGCTTTACATTGGGGCGATACCAATCGGCAAACATAAACGCAACTTCAGCCGCATTCGTACTATCAGCGGGCAATCCAGATAATAGAAAGCACAGCAGATCTAACCAATTGCGAATGAATGGATCGCTAATCACTTGATTCATCACAGGCGCGAATGCTCCGGTGAGTTTTGATAAACCGATCGCATGTTGCAGCATCGACGGTAAGAACTGCCCGACGCTCAACATTGCACCAAGATCGTATCGCACGGCAGCGGGAGGAAGCGCGATCGCAGCTTTTGCCAAGGGAGTCATGATTTCCTGCAATCGTTGCCATTCTGCAACGGCAGTCTCTCCGCGTAACTGCTGCAATACGTTGCAAAACTGCGAGGCTCCGACTTGAGTATCGAAGGTTCCTTCTGGAAGACAACAGCCCCAAGTTTCGTAGTTGAGCCAAGTGATATCTTCGTCGATCGCGTCTAAAACTTGTCTGAGTGGATTTGGCGATGGACTGTAAGACATGCCCGAATACAGCGATGGACCAGAATCGAACTTGTATCCGTTGCGTTCAAATCCGTGGGCGGCTCCACCTGCGATCGCATGACTTTCACACACGACAACTTTGAAACCATAGCGCGCCAGAATTGCCGCACAGCTCAAGCCTCCGATTCCGCTCCCGATTACAACGACATCGATCATGCTTGCATTCTCTAAGTAATCTGATCTAAATACTAAACAACTGTGGAACGGGCATCTCGCTCGAACGAAATTCGCCTCAAACTCTTTCCCACAAAATTAATCGTGCCGTTTTTAAAATCGCGTGTAGTATGCACAAATAGGTGTGCCATTTCTTACATTAAGAAAGCTTCCGTAGCGATACTTAGTTGAGCAAATTACACCTGAGAGGATTGCAGTTTCATAGTCAAAACAATTACATCAAACCGAGTGATTTAGAGTGATTTCTGTCTGAAATTCACTCGTTTTAAGTTGCTCAAAAGTCTTAACAGCAATGATCTCAGAAATTTTTTAGCTTTCTTGAATTGAGTTGTTTATTCTTGCAAAAACCTGGGCAGTCTAAGTTCGTTACACCAGAGACTAAGCTTGGTCAATTCTCATTAGAGTAGCAGATTTCCTTGTTGCTTTGCGTGAGATTACTCAAACTTCTTCAAACCCAAGCAAGACTGCGATTCTCGATCGTAGAAACCTGTTACTCATTCACTCAATAGCGGGCTAACAAACAGTGGTTGACATCAAGAGTTTATTCTCAAAAAAATCAAGGGGGGTTGGCATTGAGTTAGCCGCCGATCGCCTGAATATTGCGGTACTTCGCAAACAGGGGCAAGGATTTCGGCTCGGCACTTATGCCACGGTTCCCGTTCCTGAAGGCGTGTTTCACGAAGGGCAAATCACCGATCCGCCCGCGATGGCAGAGATTATTCAATCTGCGTTAGCCGAACACAAAATCAACGTGAAACAGGTGGCAACGGCGGTTCCAGGCGGACGCGATACCGTGACTCGGATCATTCCCGTTCCGGCAGAACTCGACGATCGAGAATTGCGCGAAATGGTGCTGAATCAAGAAGCGGGTCTGTATCTGCCGTTCCCGCGCGAGGAAGCCGATGTCGATTATCAAAAGCTCGGTCTATTTGTGGATGAGGATGGCATCGAGAAGGTTCAAGTTCTCTTAGTTGCAACCCGCAAAGAAGTGACTGATACCTACTTGAATACGTTTCAGCAAGCAGGTTTGAAAGTGGATGTTCTAGAAGTTAGCAGTTTCTCGCTAATTCGGACGATTCGAGAACAGTTGAGACAGTTCGCCCCGCAAGAAGCAGTCGCGATCGTCGATATCGAGTTTGAAAGCACCGAGATTTCGATTACGGTTGATGGCGTTCCGCAATTTTCGCGCACTGTCCCGATCGGAACGTATCAAATTCAGTCATCTCTGTCGCGAGCGATGAATCTTCCGCCTTCGCGCAACATTGACTTACTGCAAGGCATGACGATTCCGACCACGGACTCTAATCGTCTGGGTGGTAATCCGGGAGCGGCGGCAATGCTGCGGGTACTCGGTGAACTCGCTGATGAACTGCGGCGATCGATTGATTTCTACTTGAATCAAGGTGAGAACTTGGAGGTAGCGCAGTTGATGTTGGCAGGACCCGGAGCCGCGATCGGGCAGTTGGATGAATTTTTTACCCAGCGGCTGAGTTTGCCTTGTAGCTTGGTTGATCCGGTAGCAGCACTGTCGCTCAGTGGCGATGAGATTCCATCGAATGTGCGTCCTGGTCTTGGTGTCGTACTCG
>CAXTDB010000474.1:0-3153 GCA_964242045.1 uncultured Leptolyngbya sp. | reverse complement strand
TTGAATCGACTATTGCGTGTGGGTCTTAGAGCAAGACGGGCTAGAGGTCGCGCCGTTCAGCGCTCAGACGGGATTATCGGCAGTTAAGCTATGAAGCGTGGGTGATCGAACTTGAGCAGATTCTGAATTCCAGCGCGGCTTACCCTGTGCTAGACGAGCAGACTGGGCGACAACTTCGACAACTGGTTCAACGATGGCGCAACCAAGCGACCCGACATACTCCGATCTCCGCTTTTTCAAGGTAGCCTTGCAGTAAGGAGATGAAATGATGCAACCAACGATGCAACCCAAAACCCCGACATCACCGTTATTACAAACCATTTTGCACTGGTTCCACAGCAAGGGTGGTGAGACCCATTGCCTTGCTCGGCTGTATCGGCAGGGCAACACTGTAAATGACGGTGCGAGCACGCCTGCGTGTGCCAAAGGCATCGTCGTGCTGTCCGAAATTCGGAGCAACGATCGACATCGGGCATTGATGCTTGATCTGACAGGTGCAGCGAATGCACTGATTCCAACATTCTCAAAGTGGGGAATTGATTGTCGATCGATTACTTGGCTAATCCATCATGGACTCTTCTCGGATTACGAATCGTTGCAGCACGAAGAGTGGGGGCAGTCTGGTTTCTTGTGGAGCGGCAGTCAATATGAACTTGACTGGAACAAGTGGAAATCGCTTCAGCCGAATGAGGTAGACGAATTACATCAAGCAATCGAGCTTGCGCCTGTGCTTGATGTCTTGAACATGATCGGCTGGGAGCAACGATAGCTCCGATGTCGTCAGAGCCGTCTAGATGGTTTTGGGGTTACCCGATCAACGGTCGAGCTATCTCGACAAATGTGCGGCAATCCTTGGCTCAATTTCAGCCTGAGATTGCCGCTCGACAAAGCAGCATTGCGATCGTTCGTTTCGAGCCTCCTCCAAACAGCAGTAATTTCGATCGAGCGCGATTTGATGCGGCTCGTGTTTCGATGAACCAGAAAATCAAGGCATTTGAGTTTCTGGGCTGTGGCATTGAGCCGATTGAGGCACTTCCGTTTGATCTGGTTCCCCCTGCTTTCGACAACCTGATCGATCAACTCAACAGTAACCCTCGAATCCGGGGCATCATCGTGCAATACGATCCTCGTCAAGACCCGCTGCCTGGTCAGAGAGTATTTGAGACTATTACTCTCGCTGCAAGATTAGTTGCCTTGGCATTGAGTAGTTCTTAATCAATTTTGAGAAGCGTCAATTCATCGCTAACTTGAGAAGTTCAGATTCCAGAATTGTTTCTGGTGTATTTTAGAACTAGACTATGCGAATTACCTTGTCTTAGAGTGACTGACTGAAATAGCTGAATTACTTCTTCATCACAAATGACCCTACCTGATTACCCTAGAAGCCGCCAAGCAATTCTTAGAAAGCAGCAACAGACTGTGTTTATTGGACGCGAGGAGCAAGTTGCGGCATTTCGATCTAACTTAACCCTAACTCCTGAAAATTGGTGTTTTCTCTTCAACATCTATGGGCAAGGCGGAGTCGGGAAAACAACCTTATTACGGCAGTTTCGCCAAATTGCTGAAGACAGTCATTGTCTCACTGCCTCAGTCACTGACTCCGAGACGACTGTTCCTGAAGTAATGGGGCGACTTGTGGAACAGTTAGAACAGCAGGGGTACAAACTCTCACACTTCAGCGATCGCTACAAACTCTATCGACAAAAGAAGCAAGAATTAGAAGCAGATCCAGAACTGCCTCAAGGATTCTCTATCTTTTTCGGAAGATCGCTGGCAAAAGCAGGACTCGGATTGGCAAAACAGGTTCCCGGCAGCGGAGCAATTACACCGTTCATTGACGAAGAAGCGATCGCAACTCAAACAGGTCAATGGGCATCATACGTCGCTAAGAAATTAGGAAATAAGGATGAAGTCCGTTTAGTGCAGGAACCTGTAGAAGTGCTAACACCTTTGTTCCTGCAAGATCTCAGTAAGGTAGCGGAAAAGACAAACTTAGTCTTATTCTTTGACACTTATGAGCGCACCTCGGAATTTCTTGACCTATGGTTTCGTGAGATTTTAGAGGAACGATATGGTGATCTGCCCATCAACATTATTTTGATCGTCGCGGGACGAGACGAATTGGATAAAGATGCCTGGGCAGATTACGAATCCGCAATTACACGATTTTCCCTCAAGCCGTTTACGAAAGATGAAATTAACCAGTATCTAGCGCGTAAGGGAATCACTAATCCTCAAGTCGTCAAGGTAATTCAGCAGCTATCTGGTGGTCTGCCTTTATTGGTTGCTACTTTAGCAGCAGAAAGTCCGAGTCGTCCTGATCAAATTGGCGATCCAAGCGGGACAGCAGTTGAACGATTCTTAAAGTGGGTTGATGATCCGAATCGCCGCCAAGTTGCTCTGAATTTAGCGCTGACACTGGTTTTTAATCGAGATGTTCTCGCAGCCCTGCAAGATGCAGATCAAGCAGGCGAGCTTTTCGAGTGGCTGAAGCAAATGCCGTTTGTTGAAGAACAATACAATGGTTGGAGTTATCACAACGTTGTGCGAGTGCAGATGCTGCGCTACAAACGGCTAATATCTCCTCAGAACTGGAACGAGTTACACATCAAATTAGCAACTTATTATGCGAATCAGCGTGATGAGCTAGATTTAGACAATATTCCACGCTCTAAAAATTGGGTATTACATAATTTGCAGCACCTTTATCATCGGCTCTGCCAAACGCATCAATCGCTGTTACCTGATGACATTGACGCATTTCTAAAGATTTTTCAGCAAAATCATGACTTGGCGTTGGCTTGGAGTAGATTCGTTCTTGCTGCGGGCAAGGATGCTGGAAAATCAGATCTTGAGAATATAGGTTCGCTGTTGGTTGACGGCTGCTTTGCAGCCGTTCAGAAGAATTGGCAAGGAAGCTTGGAAATGCTAACGAGTCTAATCGAGTTTCCTAACCTTCTATCTCAAACAAAAGCCGTCGCGCTGGCACTGAGAGGAGAAACCCACCGCATTCTTCGTCAATATGAGTTGGCGCTGAAAGACCTCGATCAAGCGATCAAGATTAATTCTGATTATGCTTGGGCAATCGGGAGTCGAGGGCAAGTCTACGCTTCGCTCGCTCAACCCGAAAAAGCGCTCGACGACTTTGATCAG
>CAXTDB010000473.1:0-3170 GCA_964242045.1 uncultured Leptolyngbya sp. | reverse complement strand
GAGGATTCGCCGCGATGCTGGTCAGAAGCGATCGACTCACATTGCTCACACCCGTCGTTCAAACCGAATCCAGTGTTGGTGGTTAATGAACGCCCGCGATTTGCACGAATAACGATCGCCAATTTCCCCCCAGCCACCAATCGCCCACCACACAAACTACGATTCCTAGAATCGATCCGACAATCACCTGAACCGGAGTGTGTCCCAATAATTCTTTTAGGCGCGCTTCATTGAAGTGATGATCGCCTGTGAAAAACTCATCAATAATTTGATTCAGAATCTTGGCTTGTTTGCCAGCAGCTTGACGCACCCCTTGGGAATCGTACATGACGATAAAGGCGACGATCGTGGCGATCGCAAACTGCGTGCTGTCCCAACCGTCAGTTAATCCAACTCCGGTCGCCAGCGCGGTCACGAGTGCCGAATGAGAACTTGGCATTCCGCCCGTCTCAACCAGTACGCGAAAATTCACTTTGCGATGCACAATCAATTCGATGATTAGCTTTGTCGCTTGGGCAATTAGACAGGCAATGAGGGCTAAGAGCAGCACTCTGTTATCAAAAATGTCACCAAAGTCCTGCATTCGTTTTGAGGGTAGAGGGCTATTTTCTAGTTTTTGCGGGCGGTAATGTAATCTGCGATCGCCATCAGCGGTAAAGCCGTCTCCCCGAATCCAACGACTTCAGCTTTCGCTTGTTCGACCAGTTGTTCTGCTTGACGGCGCGATTCTTCCATGCCCAAAAGACGCGGATAAGTCGCTTTTTCAACATTCATATCTTTACCGATACTCTTGCCAAGTTCTTCTTGCGTCGAGGTGATATCTAGCAAATCATCGACAATTTGAAAGGCGAGACCGATCGCTTGAGCATAGCGAGCCAATCGCTGAATGTCGGAATCTGAACCACCCGCCAGAATTCCACCGCTAACAACTGAGGCTTCGAGTAGGGCTGCTGTCTTGTGCGTATGAATAAAATTCAATGTATCGAGGCTGACATCTTTCACGCCTTCGCAATCGAGATCGACGACTTGCCCGCCCACGAGTCCAGCGGCTCCAACCGCACGACCCAGACGCGATACAACTTTGATTAAGCGATCGCTCGGTACATTTTTCGTCTCTTCGACAATATGCTCAAACGCATACGCCAACAAGCCATCGCCCGCGAGAATTGCCACCGCTTCCCCAAATACCTTGTGATTGGTTAGCTTTCCGCGTCGATAATCGTCGTTATCCATTGCGGGCAGGTCATCGTGGATCAAAGACATTGTGTGAATCATTTCGAGCGCGCAGGCGGTTGGCATCGCCATTTCAGGCGTACCCTTGAGCAGATCGCAGGTCGCAAGACACAACACTGGACGCAATCTTTTTCCGCCTGCAAACAGCGAATAGCGCATCGCTTCGTAAATCTTGTCGGGAAAGACCACGGGAAATGCTCGATCGAGGGCGGTTTCGACCTGTGCCTGTCTTGCCGCTAAATAGCCTTTCAAATCAAATTGGGAGGCTTGATTTGATTGCGTTTCTCCTGTCACGACCATTCCGATCTCCTCCTGCGATTTCAATGCGCGATTTTGTAAATATTGCTTAATGTTGGAAGCGCTGTTGATAGCTCCATACTGTATTGTGCAACAGCATGGTCACAGTCATCGCACCAACTCCACCGGGAACGGGCGTAAGATATCCAGCTACGGATTGTACCGCATTGAAATCAACATCTCCGACCAGTCGGCTTTTCCCGGTTTCATCGGTTACTCGGTTAATTCCGACATCGACGACGATCGCACCCGGTTTTACCATTTCAGCCGTAATTAAGTTCGGGCGACCGACAGCCGCGATGAGAATATCTGCGCTTTGAGTCAGTTCTGCCAGATTCGGAGTGCGAGAATGCGCGATCGTCACCGTCGCATCTGCATCGAGCAGCATTAACGCGATCGGCTTTCCAACTAAAATACTGCGCCCGACGACGATCGCTTTTTTGCCTCTTGGATCGAGGTTGTATTCTTCTAACAGCCGCATCACACCATAAGGCGTACAGCTTCTCAATCCTGGCTCGGTTCTGACTAATCGCCCCAAATTCATCGGGTGCAAGCCGTCTGCGTCTTTATCCGGGTGAATTTGATTCAGCAGCGCAACGCTATCAAGGTGAGCGGGGAGCGGTAACTGCACGAGAATGCCATCAACGCGATCGTCTTGGTTTAATTGCTCGATCGTCGCGGCGAGTTCTGCTTGAGTTGTTTCAGCCGGAAAGTGCTTGCCAAAAGACGCGATCCCCACCGCAGCACAGGCTTTTTCTTTGTTGCGAACATACGCGGCACTGGCTGGATTCTCCCCGACCATGAGAACGGCTAAACCGGGGGCGCGACCATTTTTAGCAGTGAGGGCTTGAACTTGTTCGGTGAGTGCGGCTTGCATCTTTTGAGCAAGAGCTTTTCCGTCGAGGAGTTGAGCGATCGAAGACATAGGAACCCGTTCGATGCAAAATTTAGTGACCAAAATATCGAAAGATCGTTCAGAATGTGAACCAAGACTTCTCAGGTTGATTGATCAAATTTTTGGTTCGTTCTCCCGGTTTTGGGTCACGATCTTTTGCATTATTGAAGATTGACTTTTATAGTTTCGCAGATTCGCGCCGTTCGTGCGTCAAATGCGATTCGTGGATTTTGGCGATGTGTTAGGCAGGTAACGTTATGCGGTTCTCAAGCATTGGAATGGTGTTTCTGTGTTTCAGTACGATCGGCTGTAGTGCTTCTTCAAATTTACCCGCAGCATCAAACAATGTGCTGACGATGATACCGGGTGAACGAGTGAAGATTAGTCAAGTTAGCTCGAAGCGCGATCGGGTTGTTCAGATAGAAGGCAAAATTAAAGCTCAAGCGCCTCTAATGGGCGGACAGCGGGCGTATGAAGTGCAAGACGAAACGGGTAGCGTTTGGGTTGTGACGAGTCAGACGGTTCCGACGATCGGCAATTCAGTGAATGTTCAGGGTAAGGTTCGACTGCAAAAAATTGATCTCGCGGGACAGGATCAAAGCGCTGCTTACATCGAACAGCAATGAAACCAGAAGTCGCAATTGCAATTCTCTATCAAGGGGATCAATTTCTTTTACAGCTACGAGACAACATGCCGAATATTGCGTATCCGGGACATTGGGGTTTGTTTGGTGGACACATCGAG
>CAXTDB010000472.1:1669-3178 GCA_964242045.1 uncultured Leptolyngbya sp. | reverse complement strand
GCGAACATGAGCGCGTGACTCGACACCAGAGATTATCTGTGATCAGGTCAAACAAAGAGAGTCCATAGCTTCTCAGAAACAAATCAACATCTGTAAACAATGGCTGTTGGAGATATAGCGGAACAAATTCGACCTCGACCAGAACACCCAGGAGAGCATTTTCGAGGGCTGAGGTTGCACCTTTTAGCACATCAAGATCAGCCCCCTGAACATCAACTTGAAGGAAGTCAAATTGAACGTTCTCATGATCGCAGAACTCATCGATCGTGGTTGTCTCAATCTCTACAGTACATACCGTTTTCATAGAATGCTGATACCCATTGAAACGATTGGCTAAAGCTTCATTTGGAGGATATAGAGAATTACAAGCAGGATGATCTGTAACGTAGAGGGTTGCCTCTCCAGTAGTGCTGGCAAGTGCTAGAGGAGTATGTTTTTCTTTCCAAGGAATTTGCCTTTTTTCGAGTTCAGCATTTGCCTCGTCGCAGGCATCTGCATCTGCATCAAATCCATAAATCGTCAGATGCTGACCAAGCGATGACCATGCCGTAGAACCGTAGTCATCGTCTTGTAGAATCTTCCGTGATCCAACAATGCCAACAACAATTTGAATGTTTTCGAGATGTCCAAGAGCCTTTAATCGGGGAACAAAAAGAACCATGTTTTTAGAAGTCCTACATCATCAAGTTAAGAGGTTTGAGCAGAATTTGTTTCCAACTGGAGAGTAGATTCAGTGTTCAAGAATTTCTAACTCAAGCTGTCGCACATTTTCAAACAGATCAATATCTACTGTGCTAAATGCACAGATATCGAAGTAGTACACAGCAGTCGTTCCACTGATACGACGATTTGAAACAAGATAGGCGTTTAAGTCCCTGAATTTCTCATGGTCGGGCTTTGATAGAGAAATGAGATAGTTTCCGAAGTTGTCATAGACGAGAAACTTCTCATAGCCGATTTCACAAAGCGTCTTAAGAGTATCGATTGCGTCGATCGGAGCATTTTTCTGAAATGTCAGGTCATATTCAAAATGGAGTACAGGCAACATTGAAGATATCAGAGAACTTGAACTCCTAAGAATTGAGAAGTCAAAGCCATCAGTATCAGTCTTGAGCAACTTTGCATTTTGAAAGCGAGGGTAAGATTCAACAATCGTTCTCAGGCTTTTCATTGCTATTTTGTTCTCTGAATTTCGAGATTTCACGATCGAAGCTGTGCCTGAATGGTGGTTAACTCGCTCAATAGAGAGCAATTCATCTTGCTCCCCGACGAAACAGTCCTCTATTTGAATTTCACCAATGATTGAAGCATTATGCTCTAGATAGGGAGTAAAGGCAGTGCTTCCTTCGATACAGAGAATGGGAACATCCGTGTGATTACGAATGAGAGCGGCAGTATCACCCACATTTGCGCCAATGTCGATCGCGCTAGAGTCAGGATACTTGTCAAAGATAGCTTTAGCGATGTATCCAAGAGCCTTATCGTATCTCTGCCAGGAACTTTGATAGC
>CAXTDB010000472.1:0-1632 GCA_964242045.1 uncultured Leptolyngbya sp. | reverse complement strand
GAAGCAGAATCTGATAGCGTCCAATCGAGTAAAGTTTGGCATTCAGCTTAAAAGCATTGAGTTGAATTAACTCAGTAAAGATGGCTTCTAACTGCTCAACTGCTTTGGTTTGACTAAATTCTGTGATAGCTCTGACCTGACCGCAGCGGGCGATTGATTCCCATTGCTCAGGATCGCTTGATAAAGACGACAGCACATCTGCTAAATCCAAGGAGTTTTCCGACTCGAACAATAGTCCATCTACACCCTGTTGAGCAATAATCTCTCCTGCGCCGCCTGTACCACTTGTAACTAGCGTGAGTCCTGCTGCCATTGCCTCGATTTGGCTGATACCAAAAGGTTCCTGAAAGCGCGAAGGAAAGACTAGAACATTGTGGGATTTGTAGAGATCTTGCAGTTGTTGCCGCGATAATGCGCCTGTAAATTGAACTTTGTCTTGTAAGTCTTCGGCAATGGTAAAGGCTTTCAGGGCTTCTACAAAATCGGGCTGAAAGGTTCCGCCCGCGATCGTGGCACTAAATTCGACACCACTTGCATTCAAGATCGCCAGCGCTTCAACTAAAACATCGGCTCCTTTATAAGGAGCGACTAAACTTGCATAAGCAATTCTGAGGCGATCGCGTTTCGGCAATTCTGCTTGATAGAAAGCATCTACGTCTGCACCAGGATACACCACTTGAGCAGTAGCGACCGGATAACCTGCTGAGGCAAAACTGTGAATCATCCACTCGCTGCAGGTGATATAGCGATAAGTGGCATGTTGCGGCGTAAGTTCAACAGGATAACCTGGCTGAGCATTCATCACATAGTGCGCGATCGGAATTCTTCGCCCCAACAGGACATCAATCAGTTCGATTCCTGCTTCCAGAAAATCTAAATTTCCAGCTAAGCAGACATCTGGCTGAAAAGTATCAATGCACTGATGTAGGACTTGAATATTCTGCTGCAAGCGCTCGTTTACAATATCTTGACTAAACCATTTCGCTCCTTCTGATGACCATTCGCCTAGCAATGAGAAGCTGCGATCGAGAGGGGGTTCTGCATAGCGACTCTCATGAACTGCAAAGAATTCTGGAGCATCGCCAGCTAAAACTAGAACTTGATGTCCTCGGTGTTGTAGCACTCTGGCACAATCTGCGATCGAGCGTTCATATCCGCCTAAAACTTGAGGTGGATAAAGATTTGTGAGAACGAGAATTTTAAGGGATTTCGTGATTTCAGTGGGAACAACGCGATCGAAAATAACTGAAGCAGTCAAAGCAACCTCCAGTGATAAATATAGTTCAAAAACAATCGCTCAGCTTTTTGTGTAAATCGCCCACATTTGTTCGTAAGCTCGTTCCATTTCACGAGCGAACTGTTTGCCATTCCAGAGAGGAGCCGATCGCTTTGAGTGATGCAGTTTAGAAATAATGCTTTGCCGTAGCTCTGCATCCGTTCCTAACCGTATCCCCCATTCAATATACTCGCGATCGCTAAAAGCGATTCCCTCAATTACGCCAACATTCATCATCATCGTGTAACTATTGCGTGCAGCAAACTGCTCACCCACTCGAGTCACAATCGGAATCTCTCGCCAGAGCGTTTCGAGCGTTGTAGTTGCACCGTTGTAGGGGAAAGTATCGAGAACTA
>CAXTDB010000471.1:2011-3180 GCA_964242045.1 uncultured Leptolyngbya sp. | reverse complement strand
TCGCAGCACTTGTGCTAAATCATGTCTCAAGTCAGGCTGAGTCAACTCATCTTTACGATCGAAGATGCTGGAAATTGAAGTAATTTCTTCAATGCTGAGAGAAACACTTCCTCCCTCAAAAATCAAAACAGGATTCTTAACGCTTAGAACAGAATCAGGAAGTTGTCCTTGAGCAAATGGTTCTAAAACTTCTTTCTCGCTTGCAGAATGACAAACAACAACCGCGCTTTCTTGCCTCAACTGGTGAAGGAATGCCTCAAGTTGAGGATGGGGAATGTGCTGTTGAGCAACTTCAATTCCCTCAATATCGAGTGTTCGAGCCGAGGCGGACATCGCAATGGCGACTGCTTTTGCGTCTTCTCCGAACGATTCATAAATTCGACTTGATGGGGAGTGAATTAGCACGATCGCAGTGGGGGTTTCAAGCTTTTGCGCTAGATATCGATCGAGCGAAGCGGGTCGCGAATTAAGCTGGCGGAGGGATTCAAGGGTTTGATCTTGTAGGATAATTTCTGAATTTTCTTGTTGCATTGCGGTAAATTGCGGCAGCGCTTCTAACTGCGTTTGCGCTCCGATCAACTCAAAAACTGAAACTTGAGCGTAAGGATCGTTTAGGTCTTGTAAAACGGTGCGCGTTTTACTCCAGTCAATGATTTGACTTTTCCAATTCCACTCCTCGACAAATACACGATCGTAAAACGCTTCTTCGTCTGGAGTCAGAGAAGTGTGCCCTGCTTTTTCTTCAAGCTGATTGCTCAATGTTTGCAGTCCGTTCCACAATCGTGCGGCTGCAAGTTCGCCTGCACGATTCGGGGAAAGCTTCTTGTCATGCTCAATTAGTTCTTCTTGAAGTTCTGTATAAACCAGTGGAAGATTCGTTTCATTGAGTTGCAGTAGGGAGGTAATGCCATTGCCACGCACGATCAAGTCTCGCTCAACGGCAAACGGCAACGGTTGATTGCTCATGATTGCTTCACCAGTCAATCTCAGTGCCTTGACTGCACTGGCAGCGAAGGTCAACTGTCGCTGAAATCCTGCGCCAAAACCTGCTTCCGTTAGCTGTTGGTCGATCTGTTTCCAGCGATCGAGGTCGTCGCTAGAAATTCTGTACGTGGCATTTGTGTCAATCTGTCCGGTTGCAGCATCAGCCGTAAGCTGCAAGCTGCCAC
>CAXTDB010000471.1:0-2001 GCA_964242045.1 uncultured Leptolyngbya sp. | reverse complement strand
CACTCGCCGACCGGATTTGCACGGTCGAGGGCTGTCCTGATTCCAAGCGAATCGTGTAGCCTTCGTAAGTTCCTTCGCACCAGGTTGAACCGAGGCGGAGCGCTCCTGATTGAAGCAGGGAATCAAAGGCGCGATCGGCAACCCGAAGAATTCGCATTGCTCCGGCTCTCGCTCGAATGCGATCGCCTAGCTCCTGAAAGTCTTCGACGCTTGCCTCGTTGGATTCTAGTATTGGATTAACGGTTGTTTCGGCAGTTTCTGTAGAGTAGCCTTTCTGCCTCAGAGTTGTTTTAAATTTAGCGAGTTGATCTGGCGTAGGATTGTTCTGACGATCTGTTAGTCTGCCAATGGAGATACGCTCGCGACTTGTTTTGTCAAAGGCATCTACCACCCAGCCCACATCACCGATTCGACGCTCAAAGCGTAATCCAGGAAACTCGGTTCGCAACGATGGGAGTGGTTCAGTAGCGCGATCTGTCTCATGCCGCTCGATTTGTTGCTGGGCATCTCTGTAAGCCGTTTGTCCAAGTTGCGAAACATTAACATGAGCGGCAACCGAACCATCGGAATCATGCACGAAAAGGATGCTGTCAGAATATCGTCCTGTCCCAACTGCGCTTTGATCAAAGGTATAGCTAGGATGCCGACTCTTAAGCTCTTCAAGCGTTTCTGAAGGTGCTAGATGGTTAGCGACCCTCTCATTCCACTGCTGATACAGTTGCTCACTCACCTGTTGCTTGTAGGTTGAATCAGTCGATAGAACGCGGTAGAGCCGAAGATGGTCGCTTCTGATTTGCAGCAGCGATCGCTCAAATTGGTCGTTGAAAGCAATGCGGCGATTCTGGACATCTGCTGAAGTTCGATTGGCTAAATCAGCTTGAAGTTGTTGAGCCAGCACCGAGATTGAGTTTGCAAAAACGCGATTGCGATCAAGGAAATAGAGCGCATCGCGGATGCTATCTGTTGCTTCAGCGAGTCTCACCGTGTCATACGTCTCAGTCGCAGTCGGAACGGCTTGAATGATTGCTGCACGAATTTCACGAGTTACATCTAAAAATGCAGTTCGATCGTCAAATCGCGGATTGAGGTCAATTTGAGGGTATCGTTCTACAACGACTTGAATGCCTGGAGCAAAGCGATCGTACCAAGCCTCAACAACAGCAGTGGTTGCGATGCGCTCCTGTTCGATCAGTTGTTCGCGTTCAGCCCCGACGATGGTATCAGAATCGATTGTTGCTTTGTAGGTCAAAATCGTTTCAATGTGTGCGGCAATCTCCGAATTCATTTCAGGATTAATCTTCTGTTCTTTCCACTCTTCAAATAGCTGAGCCGAAAGTTGCTCGAATCGGTTCAGCATAAACCTCTTGCAGTGCGTTTCTAACTTCAATCAGTCCTAAAATGCGATCGCGCGGTCGCCCAGAAACGGCAGATTCGACTAAGACATACCCAGTTGATTGCCATAGCCTTTCATTGTGATAAATAAAGCTGCCACTTGGTGCTTTTCCTTGTAGTTCTGGTGGAATTAGCGTTTTTGCTTGCTCTGTTTGGGAGGAATTCTCTAAATTTCGGTAAAGATTGGCGGGCAATTGAGTAAAGGCTTGTTCGAGTGCTGAAATTACATCGCGCCCGTCGGAAACAACTGCTAACCGCTCATTCGGATAAAGCTTGTCTCGGCTCCAACTCCCTAAAACATGGTTGGGATGATCTAAGAAATATTGATTGGTGACAAGCTTATTTCCTTCATCGTTCAAAATTTCAGTTTCACCCATTGACTGCCAATTCATCCCGTTTGGCTCGATGCCATTGCCCAGCTTTTGTAGAATGAGCAAGTCAGCCGTAACTTCTGTGTTAGCAAAGTGCTTAAAGGTGTTTCCAGGTAGACGGAATGCGGCAACGAGATTTGCCTTCTCCGCTAAGACTGCCCGAACTTCATCTGCTTTCGACGATTGCATCGTACCAACTGATGTAAGAAATGCCACTAATCCACCTGGGCGTACTTTG
>CAXTDB010000470.1:0-3209 GCA_964242045.1 uncultured Leptolyngbya sp. | reverse complement strand
GTCCACCGGATCGATTCGCGTTAATCCCAAGTTTTGCAGCACTTGAAGATAAGTCAGATAGCTCTCGGAAAACGTCATCCAGAACCGCGCCCGCTTTAGAGTCGGAATGTGTTTGACCAACGATTCGAGTTCTTCGTGATAAAGCAGATAAGATTCACGATCGCCAATTTCAGGATAAGCCACCGATTGATGCACCGAAAGCGGGGGAACTGTCACCCATTCGCCTTTTTCGTAGTAGCGCCCCGGTTGCGTAATCTCGCGAATATTAATTTCGGGGTTAAAGTTCGTGGCAAAGGCTCGCCCATGACTTCCCGCATTGCAATCAACGATATCGAGTTCGTGAATCTCATCGAAGTGATGTTTAAGAGCGTAAGCAGTGAAAATGCCCGTCACACCGGGATCAAAGCCACAGCCGAGAATTGCCGTCAATCCTGCTTCAAAAAAGCGATCGTGATAGGCCCACTGCCAGCGATATTCAAACTTCGGATCGTCGGGAGGCTCATAATTTGCCGTATCGAGGTAATGAACTCCAGCTTCGAGGCAGGCATCCATCAGCGCTAGATCTTGATACGGCAAAGCCACGTTGATCAAAATATCGGGACGAAACGCTTTTATCAGCTTTAGAGTTTGGGGCACGTCATCCGCATCGAGTTGTGCGGTTTGAATGGATTTTTTAGAAATACTCTGAGCGATCTGATTACATCGATCCAGAGTTCGGCTGGCGAGTAAGATTTCATCAAACTCTTCCAGTGCAGCAAGTTTGTGGGTAACAACGCGGCTCACCCCACCCGCTCCAACGACCATCACTCGTGCCATTTTTTCTCCTTAGTAAAGTAGTTTTGGGAGTGCTATCAAGTCCCCTAAAGATTCCAGACACACCATTATGCCACGTGATTTTATTGGATGTTAGATCCGCAGGTTTCAAAGCCGAAAAATCCTGCTATTGGTCTAATTCTCCGAAGCGATCGCGATATTGTTGCAGTAAGGCTTCCATTTCGGCTGCGCGTTGCCGTTCTTGTTCCGCTTGTTGTTCCGCTTGTTCCGCGCGTTGGCGTTCTTGTTCTACCCGTTGACGCTCCTGATCCAGCATTTGATTGATTGCAGCGAACGAGAAAAAGGGAACTCCATCCGGTCGATGCAACTGCAATTCTTCTCCTAGCTCAAACCGAATTCCCAATCGGGGACTAATCCATCCGGTCATTGAGTCAATTTGGTCTAACCAGGGATCTTCCGATCGACACCATCCTGATAACTGATTGCCATCTGGGTCGTAAAGATAGTACTCCTCGACTCCGTAGGTATTGTAGAACAGCAGCTTACGGCTCATTTCTCGTGGAGTGTTGCCGGGGGACAAAATCTCAAACACGACTTGAGGTGGAACGTTATCCTCTCGCCATTGTAGGTAAGAGCCTCTGTCTCCCTTCGGTCTACCAAATACAACCATGACATCCGGCGCAGTACTTAGCCGATTGTTGCCCTCGACTGGGTACCACAGCAAGTCTCCCGCGATAAACACATCTGCGCGATCGGCAAACAACCACTCTAAATTCTGCTCGATCACTACAATCCAGCGAAATTGTTTGGTGTTATCCGCCATTGGTTTGCCGTCACTTACCGGATAAATGATTTCGCTGGATGTTTGCTGCTGAGTGACCATCGATCGGATCTCCAACGCGATTTTCTGATCCTAGTATAAAGGTGCTAATGCGTTAGAAAGTGCGATCGCCGCTCACCTAATCTCAACTTTCTGAAGTGCAGTGATATGAAACCGAATCTTGTAGGGCAGATTAAATTCAGGCGTTAGAAGTTCAAACAAACCGCACCTTAGAAGGAGAAACGTTTCTCATGAAATCTGAACTGAAGGCAAAATTTCTCAATCATCTGCTGTCGAAAAAGAAAGAAGAAGGCTTCACCCTGATTGAATTGCTCGTTGTGATCATCATTATCGGTATTCTGTCCGCGATCGCGCTTCCTTCGTTCCTCAACCAAGCTGCGAAAGGTCGTCAATCTGAAGCAAAACAGTACGTGGGTACACTGAACCGTCTTCAACAATCTAACTTTGCAGAAAACGGCTCGTTTGCACAAAGCTTGGCAAATCTGTCAAACCCAGTTCCATCTCAAACGACAAACTACACTTATGGTATTTCTGCCCCTAGTAACACTGGAAGTACTGCAAGTGCGGCTAACTATTCTTCTCCTACCACTAATGCTGGTGCTGTCAAAGCATACACGGGTGGTGTGTTCTTAACCACTAACATTGGGGCGAACAGCGAAGCAAATACGACTGCAATCTTGTGCGAATCTGTTGCTCCAACTGCCGCTGCTGCTACTGCTGCTGTTCCAAGTAGCGGTACCTCTTGTGCAGCTACCACTCAAGTTGTGACCAAGTAGGATAACACTGATACAATTAGCAATTTTTGAGTGGGTAGAACTATTTCTGCCCACTTTGTTTTCGAGCGTTATATTTTTCCTAAAGCTGTCCATACTAGGTCAGCTTTTTTGTGTGAACCCCTCATGACGATGACTCCAACGCCCCCGGCTGACACGTCTACACCCTGGCAACAGCAAGCCCGTGATTATTTAGTTCAAGGACGATACGATCGAGCAGCAACCCTCTATGAGCAAGCGATCGAAGCGGAACCTGAGATTCAATCTCACTACTGGCACTACGGGTTACTGCTCTTATTACAGGGAGAGGAAGCAGAAGCTCAGACGACTTGGCTATTTGCCCTTTCTGAAATAGATTCCGATCAGACTGAGCAAGGCAATGCAGAGCTAGTCAGCATTTTGCAGACTGAGGCAGAACGCCGTGAATCTCTCTGCGATTATTCGATGGCGTGGGCAATTCGGCAGCATATCCGAGAAATTGCGTCAGATTACATTGACAACTTATGGCATTTGGTGAAACTCTCGATCGAGATCGGGTTGTTTACGCCTGATATTTTTGAAGAAATTGGACTAATCTACCAAATTCAAACTGAACCCTCTACATTCGATCCAGCCCTAGCCCTTGAAGCTATCAAAGACATTCTGAACCAGTTTCTTCCCTCGTCAGAAATTCTCACTCTGATTGAGGTCTGTAAAACTCGGATCTCTCCCCCTAAAGTTTGGCACGATATTCTAATTCCTGCTGCATTTAAGCTCGGCTACGACCTACAGAAGCCGAAAGAAGCGACAGAACTGCTCGAAATTGTTCTACGAATTCAGGA
>CAXTDB010000469.1:0-3252 GCA_964242045.1 uncultured Leptolyngbya sp. | reverse complement strand
AGATAAGTCCGATCCGCCATTTTGCCAATCTCACCGCCCAAAGCATCCGCTTCGTGTACCAGTTGAGATTTTGCAGGCCCGCCGATCGCTGGATTGCAGGGTTGCCAAGCGATTTTGTCGAGGTTCAGCGTCAGTAACAAAGTCCGACAGCCCAAACGCGCGGTTGCCAAGGCAGCCTCACATCCCGCATGTCCGGCTCCGACCACAACCACATCATACGCATCCAGAAACTCTACGCTCATACTTCTTCGGCTCATCGGTGCAATCTCTATTTTAGGGCGCAACTTGGAACTCAAGCAGGATACCGGGAATGTTAAAGAAATCTAGAATTACAAATAAAAACAAAGCATTCTAATAAGTACAAGTGATCTAAGCGATTATGACTGAGCTATCTCCTCCCAAACAAAAACTTCTAGACTGGCTCGAAGATCACATCGATCGATATCATTCTGTGCCGTCCTACGGTGAGATGGCTGAGGCTCTAGGCTACAAATCGAAAGACACAATACGGTTTCATCTCACTAATCTCAGAGATGCGGGCTATGTCGCTTGGAAAGAAGGCTCAGTAAAATCGCTAGTGATTTGCAAACCTCGATCAAGAAACATCCCGATTCTCGGCGTAATCGCAGCAGGCGGACTGGTAGAGACGTTCGCAACCTCCGACATTGAGGAATACGTCGATGTTTCAACGCTGCCGCACTTTGTCGGAAAACGGCGGAACCAAATGAGCCTGTATTTTGCGCTTCGAGTGCGGGGCGATAGTATGATCGGGGCTGCGATCGCAGATGGCGATGTCGTAATCCTAAGAAAAGAATCTGAGCCAAACACAGTTAAAAACGGCGAAATTGTTGCCGCGCGATTTGAAACGCAGACGACCTTAAAGCATTTGTTTTGGAGCGGCAATCAGATTATTTTGCAGCCTGCGAATCCGAGCTATCCGGTGATCGAGAAGCAAGCCGAAGAAGTCGCGATCGAAGGGGTGTTCGTTGGCTTAGTGCGAGGCTTGGTTTAAATCATCTTTCGTTTAATTCTCAAGGCAGAGATTTCGCCAAATCGAAACTGAAACAATAGAATCATCATTCTCGGTGTTAAGTTCTATGACTTTCAGTTTCTTTGATTTGATCTGGGTATTTTTCCTATTTTCTTCGCTGCAACCGCTTTGGCAACGACGACAAACCGAAATGCGGCGCTACAACACGCTAAAAGACATCGAACGCAAGCGAAATAGCCGCGTGATCTTGCTCGTGCATCGTCAAGAGTCGATTAGCTTGTTAGGGATTCCGCTGTCTCGCTACATTACGATCGAAGACTCTGAACAAATCCTGCGCGCGATCCGCCTCACTCCGCCAGATGTGCCGATCGATCTAATTCTTCATACGCCAGGCGGACTCGTTCTTGCAACCGAACAGATTGCCCGTGCCTTAATTCGCCATCCTGCAAAAGTCACTGTCTATGTTCCGCACTATGCAATGAGCGGTGGAACCATGCTGGCATTAGCAGCCGATGAGATTGTGATGGATGCGAATGCAGTGTTAGGCCCAGTCGATCCGCAGTTAGGCAACTTCCCCGCAGCAAGCGTTCTGAAAGTGGTGGAACAGAAGCCGATCGGAGAGATTGACGATCAGACGCTAATCATGGCGGACTTGTCGCGCAAAGCAATCGCACAAGTTCAGCGCTTTGTCAGAACACTGCTTAAAGATAATGTTCCGAATCAAAAGATCGCACCGGAGAAGATCGAATCGGTGATCGATGCTTTAACGACAGGGAAAGTAACACACGACTATCCGATTACCGTCGAAGAAGCGTCAGAAATGGGACTGCCGATTACAGTGGGACTCGATCGAGAAATTTACGATCTGATGGAACTGTATCCGCAGCCTCAAGGGGGTCGCCCGTCAGTGCAGTACATTCCGCTGCCATATGAACGCCGTCCTTCGCTGCCAGAACCAAAAGGTAGACCCTTACCAGAAGGGGTACGCGCGCAGCGTGATTAGGGTGAGTTTTCGCTTCGGTGCGATCGACTTTCCGAATCTGCAACCGAAGCGAAAAGCTTAGATCTACAGCACCTTTGCTCTCAACCAAGAAATCGGTAACAGCGTCATCTTCCGCACCCCAGGCACATACGCCCGACGATTGAAATTGTCGTAATTATTATTCTCGATCGCATTCAAAATCCGACTGTACAACATCAACGCCGACCAAACGGGCCATCGTGCATCCTCGTTCAGCCAGCCGATTCCCCGCTCTGCCTGAGTATAAAACTTGCGCGCCCGCTGAATCTGAAACTGCATCAGCGCTTTCCAGCGATCGTCATTCACGCCTTTAAACAAATCGTCTTCGGTATAGCCAAATAGCTCTAAGTCTTCCATTGGCAAATAGATCCGACCCCGACGCGCGTCTTCACCGACATCGCGCAGAATGTTCGTTAACTGCTTTGCTACACCCAGCGCGATCGCATCATCGAGCGGCGAATATCCTGGCTCTGGACGATACCAAGGTGCAGACATATCTGGCTCAGCTAGTCCCATCACATTCGTAGACATTAAGCCTACGGTGCTTGCTACCCGGTAGCAGTACAAATAAAGCTCATTGAACGTCTCATAGCGACTGCGATAGAGATCCATCCGCTGTCCGGCGATCATGTCGCGGAAGGGCTGAATCTCGATCGGAAACCGTTCCACCGTGTCTACTAATGCCACATCGAAATCATCTTCTGGGTAGCCTGCAAAAATCTTTTCAAGCCGTCTTTCCCAGTGATCCAACGTTTCATCGGTGGCAGATTTACCGTTAAAGCCATCGACTAATTCATCGGTGCGACGACACCAGACATAAATCGCCCAGATCGCTCGTCGTTTTTCAGCGGGAAACAACAGCGTCGCCAAATAGAAAGACTTGGTAAAGTGTTCCATCAGTTGGCGGCACTGTTCGTAAGCCTCATCGACAGAAGCCAGCGATCGTACACAGGAAGAGGGTTGTTCGGGCAATTGCAGCATTCGTAGGACGGATGGAAAGGTTGACAAAGCGCTAATTGCTACTGGTGACTAAACGTTTTGGTTCAGTCGTGGTAGAGACAGGCGCGTTCGTAATTGCCTGCGCTGTCAGCTTACCAGAAAGCACGGCTCCTTCCATACTCCCTAGATACTGTTGCATCGTGTAACTTCCCGAAAGATAGAAGTTTCCGATCGGAGTCACTTGATCGGGTCGATTTGCCTGTCGCCCTGGAGAAGCGGTGTAAACCGATCGCGGCGTTTT
>CAXTDB010000468.1:0-3271 GCA_964242045.1 uncultured Leptolyngbya sp. | reverse complement strand
TGAAGTTTTATCGTTTTGGTTTGGGGAAACGCTAGAGATGCGAAAGGTCTGGTTTACCAAAAATCCAGACTTTGATGCGGAAGTTCGATCGCGCTTTCTTCCCGTCTATGAGCAAGCCGCGTCGGATCAACTCGATTACTGGAGCGATTCACCCGAAAGCTGCTTAGCCTTAGTGATTGTCCTCGATCAGTTTCCACGCAATCTATTTCGGGGCGCACCTCGATCGTTCGCTACTGATCCAAAAGCGCTGAACATCGTGAAACGTGCGATCGCGGCTCGATTTGATCAGCAATTTCCTCCAGTCCAGCGATTCTTTTTCTATTTGCCGCTCGAACACAGTGAAAACCTGGATGACCAAAACGAATCGGTACGGTTATATGAGCAATTTAGGGACAACCCTGAGCTAAAAGACACTTACGATTATGCTCTCCGGCATCAAACGGTGATCAAACGATTTGGGCGGTTTCCCCACCGCAATCAAATCCTCGATCGACCCTCTACTCCGGAAGAAATCGAGTTCCTGAAACAGCCTGGATCGTCGTTTTAAGACCTTTCTAAATAGAGAACCCCCATGAATATTGCCGCTGAGACGATCCCAACGCTTGAACAAATTGATCAAACCAAATCCGCGATCGATGCCCACATTCAGTCTTTGAATCAAAATCCCGATCGTCGAGAAGGCGCACTGCCGTACTATTTATTTCACCAAGCCGGACAACCAATTCGCGGCACTGTGATGATCTTTCACGGATTCAGCGCCAAACCGCATCAGATGTGGCGATTAGCAGACTATCTGTTTCAGAACGGATTCAATGTTTACCAACCTTCGATCGCAGGACATCCGCTGATCAATCCTGCGAAAAATTGGTGTCAAGTTGATCTCAAACCCGAATATGCAGAACCGCTAAAAGCGAAGATTCAAAACGATCCGGTGCTGCAAACATTTATCCAGAACTTCATGAGCAATCCGGGAGCCGTGCGCCCCGGATTTATGCAGCAAATGGGATTGATGGCAAGATTGATCTTAATCGAACCGAATCTGCTTGACATTGTGAAATCGCTGGAATCGAGCGATGATCCTGACTTCGATCGCTATTTCACTTCGTCGCATTTGCACTATCTCACCGAAGCTCAAGCGAGATTAACCGAACTCGATGCAATGCCGGGAAACGTCTTCACGGTTGGACTGTCGGTTGGAGGTGCAGTAGCGTTGGGCTTAGCGGCATCGCGTCCCGATCGCGTTCGCGGTGTCGTCGCTTATGCGCCCTTGCTGAAGATTTTTGGCAAAGAGCGGCGGCAATATGTGAACCTAGCAGGACCGTTAGATCTTAGCGAGTCAGGTTGGGATGCAAATTTGAGATTTCCGATCGGATGCTTGACCGCTGCCGATCGCTTTGGCAGTGTCGTTTTGAGTGAAGCATCGGTACGATCGCTCTCGCACATTCCCACTTTTCTAGTGCTGACTGAAAACGAAGATGCAGCCGACATCGAAACGAATCAAGACTTTTATCAACGCATTGGCGGAGAAGGCGAAGGTCATCGATTCTTTCTGTATCCCAAAGAAGACCTCGTGCCTCATCCCATGGTTGATCCGACCGAGGTGAGCCAAAACATGAGTAATCGATTCTGGCAAAGCTTGTATCAAGAAACATACCGATTCTTGAGCGCTGGACGGGTAAACACGAGTAATCTTGGCAACATCGAGCAGGATGCTAGTTTACCGATCGTGCCTCCGGTGTAACTGATCTTCCAGCTCTCAAAATTTCTTCTGCTGTTAATTGCAGGGCTGGAAACGTAGAGGAAATCACGCGATCGCTCCCCTGAAATCGTTTCACTTGATAAACTCCATCGATGAGTGAATAAACGCTAACCGTCGGACGCTTAGGAGAACCAATATATTTTGCTGCCCCAAACGGATCAGGATCAGCAATCCAATATTCTCGAATTCCTTTGTTTTGGTACTCTGTCACCTTTTCCCGATAGTCTTGCAGCGCAGTGCTATCGCTTACAACTTCTACGACCAGAATGGCAGCGATCGTTAAAACCGCAGTTTGATCAAGACAGTCTGAAATGGCATCAAAAGGCACGATCGAAACATCTGGTAATCTTGAAGTATCGTCAGTCGTTTGCTGTCCAGCCCCCTGCACAACCATCCACGAATGCTGCAATTCTGAAATTTCACTCTCAAATGCCCGCTCTAGAAACTTGGCAATCAGAAAATGTAACCACGTAGGAGAGGTCATCAGTTGCAATTCTCCCCGAACCAATTCGTAGCGCTGTTGACTCGTTTCACAGAAGTCTAAGTATTCCTTAAAGGTCAACTTCTTTGCTTTTGCGATGTTCATGCCATAGTGCCTCACTTCGCTGTCAGTAAGCCAATCATAGCGAACGTCGTAGCTCTTGAATACTCTGACGAATTAGAGGAATCGTGGAAACTAAGATTAAGAAAGCGATCGCTAAACTAATCGCGCTATCCGCCCACATCCAATGAAAGACGGCAACTGCGATCGCGGCAATAATTACCCCAACTGCCCCTAACGCATCGGCAACCACATGCAGAAATGCTGCGCGTAAGTTCAAATCCAGATCACTGCCTTGATGCAGAATCGCAATGTTAATTCCGTTGACCGCTAAACCGACGATCGCAGTAATCAACATCGGTAAGCTGGAAATTTCAGGAGTGGCAATCTGAAATCTGGCGATCGCTTCCCAAACGATCCACAGCGACACCGCAACCAGTCCAAATCCGTTCAATAATGCCGCCCAGGTTTCCGGCGATCGACTCGGTTTAATCGACACGGTATTCTCGCCGATCCATCCCCACTGCATCGGAGATTGAGCGATTCGCGTTGCGAGTAATGCTAACACCAGCGCGAAACAGTCGGATACTAAATGTCCTGCCTCGGCAACGAGCGCTAAGCTATGGCTTGATAAGCCGATCGCGCCTTCCACTCCGGCAAAGCTCCCGACCACAATCAGAGCCGATAAAAGCTGACGTTGTTTTGTTTGGGGGTCATGAACGGGACAGGAACAACTTGCAGAATGAGGAGCGCGCATCGGCATTTCAATCAACAGTACGGGATCAATGACTTCGACCAGTGTAGATGAGTTTCCGCAACGCGCTCCAGAAATCTACCACTTCTTGTAAGGGAGAAATTTCCCGTTCATTGTGACTTGAACGCGCTCGCCTTTTGGGTCTTCGATTTTGTCGATTTCGAGCGTGAAATCGATCGCGCTCATAATGCCATCGCCGAATTTTTCGTGAATAATT
>CAXTDB010000467.1:0-3299 GCA_964242045.1 uncultured Leptolyngbya sp. | reverse complement strand
CGGCAGAACTTAGTCTCTCATTTGTCACTCCCTTTTTTCAATTTGGTATTATCTGTTAGCATTCCGTCCAAATTATTGTGGGATCTGTATTTGGGGTAATACATACAAGGAACTGGTGTTGGACTTGCTGATCGATCCAGAGTTGCAATTTGCAGCCTTAAATACGCCCGCAGAGATTCAATCCTGTATGCAATCAGTGAAGTGGAAACTGAATCATCTAAAGTCAACGGTGAATCAATTGCTGCTGCAAAGTTATAATTTGGTTAATATTTAGCTACTTTCAACGTATGAATTACCGAAATTACATCACGATCGAACCCAACAAACGTGGTGGTAAGCCTTGCGTTCGTGGCTTGCGAATTACGGTTTATGAAGTGCTTGAATATTTGGCTTCCGAGATGACCGAAGCAGAAATTCTTGACGATTTTCCTGACCTAACGCGAGAAGATTTAAAAGCCTGTATTGCTTACGCTGCCGATCGTGAGCGTCGATATATGACTGCTTCATCATTCGCGTGAAGCTACTCTTTGACAAAAACCTGTCGCCCAAGTTGCCGAACCGCTTGAGCGATCTTTTCCCAAGTTCATTTCACGTTCGAGATGTAGGCATGAAGGCAACAATCGATCCAGCTGTTTGGGATTATGCAAAGGACAATAATTTGATGATCGTCTCGAAAGATGCAGATATGCACGACCTAAGCTTAGTACTTGGAAACCCACCGAAAGTTATTTGACTTCGCCTTGGTAACTGCTCGACATCACAGGTTGAGAATTTGCTGCGTCAGAATTTTGACGCGATCAAATTATTTTATGAAGATGAGGACTTATCGCTGCTTGCTTTATCATGATGCACCGATGTTTTCTCTATTCCAAAACCTGGAATAGAGAAAACATCCTGGTTATTTACTAATGCACAACAATGCCCACGTACACTGACCGTCGAAAGCTAATTGGCTATGATGCAAAGACAGCCTGCGGCGAGTAATGGGCAGCGTTATCAGTTCCTCAAGCGATCGACACTCCACAAGCCCCAGTCTTCTCAATCCGCCACGATCGCACTTCTCAACGTCTGACAAAATTCCCCGATCGCTTTCAATCCCTCCGCGCGCGATCCTTCTGCCAATCGCTTCACAAACGCACTGCCCACGATCGCCGCATCCGCTCCCCAGTTCATCACTTGCCGCGCTTGTTCCGGTTGCGAAATGCCAAATCCAACCCCGATCGCTTTATCCGTCACTTGCCGCAACTCTGCGATCAAATCTTTTACCCGCGATTCCATTTGCGATCGCATTCCCGTCACGCCCGTTGTACTCACTAAATAGATAAATCCTTGCGACTGTTGCGCGATTGCGGAAATCCGCTCCGGTGGACTCGTTGGCGCAACTAATAGCGTTAACTCGATGCCATGCTCTTTTGCCGGACGTAACAGCATTTCAGCTTCTTCCAACGGTAAATCCGGCACGACTAAACCTTTCGCGCCCGCTTCCGCAATCTCTTGCAAAAATGATTCAATGCCGCGATTTAGAATCGGATTGTAGTAAGTGAAGAGAATGATGGGCGATCGCAAACTTGGGGAAACTTGCTTTACCAGTTGCAAAACGTCGTTTAATCGAGTTCCATTCTGAAGCGATCGCGTGGCTGCCGCTTGAATCACCGGACCATCTGCCAGCGGATCAGAATACGGAACGCCTAATTCGATCAAATCGGCTCCAGAGCGATCGAGAATCTGCAACGCCTGAGCAGTCGTCTCTAAATCCGGATCTCCAGCAGTTAAAAAAGGAATCAACGCACACTGCCCCTGATTCCGCAGCCGCTCAAAGCATTCCGACACTGAAGCCATCTCGACCCTCTAAAAGGTACAACTTCAGTAGATTACTGCAAATCTGGGCACGAAATCCTAAGAACCTTACTTTTCCCGTTCAATCTCTGCCTGAATTTTCTCTAACTCTTCCGGTGTCAATTCTTCTAAGCGCTTTTGCAGCACTGCTTCTTCATAGTCTTTAAGCTGTTGGTTATACGTCATATCTTTAGACACCACTCGAAACAGGTAGCTTGCCAACCACCCAATCAAGCCACCAACTAGCAGCAACTGGCTCCAAATTCCCGCGCTAATGCTGTCTAGACCTGCGCCCTGAAGCAGCAGAAACGCAAGTCCGCCAGCCAAAAACACACCAAACGTAATCCCGATCGCATCAATTCGTCGCATTGCTTTTAAGCTTCAATCTGCCGCGCTTTCGGTCTGAAATTCAAGAACGGCGCAAGCAGTAGCATTCCTGGAAAGTAGAGAAACACCATGAAGTACATAAAGCTTCGCTCGATCGAGCTTGCTACATACCAGCGCGTCTTGAGGTAAAAAAAGATAATCAGCGGCACAACCACGAGGTAAGCGCCACCCAGAGCGAGGTATAGAAGTGCTACGTCCATGCGTTTCAACCGGATATCAACTTGTCTATCCTATCGCTTTTCCTTGATCGCACTCGCAGAATTAAATAGTGGAATTTAATGCGCGATCGCTTTATAAATTTCTATACTTATCCTGCAATTCTAGTGATATCCTTGGTAAGCTTCCGATTTCAAAGCTTGAAATCAGAACGCAATCTTGGGGGCGTGGCGGAATGGTAGACGCTACGGACTTAACAATTTGAGCACCTCAGCAGAAATGCTTTGTGTGAATGGAGTCAAATTCGGTGAAGGCTTTAACCTGCTAACGCCGAGCTAAGCTCTGAATCGAGCATGATTTAGAGAAAGTGTAGAGACTAGACGGCTCCTACCTGACTGGCATCAATAACGCTAAAAGGTAAAGGCATAGTCCAGACTACAAACGTGCATAGCGCGGTAGTGAAAACTACAGTAGTAAGAAAATCCGTTGACCGCAAGGTCGTAAGGGTTCAAGTCCCTTCGCCCCCATATCTAAATCGCGATCGCGATCGCCACATTGCGCCAATTGCCTGCCGGAAATCCGTCCCTTACGGTGGCTGCATTATTCCTCGCTGCACGCGCTACCATGAATAAACCGCCACTTATAGGCAATTTGTTTCAGGCAACTGCTATGGAATCACCGATTAAGGCTGCTCAGTCCTCAAATTATTATGGCGATGCTTCTTACCGCACGCCTCCACCTGATCTTGCATCGCTGATGCTCAAAGAGCGAATCGTTTATCTGGGCGGACCTCTGCACTCGATCGATGAATATCGCAGAAACCCCAACCAAGATTACACGCGCTTAATCATCGCGCAGCTTCTATATCTGCAATTCGACGATCCCGAAAAACCGATCTATTTCTACATCAATTCGACCGG
>CAXTDB010000466.1:0-3321 GCA_964242045.1 uncultured Leptolyngbya sp. | reverse complement strand
GTGGAGATTTTATCGCTTGTGTGCTTTCCAAGTGCCGCCATAAACATAGAACGGATTGTTTTGACTCACCCGATCCCAACAGTCCCGACAAACAAAAATCCACTCAGCTGACTCATCGTACTGGATGCGATAGAGAACGGGAGCGGATTTTGCACAGAGCGAACACAGTTTTTCTCGATCTCGACTCATGTTTTTACGCTAAAGCTGACGCTTTTGGTTTAGCAAAAATCATTCGACCTGCGGACGTTTGCAGAGAACTGGTAACAACGACCTGAAGTTCTCCGCCCACATAGCCACGACCATCTTCAACAACGACCATTGTTCCATCATCGAGATAGCCAATTCCTTGAGCGGGTTCCTTTCCTTCTCGCAAAATCTTTAGATCGATGCTGTCTCCAGGTAGATAAGATGGGCGAATTGCTTGAGTCAAATCGTTGACGTTCAAAACGGGAACTTTCTGAACCGTTGCCACTTTATTCAGGTTGTAATCGGTGGTCAGTAATGTTCCATTAATTTCTTGAACAAGCCGAACCAGCTTTGCATCCACAGTCGGAATATCGTCGTAATCTGCGGGATGAATCACAACGCGATCGGGGTAACTTTCCCGAATGCGATTGAGAATATCGAGTCCCCGCCGTCCCCGGACTCGTTTTTGATCATTAGACGCATCCGCAACTTGCTGAAGTTCTTGCAAAATGAACTGTGGAATGAGTAGCTGTCCTTCAAGAAATCCAGTATCTAGCAGATCGGCGATCCGACCGTCGATAATGCAGCTTGTATCCAGTACCTTTGTGGCTGCGGCTTTGATCGTTCCTTCTGATAAGAGGAGGGTTTCCGCGCTGCTTGGATTGATCAAGCGCAACAGCGATCGACCATGTACATCGGCGAGTGACATTCCTGAAACCGCAAACATGATGCTACCGACTACAGCCGTAAGCGGTTTGAGAAACGAGAATTCGGGTGGAATCGGCAGCAGAAACGTTGGTGCAAGCAGCAAGTTTGCAACCAGTAGCCCCATGACAAGACCGATCGCGCGGCTGAGTAAGGTATAGGCTGGAAGTTGTCGAATTTGGCGTTCGAGCCGTCGGAATGCGGTTTGCGCGACAAGACCGATCGCCAAGCCGAAAATTGCGCCAAATCCGCCACAAATCCAGCGCAGTGCTTCTGGATTCGAGACTTGTTGCAGTACACTTCCAGGCAATGCTTCGATGCCTCGAAAGCCAGTTCCCGCCCCTGCTAGGATGAATGAGATGATGATGATTGCGTCAAGCATAATGGAGATGAAGACGCATCGGAAGCGTCTGTACGGGAAGATTGCGAGTCAAGCAAAACGAATAGTTTGACCTGGCATCATTATATCCTGCTTGTTTATGGATTCCTGCGTCCAAATGCTTATCCGATGGGGGGTTTACCTCACCCTGCTCGTAGTTTGTGATACAAAGTTTATCGATTTCTGAGAAGCGATCGCGCTTTTCGCTCCCAAAACACCAAATTAGGGTTGAAAAATAAGTATCAAGTCATGGAATTTAATATTCCAAGTTCTGCGTATGTGCATATTCCGTTTTGTCGCAGACGTTGTTTTTACTGCGATTTCCCAATTTCTGTGGTTGGAGATCAACGCAATGGCAGTAATTCTGGAACGATCGCGCAATACGTTGAAAAACTTTGTGAAGAGATCGATCGGGCTAATAATTTTGGTGAACCATTAAGAACTGTATTTTTTGGTGGAGGAACGCCTTCGCTTTTATCAGTTTCACAGTTTCATCAAATTTTAGAACGGCTCGATCGACAATTCGGAATTCTTTCCAATGCAGAAATTTCGATGGAGATCGATCCCGGTACGTTTGACATCACGCAAATCAAAGGATTCAAATCAGCGGGTGCAAATCGAATCAGTTTAGGTGTACAAGCGTTTCAATCTGAATTACTTAAAGCTTGCGGCAGAACTCACACCGTTGAAGATATTTACAAGTCGATCGAGTTAATTCATCAATCTGGTATTGAAAATTTCAGCCTAGATCTAATCTCAGGATTACCACATCAAACGCTCGAAATGTGGCAAGACTCGCTAACCCAGGCGATCGCGCTTTCTCCGACTCATTTATCGATCTATGATTTGACGATCGAGCCTCAAACTCCATTCGGTAAGCAATTGCAACCTGGTGAGAAACCTTTACCTTCGGACGAACTAACCGCCAATTTCTATCGCATTGCTCAACAGACTTTAACTGATGCTGGATTTGAGCATTATGAGATTTCAAACTATGCGAAATCAGGCTATCAATGCCAACATAATCGCGTGTATTGGGAGAACCGATCGTTCTACGGGTTTGGAATGGGAGCGACGAGTTATTTAGAGGGCGATCGCGTTTCTCGACCTCGGAAACTTCGAGAATATTACGATTGGATTGAAGCACCATCTTCAACAGATGAAATGACGCATATTGAGTATTTACTTGATAGCTTGATGGTTGGCTTGCGGCTAAAGGAAGGGATAGATTTGAAGCAGTTAACAGCGCGATTTGGAGAAAATGCGATCGCTCAAATTCTCAATTGCTTACAGTCTTATGAAAAAGCCTCCTGGGTTGAGACTACGCCTGAAAGAATTAGGCTTACTGATCCAGAAGGCTTTCTGTTTTCTAACGTGATTTTGACCAAGCTATTCGCGCAATTTGACGAAGACTAAATTACTTGTTCGATTTTGCTTTTTTACTTGAATTAATATTCTGGTTTAGATAAATCTTTCCGATGTCGCCAGATTTCTAAACTCAAAACGCAAGTCATTAACCATACAAATCCGGCTGCGTATCCCGCAATAATATCAGTGGGCCAATGAACACCGAAATACATGCGACTGAAGCCGATCAGCCCAATTAAAAGCGACATCAGCAAAATGATAAGATTGCGATACGTTGGATAGCGAGTTGCTAATAGATAGCCCAACAATCCATACATCACGATCGACAACATTGCGTGTCCACTCGGAAAGCTGTAAAACTTCACTTCAACCACTCTCGACCACAATTGCGGTCGTGCCCGTTCAAACAGTCGCTTCAGTAGAAGATTCAGTCCTAACGCTCCAAAACCACCAAGCGAGATCGTCATTGCTTCCGATTTCTGATGCCGCAGTAGTAAGACCACACTCATGATTGTCCCAACCACAATCAACACGGTTGGATCACCAATACCTGTTGCAAGCAACATGATCGGTGTTAACCACGGAGTCTGAAGCTTTTGAATCGCAAGTAGGATGTGAGTATCAAAGGCTTGAGTCTGGTCGCGCATCACGGTTTCTGCAAGTTCCGCAAATCCCCAAAGCGC
>CAXTDB010000465.1:0-3346 GCA_964242045.1 uncultured Leptolyngbya sp. | reverse complement strand
TTTTCTCGCTGAAAGCGATCGCGCTGTTCCGGAGTGAGGATTTCTGCAAGAAAGTGATCGAACGCTTCTGGCGAAATTGGAGCCTGAGCCTGTCGGATCATTTGCCCACGAATTCGGTAGCGCGCAGGTTCTCCCACCCGGAGATGAATATCTGATGCCTGTTTCGCATAAGCATCCTGTACAAACTGTCGAATCGTTGGCGGTGGAACTGGTCGCATCGCCGCCTGCTTGATTCCAATTGCAGCAGGCGGCGGCGGAACACTCGGTGGGGCGATCGCTGCTGGACGTAATTGAACCAACTCGTCAGAAGAATCTAAGTGTGTCATAAACTCAAGCTTCCGTTAGCACCATAATGATGAGGAATGGGCAAATCGACGAGGGGGCGATGAGAGAAATACTCTGATTTTTATGACTCTAGCGGAAAACCACGATCGTATAAATGCGGATGTATGCAAATTTGCAGAAAGTTTTTGCATCCGTAAGACACGCAGAGCACGATCGAGCTTGCATAGAATTACGGAAACGCTTGATTCAAAAGGTTCTGTCTCGTCTCAGTCTGGTGCATTCTGAAAACACACTTCTTTGTAAAGCCTTTACAGATCATGCGTACCGTAACTCGGATCACTGACTGGCTCGAATCCCACTGGATGAATCCGGCTTATAGTGGCTGGCTTCTGGGCGCGATGGGCATCTTTTTCTTTCTTGCGGCGACGAATTCGATGTCGGGTTGGCTGTATGTGATGAGCGGTGTTGTCTTTGCACTGATGACGATCGCAGCAATCTTATCTCGTCAAACCCTGCGAGGATTAACGATCGCGCGTCGTCCCATTCAACCGATTAGCGTCGGAGAGCAGTTGACGATCGAGCTTTTGATCCAAAACTCATCTCGTCAGCGCAAGTCCTTGATTCAAGCAAACGATTTGATTCCGTCGGTACTCGGAAAGCCTGTTCAGCGAGTGGTCGAATTAATCAAGCCAAACAGTTCTTACTACTGGGTTTATCAGCATTTGGCAACACGGCGCGGAATTTATCGCTGGCATGAAGTTCATCTACGATCGGCTGCACCGTTGGGCTTGTTTTGGTGTCGAAAATCATTTCGAGTGGACGCGATCGCGCTGATTTATCCGACCGTTCTACCGCTGCAACGCTGCCCTTTGATTGACCAACTCGGACAGCAAAGCAGTTTGCAGTTTCAATCGAAGCAATCGGCATCGGCAACCGAAGGGATGACGCGATCGCTCAGACCCTACCGCTGGGGCGATCCGATGCGAATGATTCATTGGCGCAGCAGTGCTCGCTATGGAGAATTACGGGTGCGGGAATTAGAAACGTTCACGAGCGGGCAAGAGATTGTGATTGCGATCGATAGTGCAGCGACTTGGGAATCGGATGCGTTTGAACAAGCAGTCACAGCAGCGGCATCGTTGTATTTTTACGGCGATCGCCAAACCCTAACGATTCGACTTTGGACGGCAGGAACGGGACTGATTCAAGGACAAGCCGTATTGGAAACCTTAGCGGAAATTCAGGCGAATGGAGCATCGCGCTCTTATTCTTTGCCAGATGCAACGATTATTTGGCTGACGCAGAATCCGAATAGTTTGAGTACGTTGCCGAATGGAAGTCGATGGGTGCTGTGGGCAGACAAATCGCCCACTTCGACGCATCCGGGGATCGTCGTGGGAAAAACTCGATCGTTGCAGGCTCAATTGCAAGACAATCTTTAGAAGAATGGGTGAGATGAATGGATACAGAACTTCCAGAAGAATTTTGGCAAGGGGTTGATCAGTTTAATCGAGGCGAGTTCTATGCGTGCCACGATACGCTAGAAGCCATTTGGATCGAGGCTCCGGTGTTTGAGAAAAAGTTTTATCAGGGAATTTTACAAATCGCGGTTGGGCTGTATCACTTAGGCAATCACAACTGGCGGGGAGCGGTGATTCTGATGGGCGAGGGATTAAATCGTTTACAGGAATATCAACCAGAATATGGGGGAATCGATGTAGAACAGTTGATCGATGATGCTGCCGAATTTCTCAGCGAAGTGCAGACCGCCGGAGCCGATCGCGTGGCGCAAATTGTTCTTGCCCCGACAGCACCCACTGATTCTGAAAATCAAATATTTCTTCATCCGCCAATCATTCGGAAACGTTAAGTTAACCCTTGAATAAGACGATATCTGAAACTTACGGGACTGGTCGTTCGTCTCTAAATTCAGCACACTGTAGAGTAGTGATTGGAATATTCAAAGATTCAGTTGATCACGCTTGATTAACTTTCTCAGAGTGATATATTCGGAGTCATTGCGGTCATCGTCTCGTTTATCCTGATCTATGCAGTTCTCGCCCATGATCCGTCTTCGATCGCTTTTTCTTCTCCCAGTTATCGCTGCCTCGGTGATCGCAACCGGGAGTAATTCAATTGCTCAAGCTCCTGCCGCCTCACCGCTGACTCTTCGAGCCAACAGCACCGAAGCGAACGCTAAAACAGGGGTCGTGGTGGCAAAAGGAAACGTACAAATTAACTATCCGGCTCGTCAAATTCAAGCGACTTCGGCTCAAGCCATCTACTACAGCAACGAGCGGCGCATTGTGCTAACAGGCGATGTCTACGTCCTGCAGCAAGGTAACAGTTTGCGCGGAGAAACTATCACTTATTTAGTCGATGAAGGGCGATTTGTCGCTTTACCGCAGCCGAATAAGCAAGTTGAAGCGATTTATCTGATTCAAACGCCCACGACGACCACACCCGCGCCCGCAACTCCCGCTCCTTTCAGCCCGAAACCTCAGTTTCAATCAACCAATCGCTAGCTAGTTATGTCCCCTCTTTATCTAATGCAGGTTCCAGGAGCGGGTTTTGAGAATCGTTCTAGAAAATATTCATAAATCTTTTGGCGATCGCTTGATCGTCAATCGAGTCAGTTTATCGGTGTCTCAAGGTGAAGTGGTCGGGCTTTTGGGTCCGAATGGAGCCGGAAAAACAACGACGTTCTATATTGCGACAGGGCTAGAAAAGCCTGATAGCGGTAAGGTATTGCTAAACGATAAAGAAGTCACGAATCTCCCGATCAACAAACGCGCTCATTTAGGAATCGGCTATTTGGCACAAGAAGCCAGTATTTTTCGATATCTAACCGTTCGAGAAAACATTCTACTCGTGTTGGAACAAACGAAAGTACCGCGCTGGCAGTGGAACGATCGCTTAAACAGCTTACTGAAAGAATTCCGTCTAGAAAAAGTCGCTTCAACGCTTGGAATTCGAGTGTCAGGCGGAGAACGTCGTCGCACCGAACTCGCGCGCGCGCTTGCTACCGGAGTCGATGGTCCAAAATTTCTCTTTCTCGATG
>CAXTDB010000464.1:0-3355 GCA_964242045.1 uncultured Leptolyngbya sp. | reverse complement strand
ATCGATAAAACTGCATCTCGATTGAAAAAACTCCAGCAGAATGTCGATCGCTTATGTTTGAAATCAATTCAAGCATTAACCTGTGATAGTCGCAGTGTTCCACAGTTGAAAGGACAGTGCGATCGCGTTCTAGTCGATGCGCCTTGCTCTGGTCTTGGAACTTTGAATCGACATGCAGATGCTCGTTGGCGGCAGACTCCACAAAGCGCAATGGAACTAGCACAACTGCAACTTGAAATTCTGACCGAAGCGGCGACGTGGGTCAAACCGCAAGGTGTATTAGTTTACTCAACTTGCACTTTGAATCCAGTTGAGAATGAAGCCGTCCTCGAAAAGTTCTTAGCGCATCATGCAAATTGGTCGATTGAGCCAGTTCCGTTATTCGCTGATTTCACTAATTCAGAAGGTTGGATCAAAGTTCTACCGCACTGCCACAATATGGACGGATTCTTTATGGTCAAACTCAGACATGGATGACACAAAAACGCTGGTTAAGATTCTGATTGGGGTCGCATGGCTTGACGGCAAAGTTCAGCCCGAAGAACGATCGTATCTTCAGCGCGTTGCCAAAGAAAAAGAAGTAGACCACGATCGAGAAATTCAGCCGATTCTCTATGAACTGCGATCAATCAAACCCGAAGAATGTTATCGATGGGTGCAAGACTATCTCGGCGAACCTCCGACTTCAGAACGCTGTCATCAATTAATTGATGCGGTCAGCGAATTGATTTACACCGATGGCACGATCGACACCGAAGAAGCAAAACTTCTAGCTCGACTTCAGATGCTTGAATCCGAACCTGCACCCAACTTACAAACCAAAGTCATCTCCGCGATTCGCAAGCTTTATCAACACGGAGTTGCAAAAATTGAAAAGCTCTGAACTACAATCCAGAGCTTCGATCGATTAAATACCAGGAGTTTCTTCTTTCTTCACTTCAGGCACAATATCAGGACGTTCTTTATCTTCCCAACCGACCGGACGCTTCGAGTTATACCATGCAAGCGATCCGAACGTCACGGCTGCAATAAACCCAACTACGTACACAACCGTAAATGAGACTGGAAACTGCATTCCGGGCTTGGTTGCAACTTCTAATAGCAAGTTCATGTAAAATGCTCCTTTGAAATTTTTACTAGCAACACAGTATCAAAGCGATTGTACCAAGACATCTTTCGCCAGTTCGATTCTTAAACAAGAACCGGGTAATCTTCCCTAGTTCCCAGGGGGAGGAAGCGGATCAGATGCAGCAGGCGCGGGATCAGAAGCAGGCGCTTTCGGTGCAGTAGGAGGGGGAGCCGCTGCGGGGGGTGCTGGAGACGGAGCCGCTGCGGGAGGTTCTGGAGGCGGAGCCTTTTGACGCGGTGCGGGTTCAGAGTAACGCGGCGCAGAATAGCTGGGTTCCGAGTAGGTCGGTTCGGGTGCAGGTTCTTCGTAACGTCGTCTGGGTTGCGCTTCATCCGAATCAGATTGACCGAGCGATCGCGTCCGATTCGGTTTCACAGGCTGCGCTTTGATTGTGCCTTTACGATCTTCGATGTTGTCTGGAATTTCAGCAAATTTCTGCACGGGCATTCCTTGAACCGCTTCTTTCATGAACTCGTGCCAAGTGTATGCCGCTGTACCACTCGTTCCCCAAGTCGGCGAGTTGTCATCGTTGCCGAGCCATACGCCTGCTACAAGTTGCGGCACATAGCCGATAAACCACAAATCGCGCGCATTTTCAGAAGTCCCCGTTTTTCCGGCAACGGGTCGATCGAGCTGTGCTGCGCGTCCAGTTCCATCGGAAACGACTCCCTGCATCATCCAAGTCGTAATCGCTGTTGTTTCTGCATCTAAAACGCGCTTGGGTTTGAAGCTCGCATCAAACAGAACTTTGCCGTTGCGATCGACGACTCGCCGAATCGCATGAGGCGCAATGTATTTTCCTTGGGCTGCCAAGACTCCATATGCGCTCGTCAATTCCAAAGGGTTTACTTCATACGCGCCCAGTGCCAGCGCATACGTCGGCTCCATTTTCGATTGAATGCCCATACTGCGCGCCAAATTAATCACAGGCGCAAATCCGACATCGATCAGCACTTTCACCGCGACCACATTGACGGAATTGGTTAGCGCGGTTCGCATACTTAACCAGCCAGAATACTTATTGCTGTAGTTCTTCGGCTGATAGCCATCGACCATAAAGCGTTCATCCAGGTACGATCGATTCGGCGAAAATCCTGCCCCGATCGCCGTTGCATACACAAACGGTTTAAACGTCGATCCGGGTTGCCGCTGCGCTTGAGTCGCCCGGTTGAACTGGCTATCTTTGTAGAAATCGTAGCCGCCGACCATCGATCGAATTTCACCGTTACGCGGATCGATCGCCACCAATGCCGCTTGATTAAAGCCTTCGGAATTGCCATCAACCGTAATCGCGTTTCTGACCGCTTTTTCTGCTACTTTTTGCCATTTCGCGTTCAGCGTCGTTTCAACCGTTATGCCGCCTGCCGCGATCGCTTCTTTGGGAACCAGTTTTTCAAGCTGCTGCTGAACGTAGTAAGTAAAATAAGGCGAAGCGCTTTGGATATTCTTCGGAGTACTCGGCTTAACGGTTAACTTTTCAGCTTGTGCCGCTTGCGATTCCGCCGCGCTGATATAGCCCGCTACGACCATTTTATCGAGAACGACATTTCGCCGTTCCTGCGCCTTTTCCAAGCTCACCAGCGGAGAATATAAGCTTGGAGCAGGCGGCAATCCTGCGATCGTTGCCATTTCTCCCAACGTCAACTGATCGACCGACTTGCTGAAATAAATCCAAGCCGCATCCGCTACACCATAAGCATTCGAGCCGAGATAAACGAAATTAAGATACTTTTCGAGAATCTGCTGCTTATCGACGTTGCGTTCAAGCTTTTGAGCGATCAACGCTTCTCGCACTTTTCGTCCGAGACTGCGATCGTCTTGATCAAGAAAAACAATCCGCGATAACTGCTGCGTTAGCGTACTGCCGCCTTCGACCACATCGCGCGAAGTCAGATTCCGAAAAACTGCGCGCCCAATGCCTTGAAAATCGATGCCGTTGTGATCATAAAACCGCCGATCTTCAGACGCAACAAATGCCTGAACCAAGCGGCTTGGAATTTTATCGATCGGCGTTTTCTGTCTAGTTGCAGGACCCAGTTGATGCAGCACCGAGCCATCTGATGCCTGAATCGTGAGAGTTCCAGGACGAGCAAACGTCTTGAGTTCAGCCGGGTTTGGCAAACTCTGATCAAGCTCGATCGAGGCAACTCGGAGCGCGCCAATTCCACCTAAAATAACTACACTGCCAACAATCCAGTTCCGCGCTTTCGGAGTCTTCAGCGGTGC
>CAXTDB010000463.1:0-3384 GCA_964242045.1 uncultured Leptolyngbya sp. | reverse complement strand
TGCCGCACCAAAACAATATCGGGCTGCGATCGAATCTCGATGACTTCACTGAGCATCGGTGCCGATCTCCTCCACGGACAAATTCAGCGATCGCTGTAATAGCCGTATTCCCGTATCGACATTTAGAGCGGTACGAACTCCAGTGAGCGATAAACCTAACTCGACTAAGGTAATCGCCACCGCTGGCTGCATTCCTACCACTACGGTTTCGGCATCGAGCAGTTGAGACACGGTGGCAATATTGCTCAACACCCGCCCGATAAACGAATCCACAATTTCTAAACCCGAAATGTCAATCAAAACTCCTTTTGCGCCTGTTTTGACAATCCGATTGGTGAGATCGTCTTGCAGCGTCAGGGCTAAACGATCGTGCATGTCAACCTGAATCGTGACGAGCAGAAACTGATTCATTTTCAGGATGGGAATGCGTTCCACACTATCACCTCGATGAATATTGTTTAAGCTCGATCGTTGGAAACAACTTTTAAGCCTTTGTGTTTCAGCGCGATCGTCAACGCATCCGCTAACGTGGCTTTTGTAATCACGGCTGAAAGATCAACCCCTAAATGCACGATCGTTTGAGCGATCTGGGGACGAATGCCGCTAATAATACACTCTGTTCCCATCAATCGCGCAGCAGCAACCGTTTTCAGGAGATGCTGCGCGACCAAAGTATCTACGGTCGGCACTCCAGTAATGTCTAAAATGACGATCGATGACCCGGTTTCTACGATTTGCTGAAGCAGCGCTTCCATCACGACTTGAGTTCGAGCGCTGTCCAGTGTGCCGATCATCGGCAGTGCGAGAACTCCCTCCCACACTTTCACCACCGGGGTAGACAGTTCGAGCAGTTCTTCTTGCTGGCGTTGAATCGTTTCTTCGCGCGCCTTTTGGTAAACTTCCATTGTCCACAGACCGAGTTGATCGAGCATCGTCGTGGTCGACGTGATCGCGTCTGCAAATACCTCACTTTGCTGAGCAAGATCCTGGCGCAGTCGAGCAAACAGCGGTTTTTTGAACGAAAACACAAACAGCGCAACTTCGGTCGGCGTAAAGCCTTGCTGCACACGAGAACGGGAAATGTCCGCTAAAAACTGTCGTACACTGCCCCATTCTGGAGCCTGAACATCGCTTAAATTCTGATGCTGAACGGCACTCCGCAACAGCCGTAAAAATTCTGCACACTGCTGGTCAAATTCTCCTTTACGAATCAGGTCGCGGCGCAGCATTTCAGAGGTTTCTAGCTCTGTCTGCCATTCTCGCAGTAGTTCTGACTCATCATGCTCAAGTATCTCAGCGATTTTGCTGGCACTGCGTAACGGCATTATCGATCGCTTCCTTCCACAATTCAAATCTAGCTAACCGTAAAGGCTCTGTCTTACGTAATACATCTTAGGACAGATCTATCCAAGGCTTAAATTTTTTCCAAGGCTTAAGTTTTTTCGCTTTTTTGATCACTGTCTGATCAATGCAGCGATCGCTTCAAGCAGTCGTTCCACATCCAACGGCTTCGATAAATGAATTCGGTAGCCTGTCGCAAACGTTTGCTGCTTTACATCATCGCTCACATAGGCAGTTAGCGCGATCGCAGGAATCGTCTGACCTGTGGCGCGAATCTCTTGTATCAGTTCATAACCATCTTTTTCCGGCATGGCAATGTCACTAATCAACAGCGCGGGACAAAAATCTTGAAATTTCTCGATCGCCATGTTCGCAGAGTTCGCTGTGCAAATAATCGCACCTTGTTCTTCTAGAATAAATTTCACCAAATCTAGACTATCTAGATCATCATCGACGACCAGAATCTTTAGTCCGTTTAATCCTTGAGGTTCTGGCGGTGAGCCATTAATCAGCGGCAATGTAACCGTGAACGTTGCGCCTCGTTCTTCTCCTAGACTTGCTGCGGTAATGGTGCCTTCGTGCAGTTCTACCAGTTCGCGGGCGATCGCAAGTCCGAGTCCGAGTCCATCGTGTGATTTCGGTGCGTTCGTTTGGGCTTGTCGAAAGCGATCGAACACAAACGGTAAGAATGCTGCGTTAATTCCCTTTCCGGTATCGCTCACCCGAATTTCGGATTGTGATTCTCGGTGCGTCAGCGAAATTTCAATTCGTCCCTGTTCAGGCGTGAACTTAATCGCATTCGTCAGCAAATTCCAAACGACTTGCTGTAAACGGCTCGAATCGCCTAACACTTCATGGGCGGATTGATCAAGATTCGATTCGATCTGAATCTGTTTTGCTTCTGCTAGCGGACGAATCATATCGATCGCGGCTTCGATCACCAACGACAACCGAATCGGAGCGCGATCGATTCTCAAATTGCCTTGCACCATGCGAGAAACGTCTAGCAGATCCTCGATCAGTTGCAACTGAGTTTTTGCGCTGCGCTCGATCGACTGCAATGCGCGCGTCAACGTTTTTGGATCTGGCGCTTTCGCTTGTAAAAGCTTTGCCCAACCAAAAATCGAATTCAGCGGAGAGCGGAGTTCATGCGCCACGATCGCTAGAAATTCATCTTTGCTGCTGTTGGCGGTTTCGGCTTCAGCGCGAGCAGCTTGAGCCTGACACAATAGCTGATCTCGCTCTGCTTCAACTTGTTGCAGTTTGCGGCGCAGTTCAGTATTTTCGATCGCGCTTCGCATTGCAGCTCGAACCGCATCTGGGCTGGTTTGTCCCTTAACAAAATAATCTTCAACGCCGTTCTTAAAAGCGGTCGCTGCCGTTACGGCATCGTTATAAGAACTGACGACGACAACAGGCGGACAGCCTCCCGGCAAGTGCGCTTTTAATTGAGATAAAAACTCAAATCCACTCACACCGGGCAATTTAATATCGAGCAGAATTCCATCAAGCGACTGCGTTTGACAAACCTCTAATCCTTCTGCTGCCGAATTGCTTTCGAGAATCGTATAGGAAATTTCATCATCCGCTGATAAGTACCGCTTGAATATATAGCGATCGGTTTCAGAATCTTCAACAATTAAAACAGTGCGGTGCTGTATCATATGATCTCCAGCGTACATAGCCGCAGTTTTAACTTGCGCTATATGAATTTAACGAGGCATAGAATAATCTTACGGGAAATGCCATTGTGCTACTTGTAGTGATACAAATAGCACCATTTCAGAAATGCTTGTTTAAGCATTGTTACATTTCGCTTTAAAAGTGCGATCGTTGACTCAGAAACAACATTGTTTTATGAAGGCTACCAGACGGGTCATAGCGCTTAATCCTGAAGAAGAGTTTCCCGCGCCCAGGGAATTGAGTAAGAACGGCAAGAAGCAAGCTTAGCTTTCATCCCGCCGCTAAGATGAGTACATCGATCGGCCAGAGACTTCCCGCCGAGTCAGTTAAAAGTATGTTTATGCAAATCCAGAAAGCTTG
>CAXTDB010000462.1:0-3392 GCA_964242045.1 uncultured Leptolyngbya sp. | reverse complement strand
TTCCGGTAAAGCGATCGCTCTTTGCGGGCAATTCGGGCGGCAATCCGGTTGTATCCGCCACGATCAAGCGTCCTTTATCGTCGGTGACATTGAGAAAGCTGTAGAGAAATTTCACTGGCTGAGCGCTGTTGTTTTTCAGTGCCACATCGAGCAAGAGATATTCACCTTGTTTGCGAACGCCTGTGACATCCATCGCGACTCCATTCGTTTGAGTCGTCATCGGTAGCTTGGCGGTAGAAGCTGCATTCGGTTTGCTCTGATCTGATGATTTTGCCTGTGGGGAAGCGCTAGGACTCGGTGAAGCAGAACGACCCGTGTTCATTTTGTCTTTCACCGATTTGATGATGTCTTCTTCTTTGAGAATAACGAGTTCTTCACGCACACCGGGATTCTGAGCGGTTCCTTTGTTGGTGGGGCGCGAATCTGGCTGAGTAATTCCTTTTAGCGCTTCTCGCCCGATCGCAAATCCCTGCATTCCAGTAACTACGCCTGCGCCTAGCATCAGAGCAAGCAGCGTAAACGTCAGGGCAACAGTTGAATTGATTTTCATGGGCGATCGAGCGAAGCTTACATCAGCAATTGTATGCTGCAAATTTCAATTTGAGCAGACCGGATTTGCAGATCGAAACTGACTTTTTTAACAGCGCAATAAAACAAAAATTCTCAGTTACAATACGGCTAAGCCCAGGGTTGGCCGAGCGGTTTAGGCAGCGAACTCATAATTCGCCTTAGGCGGGTTCAACTCCTGCACCCTGGATTAAAAGAATTTTGGATTGCAGAAACAATCTACAATCCAAAACTGCATTAAAACCGCTGTGGAAGCATTTGAGACGGGGGCTGGACTGGAAATTGCGGCTCCAATGGCTGCTCGATCGCGAATTCACTTCCGCTGATTTGACTGCTAGAAGTTGGCAAAGTCAACACCGAGAGATTAAACGGATTCGGCAGATCAGCGGTACGAATTAGGGGATCGCTCGATACTTGCTGATTCAACAGATCGACATACAGCCGATGAATCCGTTCACCATCGCGAGAAATTTGGTTTTCAGGAAATCCGAACGGCGTTCCTAAAATCGTTTGCGTTGATCGTAGGGGATTGCGATCGGAAAACTCGCCCAACGGTCCGTAAAACGCTCGATCGACGGTATTCGGGACAGTTTCGCGCGGTCGGAACACGGGAGATCCGGCATCTTGTGCGATCGCTGGCATTGCCATCAGGCTCGAAACTGCGCTGAATCCAATTGTATGAATCAGGCTCTTGATCCTAACGCCCATAGTCTTTATCCTCAATGATTGGTTAAAGGGTGACAGCGAGATTCAGTGCTTTCACGATCGACTCCGTATATTTTGCGATTCGATGTGATTAAGTTAACTGAATCTATACTTTTTGCCACGTAATATTCATTAGTCTGCCCTTATATGACAAATGTGACTAAGTTCGATGCCAAATCATTTCCTTGGGCAACTGCCCCGATCGATGATGTACGCGATCGACTTTTGGATCTTTTCTGCTTAGATGCCTATCGAGAAGGAGATTTTCTTTTATCTTCAGGACAGCGCAGCACGTATTACATCAACGGAAAACAAGTAACGCTGCATCCTCAAGGCGCTTTAGCAGTGGGACGAGTGTTATTGTCGCTGCTTGATTCGGAGACGGTTGCCGTAGCGGGATTAACGTTAGGGGCTGATCCGATCGTCACCGCAACGAGCGTAGTCGCAGCGTATGAAAATCGATCGATCGCGGCGCTGATTGTTCGCAAAGAAGCGAAAGGGCATGGAACCCAAGCTTATATTGAAGGGCTGACTTTACCAGAAGGGAGTTCCGTTGTAGTGCTAGAAGATGTAGTGACGACCGGACAATCGGCAATGAAAGCGGTGGAGCGATTGCGCGATGCAGGCTATCAAGTCGAAGAAGTAATTTCGCTAGTCGATCGCCAACAAGGCGGAGCGGAATTTTATCAACAGCAGGGCTTGAAGTTTCGGGCAGTTTATACGATCGAAGACTTACAGCAGCGCTGGAAACAACTGCAAGGTTGAGCACTCAATATTCTGCGACAAAATCTATCTGAAGCGGGGGTAAAGATCGCTGCAATCCACACAACATTAGAAGCGTTGTATGAGTCGAACGTTATGGCATTAAAACTGCATGTTCCAACCTTGAACAGTCCCGAAGCTGCACAAGACATCAAAGATACGATTCTGACGCATGAACCTGATGCGAAAGTTGACATTGATCTAGAGCAAAAGACCGTAACTGTTGAAGCCAAAGCCTCAGAAGAAACCTTCAAGCAGGCAATCACGGCAACCGGGCACGAAGTCAGCGGATACTAAAAAAAGTAACGATGAACGGTTTAGGAAAGCGAAGAATGCTACGTTTTGAACCGCTCATCGTTCTGATGCTCAAAATGGCTAAGTTCTATCCGGAATTGACCGACGCGCTTCAGCAATTTATTCAAGCACAACACATCTTTTTTACTGCTACTGCCCCGATCGCGGGACGAGTGAACGTATCCCCCAAAGGAATCGATTCGTTTCGAGTCCTCGATCATCAAACTGTTGCTTACCTCGATCTCACTGGAAGCGGCAACGAAACCAGCGCGCATCTGCTCGAAAACGGGCGGATGACAATCATGTTTTGCAGCTTTACAGCAAAGCCCGTGGTTCTGAGACTGTATGGAACGGGTTCGGTAATTCGCCCACAAGACGAGAAGTGGGAATCGTTGTATTCCCTATTTGAGCCAATTCCAGGAGCGCGCCAGATTATCAAGCTTCAAATCGAATCGGCTTCAACTTCTTGTGGAAGTGGGGTTCCACTGTATGAATTCGTGGGCGATCGAGAAACGATCGTGAATTGGGCAGAAAAGAAAGGCAAGAAAGGCTTAGAACAGTACTGGAAAGATAGAAATCAAGTCAGTATCGATGGTTTACCGACTCATTCGCTCTAGCTAGGTTCAGTCATTGTGGGATAAGTGTCCCTACCCGTCCGCATAAGCTAAGGAGACGGGGAAGCCGAGGGAGAAGGGGAAGGAGAGCCAGAAGGCAACGGAGATGGCGAGGGAGAAGCCGGAGCTTTAACCGTCAATGGAATTCCATTGCTGGTTGATCGAGCCGTTGTATCGAGTTGTCGAGGATTCGTTTTCGCTTGAATCTGGGCTTCGGCTAGATTCCGTTGATATTCTGTCAGTGATTTACGAACGCGCGGCAGTTGGGCAGCAGGTTTGAGAATATCGATCGCGAATTTCCACCGCTCGATCACTAAATTCCAATCGTCTTTTGATTGTGCCGATCGCGCTAAATTTTCCGCACTCACCGCTTTATCTTCTGCCTGACTTAGCAAAATCTCTAAATCGTCTTTGGAAAGTTTTTCACCCGGTTTTGCAACGACAGTGCGC
>CAXTDB010000461.1:0-3396 GCA_964242045.1 uncultured Leptolyngbya sp. | reverse complement strand
AATAATCACGTCTTGCGAGACATCGACTAATCGACGAGTTAAGTATCCAGAGTCAGCCGTCCGAAGTGCGGTATCGACAAGACCCTTGCGCGCTCCGTAAGACGAAATAATGTACTCGGTTACGGTCAAACCTTCCCGGAAGTTGGTTTTAATCGGCAAGTCAATAATTTCCCCTTGCGGATTCGCCATCAAGCCGCGCATTCCGACGAGCTGCCGCACCTGGGAAATATTCCCCCGCGCGCCAGAGAACGCCATCATATAAACCGAGTTCAGCGGATTGTTTGCTCGAAAGTGTCGAACGACTTCATCTTTGAGGTCTTCGCTGGTTCCGTTCCAGGTGTCAATCACCTTTTGGAATCGCTCAACTTCAGTAATTTCGCCGCGTGTGTATTTTTCTTCAGTATCGCGAATCGTCTCGGTCGCGGCATCGAGAAGCGCTCTTTTGGTGGGTGGAATTTGCAGGTCATCGACGCTGATCGAAACTCCTGCGCGCGTTGCATATCGGAAGCCAAGATCCTTGATCAAGTCTGCCATTTGTGCAGTGCGGGCAGTGCCGTAATGGGTAAACGCCCATGAGATCAAGTTCGTCAGTTCTTTTTTGTTGATAACCTGATTGCGAAAAACTTGCTTTTCTGAATTCTGCTCTGCCATGCTGTGCCCCATTTGTGCCATGAGTTATGTATTAGGGGTTCGGGACAAGCGTGATTTCCCTTACCCCTATGCCCTTCTAGCCCGCTAACGCATCAATCACTGTCTTGTTGTAGATAATCCGCCCCGGTGTGGTCTTGATGTATTGAGAAATCAAGCTGCCGTCCGCATCTTCTCGTCGCCGACAAGATTCGTAGACTTTGGTGACAATGCCTTCGGTTTCTTGCTGTTCGATCAGTTCACCGTTGCCGCCTTCGACTTCTCCATCGAATCGCACCCAAATGTAGGAATGCAGTTCGACTTGATCTTGCTGATAAGCGGTGATCGCGTCGTCCAAGTTGGCAAAGTAGCGTCCTTCGCCCTTCGTTGCTTCTGGGTTTTCAGCGGTCAGGTAGTAGCAGCCCAAAACCATATCTTGGCTCGGTGTGATAATCGGGCGACCTGTTGCAGGCGAAAGAATGTTGTTCGATGCCAGCATTAACAATCGCGCTTCTGCCTGAGCTTCGAGCGAGAGGGGAACGTGAACCGCCATTTGGTCGCCGTCAAAGTCCGCGTTGAACGCTGGACAAACGAGCGGATGCAGTTGAATCGCGCGACCGTCTACCAGAATCGGTTCAAACGCTTGAATCCCCAATCGGTGCAGCGTCGGTGCGCGGTTGAGAAATACGGGGTGTCCTTCGATCACTTCTTCGAGAACGTCCCAAACCTGCGGATCGTTGCGCTGAATTAGTTTCTTCGCGGCTTTGATGTTGTTCACTAAGCCTTGACGAATCAAGCGGTGAATCACGAACGGTTGGAAAAGCTCGATCGCCATTTCGCGCGGCAGTCCACACTGATGAATCTTCAGTTTCGGACCGACGACGATCACCGATCGACCAGAGTAGTCCACCCGCTTACCGAGCAAGTTCTGACGGAATCGACCTTGTTTCCCTTCGATAATGTCGGAGAGCGATTTCAACGGACGGTTATTTGCACCGACCACTGTTCGACCGCGACGACCGTTATCGATCAGCGCATCGACCGCTTCTTGCAGCATCCGCTTTTCGTTCCGCACAATGATTTCTGGTGCGAGAATTTCTTGCAGACGCGCGAGACGGTTGTTGCGGTTGATCACGCGACGATACAAATCGTTCAAATCAGAAGTCGCGAATCGTCCACCGTCGAGTTGCACCATCGGACGCAGATCCGGCGGAATCACGGGGATTACATCCAGCACCATCCAATCGGGAAGCGAACCTGTTGCGATGAAGTTATCCAACACCCGCAGACGTTTGATCAACTTGGCGCGTTTTTGTCCTTTAGAAACCGCAATTTCTTCGCGCAGTCTCTCCGCTTCTTCGTCCAAATTGATGTCTTGTAAAAGCTGCTTCAGTGCTTCCGCACCGATGCCCACTTCTACGCCTGTGAGTTGAGAATCTTCGCTGTACAGTTCGTCTTCGATTTCAATCCACTGATCTTCGGTTAACAATTGCTTGTACGTCAGATTCTCAGCATTTCCAGGATTGAGAACCACATAAGCGTTGAAGTAAACAATCTGCTCAACATCACGCAGCGGCATATCGAGCAAAATCGCCATGTAGCTCGGAATCCCTTTGAGATACCAAACGTGAGCCACTGGAGCCGCAAGTTTGATATAACCCATCCGGTGACGACGAACGCGCGATTCCGTGACTTCTACACCGCAGCGTTCACACACAATTCCGCGATGGCGGACTCTCTTATATTTACCGCAGTGACATTCCCAATCCTTTGCAGGTCCAAAAATCCGCTCACAAAACAAGCCATCCATTTCCGGCTTGAGTGTACGGTAGTTAATCGTTTCTGGCTTCGTGACTTCTCCAACGACTTGCCCATTCGGTAAAGTCCGTTCTCCCCATTGGCGAATGCGCTCCGGAGATGCCAGACCGATTTTCACATAGTCAAACCGCTGTTCTAACTTTGGCATCGTGTTGTCCTTGAGTGTAGAGAAAGAAGGGTGAGCGGTGAAACGTATTCACCGCTCCGACTTTAGTTAGTCTTCGTCGTCTTCGAGTGATTCACGCGAAATCGATTCGTAGGTCGGACGAGACGGAGCGCGACGGCTGTTCACATCTGCCATCAAATCGACTTCCATATCGCGGCTGCTGCCGTCATCTTTGGTTTCGACTTTGTGTACGGCAACATCAAGACAGAGCGACTGCAACTCGCGCATCAACACCTTGAACGATTCGGGTGTTCCCGGTCGTGGAATCGCTTTACCTTTGACGATCGCATTTAGCGCTTCGTTTCGTCCCTGCATATCGTCGGATTTCACCGTCAGCAATTCTTGAAGTGTATAGGCGGCTCCGAATGCTTCGAGCGCCCACACTTCCATTTCTCCAAATCGCTGTCCGCCTTGCTGCGCTTTTCCACCCAGCGGTTGCTGAGTCACAAGCGAGTAAGGCCCGGTCGATCGTGCGTGGATCTTGTCGTCGACCAAGTGAACCAGTTTCAGCATGTAGGCTTTACCGATCGTAATCGGTCGATCGAATGCCTCACCTGTTCGTCCGTCGTACACCTGAATCTTGCCCGGATCGTCTGGGTTATACAGCCAGTAACCGTCTGCACTGGCTTTAATCCGCGAATCTTGTGCTTCTTGGAGCTTGCCATGCACCGATTCGCGCGATTTTTCTTCCCCGTGCATTTCATCGAACGGCACGATCTTGAATCTCGCATCTAAGCATTGTGCTGCCCAGCCCAAGAGACATTCGTAAACCTGTCCAACGTTCA
>CAXTDB010000460.1:0-3407 GCA_964242045.1 uncultured Leptolyngbya sp. | reverse complement strand
GGAATTCCCCAAACGCCAAATCTGAGATCTTCCGTCCCCAAAGTCGCTGCATTCCTTTGAGATTCAACGTCTCGAAGCACAGCACATCGAACTTATCGGTCAATTCGTGCGCCAACTTCCAAAACCAATCAGAGCGGCGATTCGTTACGTCTTCATGCTTGCGTACCAAGTTCAATCGATCGCGTTCACGATTCGATGATCCTTTCTGCTTCTTGGACAATTGGCGACTAGCTTTCTTGATGGCATTGAGCGATTGTTTCAGGAATTGCGGTGATTCAATTTTGGAGCCATCCGAGACTGTGAGGAACGTTTTCAAACCGAAATCAAATCCACCGATTTTACCCGTGTCGAATTTGGTTTCTGATTCTTCCACGCTGCTAACGACTACAACCATGAACAATTCCCCTAATGGAGTGCGTTTAATGGTCAGAGTCTTAACAGTGCCCTCAATGGGTCTAGAGTTCCAGAATTGATAAACCTTGCTTCCAATCTTGACGCGATTGCCGCCTAAGAATTTGTAGCCTGCTTGTTTCAGGGTGAATGATTTGTATCGTCTAACTTTCTTGAATCCCGGTGGTCTGACTCCTTTTTTGCGATGCTTAAAAAACAGTTGATAGGCTTTCTCAATGCGTTGACAGATATCCTGCACAGCTTGAGATCCTACAGTTTGCCAGAACGCTTTACGCTTTCTCAGCTTGGCGATATGACTCTGAAGTTTTGCACAATTCAAAGCGTTTTGTCAGTCCACCAAGAGGGTAATGTCAGAGCGTGAAGCATCACACAACTGTTACTTCGGAGCAAACATTTCTGAAAAATTTAGCATAGGTAACTCATTCCCCTGATATTCGTGCAGTGTGAAGGCATCGACCTGAACGGCATCAAATCGCGCAGCTTCTGCCGATCGCATCAAGTCCGCTTCCACTTCCGTGATCACTCCGGTCTTCAGTGCTACTTCAACGAATGTTTCGCCTTTTGCTTGCGGCAACTGTTCTGAGTGACTCGCTTTCTTGATCTTGCTGATGATTGCTTCAGCCTGCTCGCAGCGTTTAAATGCCTGCTCTAATCGTCCCAATGCTTCATCAGGATGCGTGGGAATGTAAATCCCAGTCGTGATGCGGTCACGCAAGGGTGTGCTAGAGGCATCGCGATTTTCCCCAGTCGTTTGTAATGCTTGTGCAACTTGGCTTCCTAATCTATCCGTCGGAATTGTGCCGAGCGGGTTAACTCTGACAAAGCTGAGGAGAATTGATCGCACGATCGCGCTAATTGGCAGATTAACTAAAATTCCTTCCAAAGCTTGCTGCATCTGAGCAAAGCTATAGTCCATCGACCACTGCACAAAAGTTAGATCCGCTGGCTTGTATCCTTCCGCTGCAAATCGTCGTAATGTTGCCATGCTGAGATACATCCAAGATAACCAGTCTGCTAGTCTTCCGGTCAGTTTTTCATGTCGTTTGAGTGAGCTTCCGAATCCGATCAACAGTAAATCGGTGAGAAATGCAAACATTGCAGAAGACCAAGCTAGCTTTTGATAATAGCGCTTTGTGAACTTGTTTCCTGGCACTAAAGCAAGATAGCCACGAGATAGACTGAGTAAAATTGATCGAACCTTATTCCGAACAATTGAACCAATGTGTTTCCATAAGACTTGATCAAATGCGATCGTATCTCCCGCTTCAATTGCCATGACTTCTGCATAGAGATAAGGATGACAGCGCATGACTCCTTGTCCAAAAATCATCAATGTGCGCGTGAGAATGTTCGATCCTTCAACCGTAATCGGAATCGGCATCGCAATGTAAAAGTTTGCTAGGAGATTTCTCGACCCGCGACAAATGCCCGAACCGCCAAGAATGTCCATACCGTCGTTGACTAATTTGCGCGTAATTTCGGTGAATTGATATTTCGCGATCGCAGAAACAACCGCAGGCTTTTCACCCGCATCGACTGCACCGACGGTATAGATTCGAGCCGCGTCTAGTAGATAAGTGAGTCCGCCAATTCTCGCGAGTGGTTCTTCGATGCCTTCAAATCGACCAATTGATCGACCAAACTGCTGCCTGATTTTAGTATAGTCACCTGTGACACGCGCCACTAGCTTAGCAACTCCTGTACAGCTTGCCGGAAAGCTAATCCCTCGCCCTGCCGCTAATGTTTGCATCAGCATCTTCCAGCCTTGTCCGGCTTGTTCTACACCTCCGATGATTTGATCGATCGAAACAATTACATCTTGCCCTTCAACCGGAGAATTGTAGAACGGAACACCCATCGGATCATGTCGTTTTCCTAGAATCATTCCGTCTGTATTGGCTGGAATCAGAATGCAGGTAATTCCTACCGCTTCACCTTTGCCAAGTAGATTGTCGGGGTCATAGAGCTTAAAAGCAAGTCCGATTAAAGTTGCGATCGTGCCCAAGGTAATGTAGCGCTTGCGGAAGTTTAATCGCACCCATAATTGACCCTGATCTCCTCGAAATACAGTACCTTTCGCGGTAATACTGGCAGCATCTGATCCAGCAGTCGGTTCGGTTAATGCAAAACAAGGAATCTCCTCACCCTTCGCAAGTCGAGGTAAGTAGTAGGCTTTTTGGGCTGAAGTTCCATAGTTGAGTAATAGTTTTGCGGGTCCGAGAGAGTTCGTTACACCCACCGTCGCGGTATAAATAAACGATCGAGAAGCGAGTTTTGCCATCACACTGCTATAAGCAAAGTTTGAGAAGCCCAAACCGCCATACTCGATCGGAATCATCATGCCAAAGAATCGTTCTTGCTTGAGATAGTCCCACACGGCTACGGGTAGATCCTTGCGCTGATGAATTTCCCAATCGGTTGCCATTCGACAAACTTGCTCAACCTGCGTCTCTAAGAATGTCTGCAATTCGGGTGTGACTTCGGGATAGAGAGCCTGATTCATTCGCTCAAAATCCGGTGCGCCTGAAAAGAATTCTCCTTCGATCCACACGGTTCCAGCCTCGATCGCGGCGCGTTCTGTATCCGAAATTTTCGGCACGCGCATTACTTTCATAATGGGCATTGTGAGCATTTGTCGTCGGATTGGAGAAACCGCTAGAATGAGCGCGATCGCAGCATAAATCCCCCAGAGCCAGAGTGATGCGTTGAAGATAAAAAGCGCGATCGCACCATACCCCAACCAGACCCAAAGCGGCACACCGATAAATCCCAGCGTCAATAGCAAGACTATCAGCATCGTAAATTGTAAGAGAAGCATTGTTTATTCTCCCGATCAGAGGCGCTATAAACTCTCAAATACTGCCGCAGCACCCATTCCACCACCCACACACATCGATGCCAATCCGTAACGAATTCCTCGGCGTTTCATCTCATACAGTAATGTTGCCGTGACTCTCGCTCCCGTACAGCCTAAAGGATGTCCTAATGCGATCGCG
>CAXTDB010000459.1:0-3411 GCA_964242045.1 uncultured Leptolyngbya sp. | reverse complement strand
TCTTGAAGACTAATTCGTGGGACAGATTTTCTACCGGAAAACAGATTGACCATTATCCTTACGCAGCGAAACGTCGCGTCGTCTTGGGAACCAAAGGCGCGATCGCCACAAGTCAACCGTTAGCAACGTTAGCAGGCATACAAATGCTAATCGCAGGCGGAAACGCGATCGATGCCGCGATTGCAACTGCGATCGCGCTTACTGTGGTTGAACCGACTTCCAACGGAATTGGCTCTGATGCGTTCGCGCTGGTTTGGGATGGCAAGCTCCACGGGCTGAACGCATCCGGTAGAAGCCCACAGAGCTTACCGACTCAGCGCTTTCTCGATGCACCTCAAATGCCCCAATTGGGCTGGGGAACAGTTACAGTTCCGGGTGCAGTTTCAGCTTGGAGATCGCTTTCCGAACGTTGGGGAAAGCTCCCGTTTGAGCAATTGTTTGAACCTGCCATTCACTATGCAGAACAAGGATTTCCGGTGTCGCCTGAAACCGCACGCGCTTGGAAAAGAGCCGAACAGATTTTCATCACTCTCGAAGGTGCAGAGTTTCAGCCGTTTCAATCTGTGTTTTTTCCCACAGGTCGCGCGCCTCGTGCTGGAGAAATTTGGCAGAGTCCCGCTCATGCGAAAACTTTGCGATCGATTGCCGCATCTCAAGGCGAATCATTCTACACGGGCGAACTTGCAACGGCGATCGCGCAATTTGCAGAACAAACCGGAGGATTTCTCGATCGTCATGATTTAGCAAATCATCGAGCCGATTGGATTGATCCGATTTCAACCGATTATCGGGGGGTTACCGTTTGGGAAACGCCACCGAATACTCACGGCATTGCGACATTGATTGCGCTCAACATTCTCGAAGGCTTCGATCTGGCTCAATTTCCGCGTGATTCAGTCGAAAGCTTTCATCTGCAAATTGAAGCGATGAAATTAGCATTTGTGGAAGTCGATCGTCATGTTGGCGATCCGATGTCGATGCGTGTTTCTCAGACTGATTTACTCGACAAAGCTTACGCAGCTCAACGGCGACAGTTAATCGGTCAAACCGCATTACAATCGATTAGCTCAGGACTACCAAAAGGTGGAACCGTTTATCTAGCAGCAGCAGACGAAGACTTAATGGTGTCATTTATTCAGTCGAACTATGCTGGATTCGGTAGCGGAATTCTCGTTCCTGGCACAGGCATTGCATTACAGAATCGTGCTAGTGGATTCTCAACCGAAGCAGGACATCCCAACCAAGTTGCACCGGGCAAACGTCCCTATCACACGATTATTCCAGGATTTCTCAGCGTCGGAGATCAACCGATCGGCGCATTTGGTGTGATGGGTGGATTTATGCAGCCTCAAGGACATTTACAAATGGTGGTGAACCTAATCGACTATGGAATGAATCCTCAAACTGCGCTAGATGCTCCACGCTGGCGATGGCTCGCCAACAATCAAGTCCTACTAGAGCAGACAGTTTCATCAGATATTGCGATCGCGCTTTGCGATCGACATCATCAGATTCAACTCAGTGCTGAACCCAGTGCTTTCGGTCGTGGACAAATCATTCTTAGGTCTAGCACTCTACTCATTGCAGGCTCAGAATCGAGAGCAGATGGTTGTGCGATCGCGCTATGAGTTGACCTCCCCAGGCTTAGACCTGAGATTCTTGGCTTAACGAAACTCCATTTAGACTAGATTTCTTGCGCCGTTCAACCCATCGGATCGTTTGTGACAAACTGGGAGCCTCACAGAAGGTCGCATTCGGCATTGGATAGGCATTGAATCGCAATTTTCCACTTTCATTGGTCAAATATCCGCCTTCTTCAAGCATCTGAAGCGTGGGATGGATCGATCCTGGACTGGTACGGCGAAAGTTGAGCAGAGGTTCGCAACTGTTCCACATCGCGCAGCGGTGACGCGCCAAAGAGCCGCTTGTATTCCCGGTTGAAGTGGGAGGCATCATCATATCCCACGCGGTCAGCAGCACTAATTGCATCCAGATTTTCCCCTAACATCAAGCGACGAGCTTCCTGAAGCCGCAGTTGTTTCTGGAGCTGTAGAGGACTCATCGCCGTGACCGATTTGAAGTGATGGTGAAAGCCAGAGACACTCATTCCCAGTTCTCGTGCGATCCTTTCGCTTCGTGATTCTTCAGCTAGCAAGGGGGTGTTCGGGTTGCTTATGCTCCTTCCATTGTCGTATCTGATAACCCAACCGAGTTTTAGTTTATTCAGTCTTATTGTCGATCCGTGCGGGGAGGGGTGCGTCTAACCTTCGACCATTCAACACCGTAGAACGCAACCACGGGAACTAAGAAAACCAGACCCGTAATCAAGGTACTCCAGGGCAAGCTGAAGGTGTGAGCTAGGGCATCCCCCCAGCGCCCGTGCCCACCGTGCGAATGAGCGCCACTGTTGTCCAGTAAAGGACGGGTGTGATCGTTTTCCTCTTTAAAACTATCCTGAGCATCATCGAGACGAATATCCCGACCACCACTGCGGTTCCGGTGGGTGTGAGATGCAGTCGGAACGCAGCGAAGTCACCTGCGATCGTGCCAAGCACACCCGCCAAAATCATACAGACCCAATAGCTCGGTGTAACGCGGATCGTATTGTGCAGTTGACGATAGATCCAGACTGCACCCACAAAGAGCACCAGCACTAATGGGATGGAAGCTGGAAAGTCGATGTGCCACTCATGAAACATATCGCCAATGTTGATCGCTGCGGTGCGAACCGTGATGATCGCCAACCAAAACCACAGTGGCGTGGGAGTGCGGATGATTCGGTCAAAGAGGAGAATGAGCGCGAATAGTCCAGCGAGCCAGGGAAGTCCACTCAGATGTCCAAGATGAAGTTCGTCCCCAAGAAAGTCGCCAGTATTGGTGCCAAAGATGCTAGCAGCGCAAAGGCAAAGCCAGTATCTTGAATCGATGCGAGGTATAGAGCGCATAGTGTTGTAAAAGAGAGTAGAGGTGCGGTCAGCAATTCAGCTTAAGCCGATTTCGAGGGGCGATCGCTCAATCAGAGAACCGCTTTTCTTTTCTAGGCATAAGAATGATTCCGATCACCATTAGCGCCAAGATTGTGAGTGATGCAAGGATGCGATCGAGTTCAAAGCCACCTTGTTCGTGCGACTTCGTGAGTGTGTCTCCTAACGTTGCCCCAAGCGGTCGTGTGAGAATATAAGCGCTCCAGAACAGTAAACTCGATCGAATATTCATAAAGAAATGCGCGAGTGCGACGATCGCAATCAGCCCAGTGAATAACAGTGCCCCTCGCTCAAATCCCAAATCGAGTCCAGTGTCATCTGCAACGAAGTCACCGAGCGCAGTTCCCAATGTGTTCGACACCAGAATCGTCACCCAGTAGAACAATTCATTTCGTCGAGTGCTGATGTTCTCGAACTGAATTGCACC
>CAXTDB010000458.1:908-3440 GCA_964242045.1 uncultured Leptolyngbya sp. | reverse complement strand
ACTCGCCCCGTCTTAATCGCGATCTCAAAAGCCAGTAACACCGACCTCAACTGGTTGATCACTGGTCAGTCCGATGCTCAGTCCAGCAACGTCAATGCGATCAAGACGATCGATGAATCCGCCGTCGCTCTGGCGAAAAAGCTTCTCCCTGCCAGCTTCATTGAAAGAATGATGTTCACCTCTGGACACTTTGGCTTACTGATGACGAATGGAACAACGATCTCCATTCACCAAATTCGTGCTGTTCATCAAGCCGCTGATCACTCCCTCTGGCTCGATGTCGAACTCAGAGAACACTCCTCAGCATCAGTCGAGCAAACGACTCCCGCCTTAGCGAACTCTCAGAAAACCATCAGTATCAATGCCACTCACATCATTGCGGCATTTGAATCGAATGAACCTCTGAGCAAGATGTGAAGACTCCCAAATCTGCGATCACTCTTTTCAATAGGTCGTACTCTCAATCGCTGACCTCCTGTAAAGCTTTATCCAATCGATCGTTTGCATCCTTAGCCAACCGAATACAGCAAGCGCTTGAAGCTAACCCGCCCGCAGCCGTAACCGCGCCTTCTGGAAGCTTGCCAGAAAGCAACAATCCAGCGCCCGCTAGTCCGACGCAGGCAGAAACACCCGTAGCGATGAGAGCGAGATTGAAACTGTAGCGGGCTTGACGGAGACGTTCTTGGACGATAATACGTTCGATGAGTGACATGGCACTGACTCTTGCTTGACTACAGTTTTGATTGTCGAGTCAATTCCCTGAAACTCTGTATCAGTGATGGTTTGAGCTTGCAGAACTTTTGTCGCAGATTTGAATAACTTTTGATGAAGTAGATATAATCAGCCCAAGTGTTTAGACGATCAAGCATGGAAACGCGAGCAAAGCGATCTGTTATGGCAACGCCAGAAGGACTGAAACAAGTAGAGGAAAGACGACGTATGAGCGGTAAGAATGCTCAGACCATTGGAGATTTAGCAGGTGTGTCACGCAGTTCAGCACAGAAGTTCTTCAATAGTCAACCAATTTCGGTGGAGTCCTTTCAATCCCTCTGCAAAGTATTGAAGTTGAACTGGGAAGAAATTGCAGGATTAGACTCGGCATCTTCTGCAAGCGCTCGAAAGCGTGTAGCGTTTGTGATTGAAGGAAGTCTAGATGACCTTGACCCAACCAAGCTTGCGAAACTTCAAGCAATGGTTCGGGCATTGCAGCAGTTAACGGGGGATGCGTCAATGACAACCGTTGATATCGAAGAAGGCAGCATTCGACTGATTTTAGAAGGTTCTGCGGAAGGAATTAGAAAGCTGAAGCAGTTGTCCAATCAAGGAGTTTTAGCAAAACTAGCCAATGCTACAGATCTAGTTGAAGTTGATTTTCTAGAGATTGAACAAGTAGGAGAAGACTATCTCAAGACTCTCTTAATTTCAACCATTCTCTCTCAAGGTGCGTCAGGTAAAGACCTAAGTGACACCGATCTCAGGGGCGCTAATCTCAGAGGCGCTAATCTCAGAAGCGCTAACTTGTATCGTGCAGATTTGAGCGATGCAGACCTCAACAGGTCTAAGCTTGAGAATGCTAATCTTAGGCTAGCGAGTCTCAGTGATGCAAATCTTAGTGCCGCAAATCTTAATCATGCTGAACTCTATGGTGCTAGTCTCAATGGCGTAAATTTCAGCAATGCTAACCTTAGTGATGCAAATCTGAGTGATGCCCAACTTGGTGCTAACACCTTTCACGGAACTATCGTCAAGGGAGCCATCTTCGGTGAAGGTTCTGGTCTTTCTACTTCTGAAAAGCTTGATCTACAAAGACGAGGTGCAATTTTCCATGAGTCTACAGGCGATCGCGAATTTCTCTTGCGATAACTCTGATAACCCTCCTGTACAATAACTATCGCCATGCCCTTACGATGGGAAAATTTATTTGCAGGAGAAATCCTTGAATCTCTAGAATGATGAGAACTTTGAGGATGCGATCAAACAAATTCCACCCGCTCAACCGTCGATTGCATCAAAACTCAATTAACCCGCTCAAAACCGCGCACGAACACTGCCGCAGCGCGATCTCGATTATGGGTTGATACCCCGCTGTGATTCATCCCAACACGCCCAAGACGGAATTTCACGACCTTCGACAATCGCAACCTTACACGATCGCGTCATACGCTTAATCCGATACTCCACCTGCATCGCCGATCGCTTTGTGGGAAATCGCCAAAACGCCACCAACACCACAGGTCGATGCGCCCGCGTATACCGCCCCCCTTTCCCCGCATTGTGAACGGCGAGGCGCTGCTCAATATCTTTGGTGTAGCCCGTGTAGAGGCTTCCGTTTGCACAGCGAACTATGTAGACGTAATGAGGTTCCAAGGGCAGGGCTTCTGGCATAACGTCTCCAATTCTATTTCGACTGCAATCCCTCAACTTCTGCGATCTCCAATCCCACCGCCACGCACACTGCATCCACACCCATCCCCTCAGCTAACAACTCTCGCGCCCGCAATCGCGCACTCGGTAATAGCTCTGCCTCTACCG
>CAXTDB010000458.1:0-898 GCA_964242045.1 uncultured Leptolyngbya sp. | reverse complement strand
CCGCCGCATGAATCACTCGCCGTAGCCATGCCGCTCAACCGTAGGAGGGATTGTCGATCGCAAATAAATTGATGCCCGTCGGTCGATCATCCAACGACTGGTCGGAATCCAGTTGCTTGAATTGTTTCGCCTTCAACGCCTCATATCGATATCCAGTTCTGCTTTGAAAGCTTTAAGCACGGGTTGCGGCGGAATTACAGCTAAGACCCAGAACTGCGGTACGTTGGTTTCACGCTCAGTCGGACGGGTCGAAATCGGCGGAAGCGGCTTGGAGCGTTGAGAAGTTGTCCTGAAAACTGTCTGAGGCGCTTGTAGGGACATCTACCCAGTTCAACCAACGCTTAAGGATCTCAACATGGCTCACTTTCCCCGCTGGATGACCCTCTGGATTGCGCTCAATCTCGCGGGGATGGCTTTTTACCTCAAAGTTGCTTCCGTACTGTGGGTTCATCCAGGCGAGGAAGGCACACCTGGCGGCCCTGGGGATGGCTTTTACTCCCTCGTTTGCGTTCTCCCGATTCTGATGGTTTACAGTGTCATCAACTTCGTCGCTTTCGTCTTGAGTCTGCGCCAACTACTGAGAACCCAAAATAGCGAGAACAAGGTCGGGTTGGTGATTTGTGTTTGCTTAATCGTTCTCTGGACTGGAACAGTCGCTTTTGATCAGTACAGGTCTTTTCGAGTCATCGATCGAAAGTACGTCGATGTCCGCTCCGAGATTGGTTACGCTTAGGATCTGGTGCGCGGAAGGTAGCCGTAACGAGCGTCATCAGCCTTTGATCCCACGTCATAAGAATGCTACAAATCTTTAGCGATCGCACCATTACATCGGGTTTGTAGAATCAGCCCGTTTTGCCTAGTGCAACCATTGAGAGCCAAAAATACGAAGAATGGGGTA
>CAXTDB010000457.1:0-3443 GCA_964242045.1 uncultured Leptolyngbya sp. | reverse complement strand
GCTGAAAGTCAGTCTAGAAACCAAGTTTGCCTCCTTTTAACACTCACTAACTTCTATTAAATAGTTAGTGAGTCGTGATTCGCAATCAAAATTTGATCAGCCTAATGCGGATTGCTAATGGGAGAAAAATTCGTCGAGATCATGCGGAAAAACAGCGCAAGAATTTACCACTGAAACATTGACAGTTTCTCATCATTCTCGTGCCTGAAGACCTTGTTCAATCGTTAACAAAGCAAATGAACAAGGATTGTGATCGCAGGCAAATTGGCAAGATCAATGACGAAGAGCAACAATCAGCAATCAGAACTGAACCTTTTAGTCATATTCAGTATGAAGGAATTGTTGTACCAGTTTTCATACTGCTAATTATTGGGATTTGTTGTCTTAACTGCGCCAAAAATCAAGGATGGACAGCTTGCTGTTGAATTAAAAATTCGGGACTTGCTAAGCTTAAGCATCAAGATCGACAAACGCAGTACCAGTAAAAAGTTAAGGAATAAAAAATAGCAACTTAGTTATGTAAAGTCGGAAGAAGGGGAACTTTTCCCCTTTCTTCAAAATTTGCTTGAATATTCTGCCAGTAGTAAGTTTTGTTAGAAGTCATCATGACTAAATAATCCAATCTTGCGATCAACTGGTTGCGGGTTTTCCCGCCTGGGTGAATTTGTCTGAAAGCTCCTGTTTGCCTGAGCTTCTACCGTTTGTTACTCAAACGGCTCTTTTATAATTAGTTGAAACTTCAGAACATACCACAGCCAAAATACATTCCCGATAGCGGGCGATCTCGCCGACTGCCTAACCAAAAATTTTGCAATCGAGAACATTTACTGCCGAGTGAAGTCAATACCTTATTAGAAGCGGCTATGTCCCTTAACCGCTGGTGGATTCCGGAGACGATGCCCCAAAGTCCACCCATCGTATTTGCGCGCTCATCGAGAATGTCGTCAAAGTTCGTCTAATGTCATTTCAATCGCTGGAGTCAGTTTAATGATGTTCTTTTATTATCCAATTGATGTCATTCTGACACCTTGACGATACCAGTGTTACATCTTATAACCATCAGGTAGATATTATGTAGAGGTCAAAATGATCCTAGTCTGTGGTGGGATTAAAGGTGGAGTCGGAAAGACAACCCTAGCCACAAATCTAACCGTCATGATGGCTGCGGAAGGAAAAGATGTCTTGCTGGTTGACGCGGACGATCAAGGAACTGCTAGTGATTTCACCTCGGTTCGCACAGAGACGTTAGCCGAACAAGGTGGAGCCGGATACACCTCGATCAAGTTACACGGAGCGGCGGTGAGATCGGAGGTAATCAAGATGGCATCAAAATACGATGATGTCGTGATTGATGTCGGAGGACGGGATACCGCAGGTCAAAGAGCAGCCCTTTCTGTTGCCGATGTCTATGTAGTCCCCTTTCTGCCAGGGAGCTTCGATGTGTGGACACTTGATAATGTCGCAACGCTGGTCGAAGAGGCTCGTGCTTTTAATGAAAAAGTTCGGGCAGTCTGTGTGATTAACCGCGCGGATGCAAAGGGAACCGACAATGAAGATGCGGCTGCGATCGCAAAGGATACCGCAGGGCTAGAATTTATCGATTTTCCCCTTGGGAACCGTAAAGCATTTCGGTCGGCGGCGGCTCAAGGATTGGCTGTCATTGAGGTCAAGCCAGTGGATCGCAAAGCGATTGCAGAGATGACGGACCTATTCAAACATCTTTATGAGATTAAAAATAGGTCTAAGTGATATCATTCAGATGGCATAAAGAAGTCAAAGTGAATTCTAAATGAGATTGAGGTGAAATCAGATGGTGGTTAGACGCAAACCGAAGTCGATCGATGAGTTTATTCAAGAAGGCGGATCACCTGCTCAAATCACTGCGCTAAAAACTGCTGAAACAGAATCAACCGAAGTCGAAGTGAAAGGGCTAAAGTTACGCTTGCCTGCCGACTTGTTGAATCGAGTAGATATAGCCGTCAGAATTCGTCGTCCTGCTCCCAGTCGGCATCAGTGGATTTTAGAGGCAATCTACGAAAAGCTCGATCGGGAATTAGAAGAGAAGAAGTCGGATTGATGTTTATTTAATCTCTAAATGATGTCATTTTGAATCTATTTGGATATTGCAATGATATATATAGAAGGGAAAGTCTCGTGACTCAGATAGACTCTGAGGTATATCATCATCTCCTCGTTGAAATTAAGCAGCGAATTCAATCGGCTCAATACGAAGCGTTGAGAGCCGTGAATAAAGAATTGATCAACCTTTATTGGGGTATTGGTCAGTTAATTGTCTCTCGGCAAGCAGGAGCCACTTGGGGAAAATCGATTGTTCAGAACTTGGCACGAGACCTCCAGTTGGAATTTCCCGGTATGAGTGGGTTCTCGACTACCAATCTCTGGCGCATCAAGCTTTTCTATGAAACCTATGTTCATCACGAAAAACTCGCACCATTGGTGCGAGAAATTGGATGGACGCATAATCTCGTCATTATGGAGAAATGCAAGGATGACCTAGAGCGCGAGTTTTACATCCGGATGACTCGCAAATACGGATGGACTAAAAACGTTCTGATTCATCACATTGAGAATCAAAGCTACGAAAAGACACTGCTGAACCAAACTAATTTCTCGCAAGTTCTACCGGAAAAAGACTTGGATCAAGCCAAGCTTGCGGTGAAGGATGAATACACTTTTCCCTTTCTCGATCTTGCTGCTGAGTACACTGAACGTCAATTGGAGCAAGCGATTTTGGCGAAAATTGATCCTTTCTTACGAGAAATGGGTGGAATGTTCGCGTTTGTTGGGAGTCAATATCGGCTGGAAGTGGGCGACCAAGAATTCTTCATCGATTTACTGTTGTACCATCGACGTTTGCGCTGTCTGATCGCGATCGATCTAAAGATTGGGAAATTTCAGCCGGAATACGTCGGAAAAATGCAGTTCTATCTTGCTGCACTGAATGATTTGGCGCGAATGCCGGATGAGAATTCTTCAATTGGAATTATTTTGTGTAAGTCAAAGGATAAAACGATCGTGGAGTATGCGCTGAAAGATGCCAGTAAGCCGATCGGCGTTGCAACCTACCGAATTACACCCACCCTTCCAAAAGAATTGAAGGAGCAACTGCCAGATCCAGAACAGATCGCGAGATTACTAGAAGAGGTGGAGTGAGATATAAGACAAATCTCAAAAGGATATCAGAGTAATCTTTGCCAGAGGTCATCCTGATATTTTAGTGATATCATCTTGATGCTATTCGAGCATCGAAATGAGCGATATTCAGAGTTGAAGCCGTACAGCAGAATTTGTACAAAAGAGAAGGAAAAAGGCTGAGTCTTTCCCCAACTTCTTCCCCTTAGTTGGGGAATCAAAAGAGGCGCGATCAAACAAAGCGCGATCGCAAGAAGCAAAACGGCTGTCACACGGTCAGTCCGCCTCAG
>CAXTDB010000456.1:0-3453 GCA_964242045.1 uncultured Leptolyngbya sp. | reverse complement strand
TCTACATTAATGTCAGAAACTCCAACGAGTTCCACATCTTTTAGCAGACTTAAGACTCTAGTATGATGTTGTCCCATATTGCCCACACCGATCACGCCAACGCGCAGCGGTTCTGGCTGACTCCGGGGCATACCAAAATGGGAATACCCTATCGGGAAGTTATTTTGCACTCTTAATACTCCTCCACCACCGAAATTGTGCTGATATACAGCATTAAAATCTCCTCAGACATCCAGATACTATCACAGCGACATTATTTATGAAGAATTCCAAAGTGCATAGCAAGTTCCCTTTTACAATAGGGGGTTGGATTTTTTATTTTTTACGCCTAGAGACAGAGTTTTAAGCAGCGCCTCGATCGCACCGTTTGGCTTCATGTTGACAAGTCTAAATTCCGCTTTCTGCAACGCTGAAAAGCACAGGGAAGTCGATCGCGCACTTTTCTCCGAATCTACACGGGTTGCGGTTTAGCAATGTCTCCGTGAAATCACTATATGTTCTCTACAAAGATGCTAGAGGTTTTATGAAGTTTTCGCCAAAATTACGTAGGAAGAAGATGACTCTATTGCTATAGAGAATTGGACTGGCTAATATTTGGGGATCAAGTCATTCTGTTGTCGTGTTGGCATGAAATCACCCGCGCAGCCTGTACCTCCTGAAGTTGTACAGCAAGTTTCTGATTATTTTAGTGTGTTAGGCGAACCGATGCGTCTTCGCATCCTTAATTTATTACGGGATGGCGAGAAATGTGTTCAAGACCTAGTAGAAGCGACCGATACCAGTCAAGCGAATGTCTCGAAGCATCTCAAAGTGATGCTTCAGGCGGGAATTTTGACTCGTCGATCGAAAGGAACGCTGGCATATTACAGCGTTGAGGATGATTTGATCTTCGAGTTGTGTAATCTAGTGTGCGATCGCTTAGCCAGCCGTATAGAACAGCAGGCGCAGTATTTTCGCGCGTTTAGCTTAGCCAGTCGTCGCTGACTTATTCTTGTTTTGCGCCCGTGTCTTGCTCGAACTGCGATCGGGTTAGGGGTTGATCCACTATCAACCCTTCACCTCCTAAGACGGTCAGTGGTTTTCCTTCGACTGAAAGGAACAGTTTAGCTTTGGGGTTGAGGCTGGTTGCCGTGTAAAGAATTTGAGCGAGGCGACCCGTCATCGAGAAGCTACCGCCACCGGATGCGAACGATTTGGAAAGATCAAGATAGACGGAATCTGACTTTACCTTGAGGCTGCGGAGCGTTGTGCCTTTGGGAATGCCCGTCATCAGGTCTTTGTCAGGCGCATCGCTGAGTAGACTATTAATGGCGGCAGTGAGCCGGGCTTCTTCTCGATCGGCAGATTTTACTTTAACCGCAATGGGCACGAGTTCTAAATCGGTGGGGCTATCTTTGAGCCAGTAGATCTGTGCGGTTTTTTCAGTGGTGGGCGCTTGGGATGTAATCAGGTTTTGCGAAGTCGAGGGAGCAGGAATAGATTGCGGCGCGCTGGCTTGCGGTTGTTCGGCTGTAACGGCGATCGGCTGAGATTTTTGAGCGTTTTGCCAGGTAAAAAAGGCGGTGGCGCTTCCGGTTGCGACGACTAAAGTAGACAGTCCGACAACAAGTCCAAGGGGAAAACGGCGTTGATGCTCTTGCATAGGGAAGACCTCGACTAAGGTTAGGATTCGCAACGAGGTTAGGATTCGCAGCGATGCGATAAGCGACAAACTCGGTAGCCACACCTAGATTTTACAAAGCTACATTAATCTGTGGCGCATTTTCGGAATTTCCACAGAAAGTAACGAAATTTCTGGTACGTTATTCTCTTCTATTTTGATTTCTGAAGCTTGAGTCTCGCACAAGCGCTCTCAATGTTTTGATTTGCATTAACCAGCGCGACCAGGATTCAGCATTCGTTAAAGATTTCTTAACTTGAATGTTCGATCGCATTCGCTTGAATAATGGTATTCAGTGTTACAAGGATTGGCTATGACGCAGTATCAAAAGGTTCTCAGAATTGCAACGCAGGGGAAATCATTGCACAAAATTACTTCGCAAGTGAACGCGATCGTGTCTGAGTCGGGCATCAAAACAGGCTTGTGTAACCTATTTCTACGCCATACTTCCGCGAGTTTGATCATTCAGGAAAATGCTGATCCTGATGTGTTGCAAGACTTAGAGAATTTCTTCGCCAAGCTAGTTCCAGAGTGGGAAAACTACATTCACAGCACCGAAGGAGCGGATGATATGCCTGCTCACATTCGGACAGTGCTAACTCATTCGTCTGAGCAAATTCCAATTTCTCAAGGGCGATTAGTGTTAGGCACGTGGCAGGGGATTTATCTATGGGAGCATCGCCAACATCGACACACGCGAGAGTTGGTGGTGCATTTAATGGGCGAATAGGAGTAGAGATTATGAGACGATGGGCTGTTTCGGTTTTGATTGTCGGCAGTTTAGCGCTAGGAGGATGTAGCGTCGAGAAAGCGAGAGCGTTACAAGGTGCGGCGTTACAGTTCCGCAATGAATCACTAAGCGCGATCGATGCGATCGACACGATGCGAAAACGCGAACTCGAAGCGCCTCCAAAATCGAGTACAGAGATTCGACAAGCGTTTATCAATCGAATTTTAACTTCGCGAGTTGAAGTGAGTGGGGAGGTGATTGATTTAGCGATCGATCCCTACCAACCACCGAAAGTTGCAGAATGGGATACATTCATCAGCGATTTGAGAAATCAGTATGAAGGTTTTTCAGAGATTTTTGAAAAGCTAGATAGTAAAAGCGCGATCAGTCGAGACGAGGTGAAACAATCAGCTGAGTACGCTAAAACTTTAACTGTGCAAATGGCATTACTGGCAAAAGCGATCAGCGATAATCCACCTGTGCTAGTGCAGCATCGAACAACGACGATCGTCAAACTACAAAGCATCAAACGAGAATATCAATCCGTTCAAGCCAGAATCAAAGCTGGAGAATCACAGCCTTCTTTGATTCAGCGCAAAGCAGAGTTAGAAAATCAAACGGGAGCGATGTTAGAAGAATGGCAGCAAATTAAACAAACAGAACAGCGCTTGCTCGAAACAACAGTCGCGCAATGTCTGAAAGCGGCAGTCGTTGGAAAAGATGTGATCGAGACGGCAAATCACTACGATGATTTAGATCTAAATCAGCTAAATGCTTTAGTTCCAAGAATACTCACAACAGCATCACTGTTTACAGGACGCGACTATTCCAACCTCAGAGCGAAAGCAACTCGAATGGTTTCGGACATTCAAACCGATCCGCTGTGGAGCAATGCCGCGCAGAAATTTCTCGATCGCGTCAACACGGCAGCTCAAAGTCGATTACCCAATCGGAGTTCAGAAGTTGGCAGTTTAGAAAGGAGCCGATAATGTCAGATACCAATCAGCTTTTCTTTAACCAAGCTTCGGATCTACTCAGCAAGATCGAAATTCGCTACATGCAA
>CAXTDB010000455.1:0-3458 GCA_964242045.1 uncultured Leptolyngbya sp. | reverse complement strand
TTGGTCGCTTAAAAGATATTAGCTTTTCTCTAAGATCGTTTGCGCGATCGGACAACTCTTCAAAGGTCGAATGTCAAGTCCACGAAGGCATCGAAAGCACACTCATGTTGCTAAAACACCGCCTTAAAGCAGATGAGAGCCATCCTGAGATTGAGATCAATCGGCAGTATGGAGACTTGCCTCCGATTCGCTGCTATCCGGGACAGTTAAATCAAGTGTTTATGAATCTGATTGCAAATGCTCTCGATGTGTTTGAAGAACAAAACCAATCGCGATCGTATGAGGAAGTTTGTGCTTGCCCGAATCTGATTTGGATTTCCACGGCGATCGATCCGGCAACCAAAACGGCAACGATTCGGATCAAAGATAACGGCTTTGGCATTTCTCCTGAGATTCAAGCTCAAATCTTTGAGCCAAGTTTTACCACAAAGCCAGTCGGTAAAGGAACGGGATTAGGATTGGCGATTAGTCGTCAAATCATTGTCGAGAAACACGGTGGAAAACTCGATTGTCATTCTGTTGTTGGGCAGGGAACAGAGTTTACGATCGCGCTTCCGATTTAACGTCGGTCTTGAAGCTTTCGATACACAGCTTTGAGATCGACTTTGTGATAAGCGAGAGCAACCAGCGTGTGATAAAACAAATCTGCGGCTTCTCCTGCGATCGCATCTTTATCATCATCTTTGCAAGCCATCACGACTTCCGCTGCTTCTTCGCCGATTTTTTTGAGAATTTTGTTGTCGCCGCCCTCGAATAGAGTGCGAGTGTAGGAACCTTCGATCGGGTGATCACGACGATCGCAAACCACCGCAAAAACTTGTGACAACGTATCAGCAGGCGGTGGCGCAATCTTGCCATCGACTTGATGAAAACAGCTTCGTTCTCCCGTGTGACAAGCAATATCACCGATTTGCTCAACGGTGACCAACAGCGCATCACTATCACAGTCGTATCGAATGACTTTGACTTTTTGGAGATGTCCTGACGTTTCGCCTTTATGCCAGAACGCTTGGCGCGATCGACTCCAAAACCAAGTTTCCCCGGTTGCCAGCGTTTTCTGTAAGGATTCTTGATTCATCCACGCCATCATCAAGACTGTACCATCGAGATAATCCTGCACGATCGCAGGCACTAAACCGCGATCGTCATATTTGATCGCAGCGGTGGGAATTGAATCAGCGGAAACCAGTTCGATCGAAGCCATAGGGCAGTTTTGCAATCAGGGCAGCTTTCAGTTTAACGGGTAATGTTCGGCTAAATAATGTTCGGCAGCGACACGATCGAGAATCTTTCCATCTAAAGTCGCAATCAGAAGATCGTCCAGAATTTGCTTGAATTGTTTGCCCGGTCTGTATCCGAGTTTCTTTAAGTCTGAACCGTCCAGCGGTGATTTAATCTGTGCCCAAACCGTGAGATATTGCCAAATAGAGCGGCGCAGCGATCGCGATCCTCTCGCGGCAACTAACGCTAATGTTTCCTGATCAAACGGTTTGAACAATTGAACGATCTGACTTGGTTTTTCAGCTTGTGATAGTTGGAGTGTTTGCTCAATTTCAGATAAGTGGGTTAAGCGCTCGATCGCATCGTGCGGAAGCTGTAGCGTTTTCGCAACCGTGGCGCGAACGCCAAGCCCGCTGCAAGCATCGTCAACTTTCGCAATCAGCACCTCTAACAACAATTGCCAGTGTGGGATCGTAAAATTACATTTTTGAAAGCGATCCGCCCATTTCAACTGTCGCCAAAGTTCGCGATCGAGTTTGAGACTCGGATGAATGCACGTCAACGCATTGAGACTCGCTAGTTTTCGGAGCGCAGCTTTCCAGTAAGGTGCTTGCAGAATGTATTTCAGTTCTGATCTGAGACGACTAGAGAGCGCGGGAACGGGTCGATCGCGCGATTCATAAACACCTGACGCGATCGCATGACGAATATAACTTTCGGTCTGCGATTCAATTTCAAATCCTAACCGCACTGCAAATCTAACTGCTCGGTAGATTCTGGTCGGATCTTCGATAAAACTGTTTGGGTGTAACACGCGAATTGCGCGCGATCGCAGATCTAATAAACCGCCAAAAAAATCGAGCAGTTCAAGCGATCCGGGATTCGTCAATCTCAATGCCAGCGCATTCACCGTAAAATCCCGACGATACAAATCTTGTCGAATCGAACTTGCCTCGACTTCAGGATTTGCCGCTGGATACAAATAAAACTCAGTCCGCGCCGTTGCAATATCGATCCAAAGTGATCCCAATTCTGGATCGTCATGCCAGAGCAACGCTGCCGTTTGAAACTTCCCATGAATCTCAAGCTGTGCCTGCGGATAAATCGCTTGGAGTGCTTTCGCTAACTCTACCCCAGCACCCACATCTGCCGACTGGTGAAATCCATCCACAACGAAATCGATATCGCTCAGACTCACTTCAGCATCGGGATCAGCCAAGAGTAGATCTCGCACCGCTCCACCTACTAAATAAAGATGCCAGCCGCGATCTTCTGCTGCTTGAGCCGCGATCGCAAAAATCTTCTGAAACGGCTCAGCAAATCGTTCTAGCCGTAACAATTCCGGCACAGATTGAACCTGCCGTAGAACATCAGTGCGCGTCACGATTCCAACCAATTGCCCGCGATCCACCACTGGAAGTCGCCCGATGTCATACGTCCCCATCAGCGATCGGATCTCCGAAAGCATCGTAGACGGATTGATCGTTCTCACTTGCGTCGCCATCACTTTCTCAACAGGCATCGTCTTCAAGCCATGATGCGCGGCAATTTCCACATCGCGACGCGAAATCATGCCGACTAATTGATTGTTCTCCACGATCGGCAATCCCGAATGCCCGTAACGCAGTAAAACTTTTTGCGCTTGTTCGATCGTCGTATCGGGTCGAATCGTTCGGACTGGCGACGACATCAACTCGCGCGCGGATTGCTCTGGATTGATATGAGGCATAGAATCGCGTCCGCCTTTTCTGATAACGTACTATTGAGGACTTCGATCGCGTCTCGGTTATTTAAGAACATTGAGACACTACAAAACGCTGTTTTAGGGAGAGAAACATGACCTTTATTTTCCAACTGGCACTGTTGGCACTGGTGCTTTTTTCGTTTGTGATGGTGGTGGGTGTTCCGGTTGCTTACGCTTCTCCGCAAAATTGGGACACCTCGAAGAAGTTGCTTTACCTCGGTTCAGGTATTTGGTTCATTCTAGTGATTACCGTGGGCGTTTTGAATTACCTCGTGATCTAAATCATGTCTATACTAGGAGGAAGTTGACTTCCTCCCTAGTTTGTTGAGTTTATCTGGAGGATTCTTCATACTACGATGCAGAAAATCTCCTGAATCTCACGGTTTCAAACGTAAATACTAAACAAATCGAGTCATCACACGATTTAGAGCTGAAGTTATCAGGGTAGATTTAGATGAATCCTCAGAGAGAAATCTTTTAGGAGGCAGCAGCA
>CAXTDB010000454.1:0-3476 GCA_964242045.1 uncultured Leptolyngbya sp. | reverse complement strand
TGTTCGGAATCGTGGAGAACTGTTGTCTGAGTTCTTGTTCCGATCGAATCGTTGATGCAATTTGCTGCTGTAATGATTCCTGCTGCGTCTTCAGATTAACCAGCGTATTTGCTAATTGTTGTCTAGCAGGATCAAGGCTGCTATCTTGTCGCACATTTGCGACAAATGGAGCCGTTCCACCATTTCCGCCGATTACTTCTGCTGCCCGTTTGCGAATTTCTTCTTCATACGCTTGCTGTTGTTTTTGCAGCGTTACGACTTGGGGATGTTCTGGACGCAAATCTTTGAGCAAGACCGACATTTGCGATTCGATTTGCTGAAGCTGTGCGCGCAAACTTGCAATGATCGGATCAGCACTTAATGCAGATGAAACATAAGCTTCGTTTGGATCAAGTCCAAGTTTTTGCTGAATGCTGTTGATTTGAGCATTGATGCCTTCTAGCTGCAATCGAAGTTGCTGCTGTTGTTGTTGACTACCGGAAATCGATTTAATGATGTTGCCATCTTGCGCCGCGAACAGTTGTGGTCCCTCGATGCGATCGTATTGTTCCAACACTCGTTCGGCATCTGATAATTCTTGCTTGACTTTCGGCAAGCGTTGCTCGATCGCGCTGATAATCGATCGCAGTCGGGCTGAATTGTTCAATCGGCTTTGCTCAACCAATCGACGAGAAAACTGACTGACCACTTCACCTGTCCGCTTCAGATCGCTATCGGTGTAGGTGAGGAGGACTTCTGCTTTTGTTGCAGTGGGATTTTTCGGATCGCCGCCTGCTTTGATTTTGATCGTTGTGGCTTTCTTGAGCTTGTCGGGTTTGATGCCGACTTCTTTGGCAACGCCTTCAACCACTTCCTGAGTCAGTAATGTTTCTTCTGTAAATGCTTCCACAGGCTGCCGAACTTGCGAACCGATCGTTGAAAACGTGATCGGTGGTGCGTTTGAAACCAGTTGCGCTTCGCCAATATAGCCGATCGGCGGATCAGGTTGAATCGCGACGACTCCGCCTGCACCCAGACCCACAGCTACACCTGCCGGAATCACCCATTTATAGCGATTCACAGCCAGCAAATAACGTTTGACGATCGGTGGAACCATAAGAAAGCCCTGACTAAAAATTGAAGTTATCGAGTTCCGTTGCCCCCGGTGGGACCAAACAAGCTGTCTGCACCATTTCTCAGTTCGCGGAAAAACAGTAGAAAGCCCAAAACGTCCCGGAACGGTTGCGTTACGGTGTTGAGTGCGTAAGTGATTTTGCCGACTAGATTTCGCCCAATCACAATCACATCGTTATCTTCAAGGGCAATATTTTGGTTCATATTGCCGCTTAAAATGCTTCGGGCATCGATGTCGCGACTAACTGCTTTTTTCTGAATTGGATCAAACCGGATCAGCGCGATTCGACGTAAATTCGCGTTATCTGGACCTGGTTTCGCAGCAGTGAGCGCATCGAGAAAAGTGCTGCCGTTGGGAAGCGTCAGAGTTCCGAGTCCGTTGCTGGCATAGCTCAGTAATCGGATGGTGATCTGCGGCTTTACTAAGGTCGATCGAGCCATTAAAGTACGATCGTAGTTCTGATCTTGCTCCGCGAGTTTCGGAATCACTACGACATCACCGTCTTGCAGCTTCAAATCCGGTAGTGCAGTTCCATCTTGTAAGGGTGTGACTAAATCTAGCTTTTCTTCGAGAACGGAACCATCGGTTAAGAGGCGCTTGACTTGTACCGATCGCAAATCTGCTTGTCCGGTTGCACCCCCTGCTAACAATAAAGCCGCTGATGTACGGGGAAGCGTGAGCGTGTAAAGACCAGGACGCGCAATTTCACCTGTGACCGTCACTAAAACTGGGCGCTGACCTGTGAGCGCGACAAACACGACCGGATCAATCACAAAGCGATTGACTCCTTGCCGAATTCGGTCTTGAGCTTGCGCGATCGTTAATCCTTGCAGCGGAACTTTACCGAGCAATGGAGCAGTAATGTTGCCTTCTTGATCGATCGTTGCTTGAAAGTTCAAATCAGCGAATCGCTGTACTTGAACAGAAACGGTATCGCCTGCGCCCAAACGGTAAAGACTAAATGACTTTACAGGCGGAACCATGGGCGCGGCGGGTAAAGGAGCGCTAGGAACTGCGGGCGTTCCACGCAATTTTTGGCGAGCTTGTTCGATGAGTTCAAGCGGAGAGGGGCGGGATTGAATCGGTAAAGGAGCGGAGGGCTGAGCCGCGATCGCACTCCGGGCACTCAGCCAAATCGATAAAGCAGGAGTAACTGAATACATGCCCGCTAGTAGCAGTGAAGTAATCCACCCACGCGGAGCAGACTTGAAAAAATGCAGTTCAACTAAACGCATGGGAAGCAATCCGTATCAAGCAGGGTTAGCGCGCGCGATCGCGATCACGTTGTCGCGCTCATTGTAGTGAGATGCACCGGAATGACATCCGAGTTTTCCGCTTCAGTATGCCCAGATTTACGAATTTGAGCGCAGAACTTGATTCGTCAAGGTGGATTGTACGGTTTGCACAATCGATTCAAGTTGGCTGCGGTAAGGTTCAATCTCTTCTAATGGCTCGATCGGTAAAATTACCGTTACTGCAACCCACGCGGCGCGGCGATTTTGCCATTGAGCAATGCGATCGCGGATAAACCACTGAATCGGGGCGGGATGTCCGCCGTTTTCCCAGGCATACCAGCGCATCACTGCGTAAGTTTGGCTTGGTGTCCAAGCGCGCAAAAATTCAACCGTGATCGAATCGGTTTGAATCTGGCGGTGAGAATCGGTTTTCCAACGTTGGGAACCGTCGAGATCTGCCCATTCAACTTGAGGCTGATCAATCGATCGAGCTTGAGGAAAAAATAGAACGGTCGCTTTGGTTTGCGTAGCGTTTTGAAGCTCTTGGTGCATCCATTTGTGTTCGCCGATCGAAGTGACATTTTTCTCGATCGTTTGCCATCCTGGAATCTCAATGCCGTCTTTCTTGAGCGCGTTAAGAGGGTCGAGAACTGTGACTTTTGGCGGGGCTGTCCATCGCCATTGTCCGCCTGAAACGTATCCGGGCAACGCACCCAAGCAAACGAGTCCACTCAGAATCAGCAGCAACACGACTTTGGGTAGATTGACCCGGAATGATTTGGAAAGCGAAGTCAGCATCAAGATTGGGGGCTGGATGGGGGAAAGAGCTTTTCCATCTGGTTTGACAGCACTATTAGTAAGCCCAGCATTGCGGCTGAGTAGACATCGCCACCCCAACCGTTGTGCAGGCAGTGAAATGCTGCCTCTTGCCCGGTGCCATGAAAAAAGGTCAGTAGTGTATTTCGGATGATGTTTGCGGTAACGCTAATTAAAATTGTGCTGAGCAGAAAGGTGATGACGAAAGACCGCGATCGATGATGATTCGTCCAATACAGCAGCATCAAACCAACATACAAACTTGTGAATAGCATTTTCAATCCTGCACAGTAAGGCGCAACTTCGACTTT
>CAXTDB010000453.1:0-3493 GCA_964242045.1 uncultured Leptolyngbya sp. | reverse complement strand
GGATTCGCAAGCGATACGATTTGAAAGAACTTCGGCATACTTTCGACGGGTGCGATCGCACCCGATAGTTGAATCAAAGGTAGATTGATAAAAAACGAGGTGAGAATCGCTTGCTGCTGAGTGCGTGAAATCGTGGCAAGCAGAAAGCCAACACCAATTCCCACACAAGCATACAACCCAGAAAAGAAAAGAAACATCGGCAGACTTCCCCGGAATGGCACATTGAAGATAAAGTGTGCAACCGAGAGTGCTAGCATCACTTCACCGAGCAGTAGCACAAATAGCGGAACAATCTTCGCTAAGATAATCTCCCAATCCGCCGCAGGAGTCATCAAAAGCTGTTCTAGAGTTCCAGTATCTTTCTCGCGCACGATCGCCGTTGTCGAAACGAGCGAACTGCCTAAGTTCAGCACTAATCCAATCACACCAGGAACAATAAACCAACTAGAAACGAGACCCGGATTGTAGAGAATCGTTGCCTCGGTTTGAATCGGCGGTGCAACTTCGGGAGAAAATCGCTGTCCGAATCGATTGATTATTTGAGTCGCATAACCGCTAGCGATTCCAGCAGTATTGGCATCGACCGCATCGATGAGGACTTGAACCTGAGCAGGGTTATCGCCACGGAGCGATCGATTAAAATCAGTTGGAATGATCAAGCCTGCTGTGAGTTCACCGCGTCGGACTTGGGTACTGAGATGATTTTCGTCGATCGTCATGGACTTGACATCGAAAACACCGTTTGAAGTGAGTGCTGCTGTAAGTTCGCGACTCATTGGAGTATTAGAGTAATCCATCACTCCAAGTCTGAGATGTTGCACACTCGGACTCAGGGCAAACCCAAAGATCAGCAGTTGAATGGTTGGCGGAAAAACCAGCAGGAAGATCAGTTGTTTGTTCCGCAGAATTTGGCTAATTTCTTTGACGGCAAGCGCAAAGAAACGGCTTTCTAGTAAAGGTCGAAAGAGATTCATATACAATCACCCAGGAAGTTGCATTCGACCGAGGATGCGGCGCGAAATGTTGAACAATGCAAACGCCAGCACAGCGAGAAGTAGCGGAGCGCTCCAAACTCCACTCCAACCCGTCCCGCGCACAAACGCATCGCGGGAAAGCTCAATAAAATAGCGCGCTGGAACAATATTGCTGACCAGCGATAACGGGAACGGAATGTTACTGAGCGGGTAAATGAATCCTGACAACAGTAGCGCGAGTAAAAATCCAGCCGTTGCCACACCCTGAACGGCTACCGATCGATTGTTCGCTCTGACTCCAATAAACAATCCAAACATCACACTCGCAATGAGAAAGAGTGCGCCCCCAAAGAATAAGGGTGTCGGATCGCCTGCAAATCCCAATCGCCAAATCAAGCATCCCAATCCCATTACAAATACCGCTTGACCAATCCCCACAATGAAATAAGCGAGACATTTTCCTAGCAGCAATTCAGCCGCACTAATACTAGAAGCATAAGTTTGTAAGATCGTGCCTTGCTCTTTCTCGCGAGACATGGCTAATGCGGCTAACAAACTCGGATAGATGGCAAGAATCACACCGAAGACACCCGGAACAATGTAGAGCGATTCTTGTCGACCAGGATTAAACCAGAGTCGGATTTGAGGTGAAATTTTAGATGGGGATTGAGCTAGGTTTTGATCTTGAATAAACACATTCGTAAAGGCTTGAATACTATTTTTAATCACGCGCGCATTGTTGACATCGGTTCCATCAATCAGCACTTGTACCGTACTGGTTCGACCTGCTCCCACATCCGCGCTGAACTTCGGTGGAATGATCACCGCAGCTTTTGCAATGCCTCGATCGATACCGTCTCGAATCGGGTCAAGACCATTCCACTGCACCGGAATGAATTGATTGGTGGCGTACAATCGCTCTGTGTAAGATTGGCTTAAGTTACTGCGATCGAAGTCTTGCACAATCAAAGTAATGTTTTTCGCTTCTAATCGAATTGCAAAGCCAAAGATAAACAGCGTCATCGTGGGCAGAATAAACGCCAGCGCTAACGTTAAGCGATCGCGGCGAAACTGAGCAAGTTCTTTTTTACATTGAGCGAGAATGCGTTTCATGATTTAGTTTGGGCGCGCTGGACAACTCCAATGAAGGCATCTTCGAGGGAGTAGGGAATGGGGAGGAGGGAGATCGGAGATAAGTGAGCAGCGGTGAGGCGCGATCGTAGTTCTTCGATTTCTTCGGGGTGATCGATGACGACGTGCAAGCGATCGGCAAAGATTGACACTCGCCAACTGTCTAATTGTTGTTTCAGTAAGTTAGATGCGGCTTGTGTCTGATCGATCACGACTTCGATTAATTGTCCGGGCTGTGCCGCTTTGATTTGACTCGGTGAACCTTCTAACACGGTTTCACCTGCCACCATAAAGCTCATCCGATTACATTGTTCTGCTTCTTCGAGATAGTGTGTGGTGACTAAGATTGCAGTTCCGTTGCGAGCAAAGTCATTGATCAATCGCCAGAATTGCCGACGAGCTAACGGATCAACGCCAGAAGTTGGCTCATCGAGAAATAGAATATCTGGTTCGTGCAAAACAGATGCACCGAAAGCAACGCGCTGTTTCCAGCCTCCGGGTAGCTGTCCCGTGAGCATATTTTCTTGTCCTTCGAGTCCGCAGGTTGCAAGTACCCAATCGATTTTCTCGCGGCGAATCTTGCGGGGGACTCCATAAACACCCGCGTAGAATTCGAGATTTTGGACGATCGACAAATCATCATACAGCGTAAACTTCTGGCTCATGTAGCCGATCCGCTTTCTCAAGTCGCTACTGCGAAGATTGCCGCGTTCTCCACCGAGCGCAATCTCTCCAGAACTAGCGGGAAGCAGTCCGCAAAGCATTTTGATCGTTGTGGTTTTTCCGGCTCCATTTGCTCCAAGTAAGCCAAAGATCTCGCCGTATCGGACTTCAACATCCACGTTTTTCACCGCTTGGAATGTTCCAAACACTCGGTTTAGATTGTGAGCATAAATCGCAATGTCTTCTGGAGATTTGCGACCCGATCGAGAACGCGGAAACTCTAAAATCTGCGGGGCTGATCCTTGTTGCCTCAGTCGCGTCACAAACACATTCTCTAGAGTTGGCTCTGCGGCATGAATTGAAGTTAACGTCAGGTGTCGATCGCTGAATCTTGCTCGAATCTCACGTTCCCCAGAATCAGGATCAGCAACTAATACATCTAAGCGATCGCCAAATGTTTGAACATCGGCAATTTTGGAACTCTCGCTTAATGCTTGTTCTGCAATTTCAAGCTGAGGGGTATGTACCTCCAGTCGATGTAAACCTAAACTTTGACGCAACTGAGCAGGGGTTCCAATCTGTTGAATCATGCCGTCATACATTAAAGCTACGCGATTGCAGCGTTCTGCTTCATCAAGGTATGGGGTCGCAACAATGATCGTTACTCCTTCTGCTGCCAATGCTGCTAATACGTCCCAAAACTCCCGGCGTGACACGGGATCAAC
>CAXTDB010000452.1:0-3503 GCA_964242045.1 uncultured Leptolyngbya sp. | reverse complement strand
AGCAGCGTAGATTGGCGAATTTTTGCCATTCGTCTCCAGGCATTTTGCCGATCATGTTGCTTTTGCCGTGAACCACTTCATCATGGGATAGCGCCAGCATGAAGTTCTCGCTGTGATGATACCAGATGCTGAAGGTTAGATTGTTCTGGTGAAATTGGCGGAACCAAGGGTCCATGTGGAAATAGTCCAGCATGTCGTGCATCCAGCCCATGTTCCATTTGAGATTGAAGCCTAAACCGCCAACGTAGGTGGGCCAGGACACCATCGGCCAAGAAGTCGATTCTTCTGCGATCGATAAGCTTCCTGGAAAATAGCTGAATAAAAGATGGTTCATTTGGCGGAGAAAATCAGCAGCCTCAATGTTTTCTCGCCCGCCGTATTGGTTCGTGACCCATTCCCCGTCTTTGCGGCAGTAATCAAGATAGAGCATGGATGCAACCGCATCGACGCGAATTCCGTCAATGTGGTACTTGTCAAACCAGAAGAGCGCGTTAGCGACGAGGTAGTTGCGGACTTCGTTGCGCCCGTAGTTGAAGACGAGCGTGCCCCATTCTTTGTGTTCGCCTTTGCGGGGATCGGCATGTTCATAAAGGTGAGTGCCATCGAAAAAGGCAAGTCCGTGTCCATCTTTGGGAAAGTGTCCGGGAACCCAGTCTACGATCACTCCAATGCCGTTGAGGTGGCATTGATCAACGAAGTACATGAAATCTTGAGGAGTTCCATAGCGTGAAGTGCAAGCGTAGTGTCCGACCACTTGGTATCCCCACGAACCGTCAAAGGGATGTTCTGCGATCGGTAGCATCTCGATGTGAGTGAAACCGAGTTCTTTGACGTAAGGAATGAGCTTGTCTGCAAGTTCTCGGTAGGTAAGAAAACGCGCTCCAGGCTTGAGATCGGAGACGACAACGGGTGGAGAGATTTCGCCGTTGGGTAAGCGGGCAGGTTCCGCAGAAGAGGCGTGAAGCCAAGAACCTAAGTGAACCTCGTAGACGGAAACCGGGTTAAGTAGGGGATCAGTATGGCGACGCTTTTCTAACCAGTCTTGGTCGTGCCAGGTGTAATCGTTCAGATCAGTGACGATCGAAGCAGTCTTTGGACGCGGTTCTTGCTGATATCCATACGGATCAGATTTCTCATAAATGTGTCCAGCTTGATTCTTGATTTCGTACTTGTAGTGAGTGCCGTAATCCAGTTCGGGAATGAAAAGCTCCCAAACTCCGGTTGAGCCACGCCGCATTTGGTGTTGTCGGCCGTCCCAGTTGTTGAAGTCGCCGAGAACAGAGACGTTGCGGGCATTTGGTGCCCAGATTGCAAAATAAACGCCGGAAATGCCGTTTTGCGTCGCGACGTGCGCGCCGAGCTTTTCGTAGATGCGGTGATGGTTGCCTTCGGTGAAGAGATGAAGGTCGAACTCGGTAAGAAAAGGGGAACGAAAGGCGTAAGGGTCATGGATGACGCGATCGTGTTCACCGTGTTGAATGCGGAGTTGGTAGTTTGCGAGTTCTGGTGTGTCGATCGTGCATTCAAAAAAGTGGGGGTGATGCAGCGATTTCATCGGGTATTCGGCGCGGGTTTCTGGCACGATCACCGAAACAGCGTCGGCAGTGGGTTGGTAGGCTCTCACGACCCAGACCGTTTTTCCGTCTTGCTCGATCGGATGAGAACCAAGCACCTCGAATGGATCATGATGCTGGTTTCCTACAATCCGCTCTACTTGGTCTGGGGCGATCGTGATCGACATGAAGCTACCTACCTTAAATGGGGTGTGTTAATGATTCAGAATCGGAACGTTATGAAACTCTGATGTAAAAGTTCTGTAATAAACGGTAGCAAATCATTGCACAAGTCTCAATCGCTTTCAAGTGCATCATAGACAGGATTGGTCGATTTAAAGCAATTTCAATCAAATAACTCCCAACCTGCGATCGTGCAGGTCGGGAGTTATGACGATATCAATTTTAGAGCGACTAAATTCAGGCGCTTCCTGTGAACGCGACTTCTGGAAACTTCGATTGGGCTTCTGCCATCGGGCGATTTTTGCCTTCTTCTTGCCAGTAGTTAATCACTTCGGTTGCTTTATTCAGCAACTCAACGCGATCGACTTCTGAAATCCAGTGTTTTTTCTCTAACTCGGTCTTGAGTTGTTCCCAAGCATCATTTCGGGGCCAGAAGAAATAAGAAGTCAGCGGGCTTGTACCCTTACCAACGATTTGATCCACTGCCAATGCAACGTTCTCATCGAGCCACAAAACTTTTAGAATAAACTTTGTCAAATTCTAACCTCCAGCGCAGTCCCAAGCTTGAATTCCTACGATCAGCTATTCTACCGCACAGTTTCGGTAGATGATGGAAATTGCTCAAAAGTGGGGGAAAGCGCTGTGGCAGTTGTGGTGTTTGATATCGATGGAGTGGTGCGAGATGTCGGCGGTTCGTATCGTCGCGCGCTAGCGGATACGGTGGAGCATTTTACGGCGAGTCGGTATCGTCCTTCGTCGCAGGAGATTGACTCGCTGAAGGGTGAGGGAATTTGGAATAACGATTGGGAAGCGTCGCAGGAATTGATTTATCGATATTTTGAAACGGAGGGGCAGGAGCGCGACCAAACCAATTTAGATTATTCAGCGATCGTGCGATTTTTCCAGTCGCGCTACCGGGGAACCGATCCTGAAAATTGGACGGGCTACATTTGCCAAGAACCTTTGCTGTTGGAAGCGGCTTATCTTGATCAACTGACGCAAGCTGGAATTCAGTGGGGATTTTTTAGCGGCGCAACTCAGGGATCGGCGCGATATGTATTGGAAAAAAGATTGGGCTTGCAAGATCCGGTGTTGATTGCGATGGAGGATGCACCAGGAAAGCCTGATCCGACGGGGTTGTTTTTGACATTAGAGCGGTTGGGCGCTGTCTCGGATTCGGTGGTTTATGTCGGGGATACGGTGGCGGATATGTACACAATCGTGCAAGCAAGAAAGATAAAGCCGGAACGATCGTGGATTGGAGTAGGAGTTTTGCCGCCGCACGTTCAGGAAACAGAGGCGCGGAAATCGGCTTATCGAGAAACGCTCAGACAAGCGGGAGCCGCGATCGTCTTGGATAATGTGCAGGAGTTGAAACCGGAAGTGGTGAAGCAATTAACGGCTGAAAACGAATGAATTGTGGCTCCTTCAACTTCTGGTAGATTCTCAACAATCGATCGCTCAGACAGCGTTATCATAAGAGAAAGTTAACTTATGTAAAGTAGCGTGACTGCGACCTTTCGACCCACTGACAGCGCAATTCTGCCGACCACTTGGCATTGCCTCGATCCAATCTGGGAAGCCAGCGATCTTGAAATTCAGCAAGGTTTACCCCACAGCGAGCTTTCTCCTACTTGGCAAATGATGCTGCTCGGAGATGGCTCTCCCACCCGACATTTACAGCTTCTAACCGGAGAACCTACCGAGGTGGACGTTTTGGATATGTCTCCGATCGGGTTTTCGACCGATAATGCACCGAGCGCGATC
>CAXTDB010000451.1:0-3517 GCA_964242045.1 uncultured Leptolyngbya sp. | reverse complement strand
CTTCTGAACTGGTCTTAGCGAACGGTCAGAGAGTCGCGATCGCCGCAACTTCTGATCCGATTACAACCACCGAATCAGTTCGTCGCGGCGCAAACACCGGGTCGATCCTCAAAGATGCGGTTCTAGGAAGTGCTGCCGCAGCAGGAGTCGCAGGAGTCACGGGTAATCGGGACATCACCGCAGGCAAAGTGCTGATCGGAACGGGTGTCGGTGCATTGGCAGGTTTGATCTTTGGTGGCAACCGAGTAGATTTAATTTCGATTCGCCCGAACTCGGATCTCAATCTCCGACTCACCAGCGATTTGACCTTGCCGCGCTCTTAGTTTGATTGGGATGGAGCGCTTGCTTCATCCCTTAAAAGCTCGACGACAAAACTTGTCCCTCGCTGCGGGGGCTGATCATCTTTGATCCAGCCCTCGCTTTTTAATGGGCTAAATACTTGAATCGAGCCGTGCATTTGTTCGATTAAACGACGTGCGATCGCAAGTCCTAATCCTGTACCCGGAATTTCTCCGTTCGCCTGCACGCCGCGATAATGCCGCTCGAATAATCGCTCTAAATCTTCCACTGGAATGCCGTATCCGGTGTCGCTGATCCAGATCACAACGCGATCGCGCTGTTTGTTGACTCGGATATGCACTTCTCCGCCTGATGGCGTATATTTCAAAGCGTTATCGATCAAATTACTTAAGACTTCCCGCAGCGCGCCAGGATTGGCGGAAACGGAGGGAAGTGAATTCGGTATTTCTGTTTGAATTGAAAGCCCTTTTTCTTGCGCGATCGCCGAAGCCGTTTCAATCAGCGGTAGCAAAATCTCAGTGATCGAACACGGCATTAATTCTAGATTCGATGTAGTTAAAACGCCCGCAGGCAGTAGCGGGATCGGGCGACCGACTAAAGAAGCGTCTTCTGCCAACACATCGACCGAATCGAGATCGATCGCTTCATCAAACTGCTGTAGAAGTTCTTGTAAGCGATCGCTTTCGCGCAGAATGCTTCCGGCAATTTCTCGATTCGGATCGCCCACTTGTAACCGCTTGATTAATAATTTTCCAAACGTGCGTAACGCCGTTAACGGGCTTTTCAACTGATGCAGCAAATTATCTAAAACATCGTGCTGCTGAGATTGCCTTGATCGATGTTGCTGCTGAGATTGATCAAGCCACTGAGCACGCTGATCCATCACACACGCCAGCGATAAAGTGTTCGCAATCCGTTCAACCTGCGATCGCTCCCAAGTTGTCCAAGGTCGATCTTCGCGTTCTGTCACCAATAATCCAAAGACCAATTCTTCGTGAATCAGCGGCAAAACCAACTGTCTTGGCTGAGTCAATCCCGTCGATGGCACAATTTCTTGAAGCGATTCGACAGCGGCAGGAAGGGCGAGACGATTCGATCGCTCTAATGCCACCGCCGTATCTGGATACGCTGCGATCGGCATTAGACGGGCTTGAGAACTTTCTACTAATTCCTCAGTAAGATAAATAACACTGAGTGATGCCCCCAGTGCTTGAGTCAATAGCGCAATTTGCGATCGGCACAACTCAATAAATTCGGAACTTGTAGGCATCAGCATCTATTTTTCGACAGATTTTGCAAAAAATGGGATTGACGATAAGTAATTTTTCTTATTAATTTAATAGATAGCTCTGATCCCCAACCCTTTTGCATCCGTTTATCTTAATTTACTAAGGGTAATCACTCCGGTTCTGGGTTGTGTAACAAGAATCTAGAAAAATAAAATTAAGATATTGTATAGATGCGTTAAGAGAAGTTGAAGTCCAGGGCTGAAACTGATATATTTTCGACGGGTTTTGTAACGATCATTACAACTTTTCGGCAGTTTGGAACCTAAGGAGGTAAAGGGTTTGGCAAGGAGACGTAAACGGAAAAGTCGGAGACGGCAAGAAGGCAGACGGATTTTAGAGAATGTCCCTCAATTTAGCATTGAGTGTGGCGAAGATAAACCTGTCACCGCCGCTCGCAAGTTCATCCACGCTGAAGGCATTTTGCCGCCCGCGCTGTTACTAGTCAAGAGAAACGAGCATACCACGGATCGGTACTTCTGGGCTGAGAAGGGACTGTTCGGCGCTCAATACGTCGAAGAAAATCATTTCTTATTCCCCAGCTTGAGAACTTCTGAAGACGAAGTGGATGTCGTCGTTCCGTCCCGCAGCCGCTAGGCATCGGATTAAAACGGCTCAGTTCATTTTCGGATCGCTCGCTCTGAATGCGAGTGTAACTGTAGCTTTTCGGGCTACGGGTTCAATCGAGTAAAGCGATCGTATCTTCCAGCATTCACCTGATAAAAGCTCCCTTCAACGCATCGAAGGGAGCTTTTACATTTAGATTCAGATTTATTCTGATTTGAGTTCTAACGAGCGCTGCAACTCTTCTAGCTCATCGCGATGCGCCCGCACCGTAATCACACTGTGAGACTCAGCACCTGAACTCGGCTCCACCTTGAGTGACACTTGTTCAACGCGCTCTGCCCCTTTCCAGTAAAAGACTCCTGCCAGCGGGGACAGGAGTAATAATCCAAACCAAAAATTTGACCAACCGGGCAGCACGATCGAGAGAACAAGCACAAGGCATAGCACACCGATCGCAGCAAGCAACGAGAGAAACACTGCCAGAAACACGCTAGGGCGAACAACGCCTTCAAATGTAACCTGGTTTTGAGTTGCATCGATCGCAGCCACTCGATACGATCGCTGCCCGAAATAAAAACGCAACTGGGAGAGCAAAGATTCTTCGGATTGGTCAGACAGCAACCGCGCCTCCTGAGTTCGATCTTTGACTGAGGCGCGAATGAAGAAAAACAGCCCAATCATTAATAGAACTGTAAGAAGAAGCGTGGAGGCAATTACAGGCTGAGTCATGGCGCAACAAAGAGCAAAAATCCGAATTACACCACAAGTTTAAACAACAACGAGATCATTCTTAGAACTCCGTTATTTATTTCTCAGCCCCGCTGACCTGGGGAATACCTGAATTCTCGCGCGCCTCACGCTTCACCGCATATTCGCGCCAAAGTCTTGCCAGATCTTGTGCCTGCTGCATGGCTTCAGATTTAATCTGATACATGCGGCGGGGACGACCGCGACCTTCGACTTTTTTCCAGTAGCCTGTCACCATTTCTTCATCTTCAAGAAACTTCAGGGCACTGTACAGAACGGTATCCGACAAACGATACAGCGGGTATTCAGTTTCGAGCAGTTGAATCAATTCGGTTCCGTAAGAATCTCCCCGTAAGAGAACGGCGAGAACGTAACAAACCGCCAATTCCTTATTGAGATAGAAAGGAGGCGGATCTTTGAAAAATTGATAGATATCCTCAAATTTCATCTGTCTGATTCCAGGCGTGAGAAATAACTTGCTTGAGAAAGCAATGCTAAATCGAAAACTCAGCATAGCCTCTTTAGATTAACAATCACGCTTCGGAGATTGCCGTCCCCCTAAAGGTTAATCCTCCAACGTGAAATATTAAACTAACTCGAATGGCTAGGGTGAGCGA
>CAXTDB010000450.1:0-3545 GCA_964242045.1 uncultured Leptolyngbya sp. | reverse complement strand
CGGCACAAGGGCGACCCGTTCTCGTTTGGGTGATGAACTTGGAAGCGTTGAGTACATTGTCTCAACTGTTAGAAGAGCAAGATCTTCCCCACAATCTTTGTCCGGGACTGCCCCAAAGCACCGAACAAGCGCGGGAAATTGTGCGGCAGGCAAAGCATTCGGGCATGATCACCGTGACGAATAGCTATGAAGTCTATCGGATGATTCGGCAGAGCGTTCCTGCAAGTGATGAGGGGCTGTTTGTGCTGGGAATTACCGGAAAATGGAGTTCGATCGCGCTTGAATGCGACGAAATGCACCGCACCGGACGACCTGTTCTGGTTGGAACCACGAGCGTTGAGAAATCAGAATTACTGTCTCAACTGCTGCAAGAACTAGACGTGCCCCACAACTTGCTGAATGCGAAGCCAGAAAACGTCGAGCGAGAATCTGAAATCATCGCGCAAGCGGGACGGATGGGTAAAGTGACGATCGCGACCAACATGGCAGGACGCGGAACCGACATCATTTTGGGCGGAAACTCCGACTATATGGCACGTCTGAAGATTCGCGAGTACTTTATGCCTCGAATTGTCGAGCCTGAAGACGATGACGATTTTTCGGGAATGGGCTTCGCCGATCAGCGCGGAGGCGGACAAGGCTTTGAACCCGGACGCAAGATCAAAACTTGGAAAGCAAAATCGGATATTTATCCGACTGAACTTTCTGTGGCAACCGAGCAAGCATTGAAAGATGCGGTTCACTTTGCGGTACAGCAATATGGTGAGCGCAGTTTGCCAGAGTTGGAAGCCGAAGACAAGATCGCGACCGCAGCCGAAAAAGCACCGTCAACTGATCCTGTCATTCAGCGACTGCGCGAAGTGTACAAGCTGATTCGCAAAGAATATGATGCTTTTACCGACAGCGAACACGAGGAAGTCGTGAAGCTTGGTGGTTTGCATGTGATCGGGACAGAACGCCACGAATCGCGCCGGATCGATAACCAATTGCGCGGACGGGCGGGACGACAAGGCGACCCTGGATCAACTAAGTTCTTCTTGAGTTTGCAGGATAACTTGCTGCGGATTTTTGGCGGCGATCGCGTGGCTGGCATGATGAATGCGTTCCGAGTCGAAGAAGATATGCCGATCGAATCGAAAATGCTGACTCGATCGCTCGAAGGCGCTCAGAAGAAAGTGGAAACTTACTACTACGACATTCGGAAGCAGGTGTTTGAATACGATGAAGTGATGAACAATCAGCGTCGTGCCATTTACGCCGAACGTCGCCGGGTGCTAGAAGGGCAAGATCTTAAAGAGAAAGTGATTGAATATGCGGAACGCACAATGGATGACATTGTGGAAGCGTATATTAATCCCGAATTGCCGTCGGAAGAATGGGAACTCGATAAGCTCTTAAGCAAAGTGAAAGAGTTTGTGTATCTACTGCACGATCTAGAACCGAGCGATCTCGAAGATATGAGCTTGGGTGAAATGAAGGCGTTCCTGCATGAACAAGCTCGGATCGCTTATGACCTGAAAGAAGCCGAAGTCGATTCGGTACAACCTGGATTAATGCGTCAGGCGGAACGATTCTTTATTCTCAATCGGATTGATACTTTGTGGCGCGAACATCTGCAATCGATGGACGGCTTGCGCGAATCAGTCGGATTGCGCGGCTACGGGCAGAAAGATCCGCTGATCGAGTACAAGAGCGAAGGTTATGAGTTGTTCTTGGAGATGATGATTAACATCCGTCGAGATGTGGTTTATTCGCTGTTCCAATTCCAACCGCAGCCACAACAGCCACAGATTGAAGTTGAAGTGGTTTAAGTTGATTGAACCATCGATCGCGGTTTTCAGAACTGCGATCGATGGTTTTTGCGCTTTCATAAAAACGACGATCGAGCTTCCTGAGTCCGCTGCAATACCGCTTCCAGTTCTATCCAGCGTTCCTGCTCGATCAGTGCAATCGTTTGATCGAGTTGCTCCCGGTAAGAAAGCAGCGATCGCAACACTTCCGATCGGTTGTATTGTGCCATCATGACTCCTAATTCAGGATTGCCGCCCCCAACGCGACTTGTATCTCGAAATCCAGAACTTGCGAGCGACTGAGCCAGTTTTAACACCGTCGAATCTGACTCGCTCAAACAAGCCGAAATTAAACTCGCACTCGCCATCACAGGCAAATGAGAAATCCAAGCAACGGCGCGATCGTGATCGTCAGGTTGGCAGTGAAATAATTTGACTTGCAGCGGACGCAATAGCGATTCAACCCGCTCGATCGCAGTTTTAGGGGTAGTCTCTGTTGGGGTTAGTACATAAGGATTTCCGGCAAACAATCCGTGTACTGCCGCTTCAATTCCGCTTTCTGCTGTGCCTGCCATCGGATGTCCCCCGACGAAATTTTTCCAGAGCGGTGAGATATTTTTGACGATCGATGCTTTAACTGAGCCAACATCGGTTAAAACGGTGTCTGAAGCAATATACGGAATCAATTGTTGGACAGTAGTAGCAAGATGCACGATCGGGGTACAGACAAAAATTACATCCGTGTCTGCCAAAAGCGACAAATCAGTTTCAGCCGCATCGACCGCACCACGGGCAATCGCGACTTCGCAAGTTTTGGCTTTTCGACTCACGCCCAGAACCGTATGCCCCTGCGATCGCAAATCCAACCCCAGCGATCCCCCGATCAAGCCCAGCCCCACAATTCCGATTTGCATCGCCTCTTCCCCAACGTTTTACAGGGTCATTTTGATCTACAACAGGGTACGTTAGCGCTAAATTCACTCGAATTTCTAGGATACAAGGATTGAACCACTCCCATGAACGTTGAGGAACTGCTCGAAAAGTATGCTGCTGATCTCCGAGAATTTTCGGGGCTAGACCTTAGTGGAGCGAGTCTTCCAGGCGTAAATTTAAGTCGATCGACGTTTCTCGATGCGAATTTCAAAGCGGCAAAACTCACCAGCGCAAATTTCAGCAACTCGATTTGCCAGAATGCTAAATTTCACGGCGCACATCTGACGTTGGCAGACTTTAGCCATGCTGACCTTCAGCAAGCAGATTTGAGCAAAGCGGAACTGACTCGCACGGATTTCAGCGTTGCCAATTTGCACGGCGCGAATCTGAGCTATGCGGATCTGCGCGATGCCAAACTCCGCTGTGCAAATCTCAGCAATGCTAACCTGAGTCGAGCAGATTTACGGTATGCCAAGCTGATTTCTGCGAATCTACAGCGCGCAAATCTCACCAGTAGCGATCTCAGCAGCACAGATTTTTCGGGCGCAGATTTGAGAAAGGCGGAACTTCGACAAGCTGCACTGAATCGAGCAAATCTGCAAGGAGCGAATTTGAGCGGGGCGAATCTACGTTGGGCGGATTTGAGCGGGGCGAATTTACGTTGGGCAGATTTGAGCGGGGCAAAACTAAGTGGAGCAAATTTGACCGGGGCGGATTTGAGTCATGCAACGCTATTAGGTACAACGCTCGTGCATGTGGATTTATCACGATCGAATCTAGCTGATGTCGATTGGACGGGTGCAGATTTGAGCGGTTCTAATC
>CAXTDB010000449.1:0-3556 GCA_964242045.1 uncultured Leptolyngbya sp. | reverse complement strand
TGCTTGAATTATTCGTTTTCTAGCCAGCAGCAGTGCTCTAATTTCGCGAGTGATGGCAACCTGGATGTCATAGACCACGGCGCATTGAATAGATTGAGCTTCAGCAGCAATAAAATTTTCCAGAGATTTCGACTCGTAGAGATAAATCAGAGTTGAAGTATAGGTTGATACTATTCTTTCGACGAAGCGATTTGATTCCGTTTGCGTAAGCTGATCGAGGCGGTTTCTGCTGATGTAACCTCTGCATAAAGCTTATGTAAAACCAGATTGCATATCGTTGGCGACTCGGCTTCCGTCGTATTAAGATTCGCTCCAGCAGCGATATTTGATGAAGAACGCTTGAAGCTTCTGTATTTATTCGGATATTGCTACGGAAATTCAGATTAATGAGTGTTTAGATTGACAAGGTTGCTTCTACTTAAATGTGACTGAGTTAGCTCCCGTCAGAAATTCGTGCATCTCTACTCACGTGCATCTCTACTCAAAGGTTACTTCTATCTAGTCTTATTTCTATTGCACAACTGCGCTTGTGCAAAATTCACTTTGATTTTTTGCGATTCAGATACTTATGGCTTCTCAAGCTTCTCGCTCCTTAGAATCGTTAAATCGCACCTTGCCGCCGTTGAATCAGCAAAAAGCCAGAGATTTGCGGTCTCCGGTTTCTTACCAGGTTCGTCAAGGTAGCGTGATTGGTTGGCTTCGCATCTTTATTTTGATTGCGCTTGATTTGTTGATGCTCCTTCTAGCGTGGCGAATCGCGCAGGTGAGTGGAACCGATTTAAGTGTTTCGCTGCATGTTCACGAACGAGTTATTTCTTACACGCCCACAGCGCTTTTAACGATCGGCATTTTCGGCGTGGTTGGACTGTATCAAGAAGGCGACTCGTGGCGCGATTCGACCAAGCTGATTACCACGCTGCTATTGGTTAATAGTGCGATCGCGCTGACGACCTTAATTTCAGATCAATCGGAAGCAAACTTGCTAATTCCGTTTGCTTGGTTTGCATTAGTAAGCTTAGTTTTCGTGCTTTCAAGCCGATTTGTGGTTGATTTAGCGATTCAGAATGCGCGGCAGGTGGGGGCAGTGCGCCATCCCATCTTCATCTTCTGTGAATCGGATCAAGCGAAGCGAGTCGTTCCGGTTCTGGGACGAAAACATCACTACACCGTAGCAGGGTGGAATGAGCCAGTACAACTCAGCGACGAGTATCGAGCCGCAACGATTCAGCGAATGTGTCGCTTGGGAGTCTCTGAAATCTTTTTGTGCGAACAGTTGCCTGCAAGAGAATTGATGATGATCTACTGGGATCTTCGCAATGCCGGAATTACGCTTCACCTTTGTGTCTTAATGTCGAGCAATGTGTGTTCCCCGGATTCGCGAGTTTGGCAGATTCCAGAACTCTTTACCGCGACGTTTGCGCCGCCGACGATCGCTGGCGTGGAGTTTCAGGTAAAACGATGCTTTGATTTCCTCGCAGCCGCTTTGTTTCTGCTGCTGACTTTCCCGGTTTATCTCGTGATTGCAGTTCTAATTCGACTAGATTCTCCTGGTCCGATTTTCTTTCGTCAAACTCGCATTGGCTTACAGAATCGCCCGTTTAGAGTCTGGAAGTTCCGCACAATGGTTGCAAATGCGGCTGAGCTACAAAAAGAGCTAGAAAGCCAGAACCAGAACCGAGATGGTGTTCTGTTTAAAATGAAAGACGATCCCCGCATTACTCGCGTTGGCAAGTTTTTGCGTCGCTACAGTCTCGACGAACTGCCGCAGGTGTTCAATATCTTGTTTGGCGAGATGAGCTTTGTTGGACCTCGACCGCTACCGCTGCGGGATGTCGAGAAGTTTTCAGAACACGACTTTATTCGTCATGCCGTCTTGCCGGGAATTACCGGAATGTGGCAAGTTTCTGGTCGATCGAATGTAGATAACTTTGAAGAAGTTCTCAGGCTCGACATGGTGTATATCAAAGACTGGTCGCTTTGGCTAGATTTGAAGATTATTTTGCAAACTGTGAGAGTTGTCCTGCAAAAAACGGGTGCGTATTGAACACCCGGAGCGCTGTGAACATAAACCGTGATTGCTTCAATCACGGTCGTTAACCCGGTAAATGAGTAAAGACGATGAGATCAACTGTAGACCGCAAGCGAATCGCTGAGAAACCTGAAACGAAACAACTATCTCGTGTTTGTTTACTATCCGCTCGCAAGACCCGCGATCGCGTGACCGATGCTGCAATTTGCGAAATTGAAGACTTGATTTGCAACTTTAATCAGGCTGACTTGCTGACTTACGAGCGACCGCCGGATCGATCTCGGCAAGTGTACTCGAAGCTCTATCAAATTACGCGATCGCAGCGTTTAGCCCAGTGGATGACTCCTGCATTCTGCCCGGTGCAGGAGCTTGAACAAGACTACGATGTGTTCTTTGTAGCATTTAGAAACATATTTGAATTGCAGGCACTTAAGTCGCTAAAGAATTGGCGCAGTCGCTGCAAAAAGGCAATCTGCTACATCATGGAGTCTTGGAACAACGACGAATGGCTGAACGATCGCCTTTACTTGCTAGAACCCCTAAAGCAGTTTGATGCTGTTTTTGTTGTGACAAGCAATAGCACAAAGGAGATTGCAGCTTATACGGGTCGTCCCTGTATCTACTTGCCTTTTGGAGTAGACACGCTGAGGTTTTGTCCGTTTCCAGGTTTTCCAGAACGGAGCATTGATTTAGCATCGCTGGGTCGGCGGTCTTCGATCACTCATGCAGCGCTGCTAAATCTGAGTCAATCCACCAATTTCTTTTATTACTACGACACAGCGGCAAATTTGCGAACGATCGCACCGCAAGAGCATCGAATCATGTATGCCAACTTGCTAAAGCGAAGTCGCTATTTTATTGCAAACTACTCGTGTGTGAATGAGCCAGAAAAAGTGAAGGGGAGTCAAGAAATCGGCTACCGCTTCTTTGAAGGCGCGGCAGCCGGAACTGTGATGATTGGCTGCGCTCCGGAGGCTGGTCTTTTTCGCGAGTCTTTTGATTGGAGCGATGCGGTGATTCAAATGCCGTTTGATGCTCCAGAAGTCGGACAGTTGATTGCTGACCTAGATGCCCAACCTGATCGTTTAAATCGAATTCGGTTAGACAATGTGGTTGGATCATTGCGAAAGCATGACTGGGTTTACCGCTGGAAGCAAGTTCTAGCAACGGCTGGATTGCAGCCAACCGCAGAAATGCGCGATCGTGAAGCTTATCTTTATCAACTCAGCGAGACCATACTTTGTCAAGCGAGTTGTTAAGAGAGAGTTTGAGTGTTGAATGCTAACTACAGATTGACTGGAATTGAAAATGGAGACGCATCGAGTTTCGACTAGGAATCCGCTAGTGAAAGTCTTGAGTAAAATCAAGGCGATCGCACTTCACAACTCAGTTGCAAGAAAAGCGGCTGGGTCGTTTGCTGTTAAAGTATTCTCGCTGGGCATTGCTTTTATCACAAATATTTGCTTGGCTCGAACACTCGGTGCTTCTGGCTATGGAGACTACATCTACGCGATTACCTGGATCGGC
>CAXTDB010000448.1:1330-3582 GCA_964242045.1 uncultured Leptolyngbya sp. | reverse complement strand
AAGGTTCTAGATCGTGAACAATCTCCATTGCTCGAATCTTTGGCGCACCGCTCACAGTTCCTGCTGGAAATCCAGCTTTCAGCAAGTCCCAAGCGGTTTTATCGGGTGCTAACTGCCCGACAACATTACTGACAATGTGCATCACGTGAGAATAACGCTCGATTACCATCAGTTCATCGACTTTCACGGTTCCATTGATGCAAACGCGCCCTAGATCATTGCGTCCTAAATCGACTAACATCACATGCTCTGCGACTTCTTTTGGATCAGCGAGTAAGTCTTGTTCTAATGCCAAATCTTCCGCATGAGTTTTGCCGCGTTTGCGCGTTCCTGCGATCGGGCGAACCGTAGCGATCTTCGGCTCAGTCGGATCAATCGATTGTTCTGCTTTCACTAACACTTCTGGACTCGATCCAATAATCTGCCAATCCTTGAACTGAAAATATGCCATGTATGGCGATGGATTGATTAATCTTAGCGATCGATACAAAGCAAAGGGTTCTCCGACAAATTCCGAGGATAATTGCTGAGAAATCACGACTTGGAAGATATCACCCGCTTTAATGTGAGCTTTTGCGGTTTCGACATTGGCGCAGTATTGTTCTTTGGTCGTGTTGCTTGTCCAAGAAATTGTAGAATCACGGTTCGTCGGTGGCTTCCACGAAAGCAATCGGGCTTTTTCAGACAGCGGCGATTTCAGTTTATTCACGAGTTGGGTGACGCGATCGCAAGCTTGTTGATACGCAATTGTTAAATCGGTATTCGGATCGCGCAAATCCGCATAAGCGATCGCCCAAATTTTCCGCTTCACTTGATCAAAAATCAACACTTGATCAATTTGCATCCACAACCCGTCTGGCAAATCGTTCTCAGTGGCTTCGTGGATTGGAACACGCGGTTCAATCCAGTTAATCAGTTCATAGCCCCAAAATCCGAACAGTCCCCCAATTCCCGGCGGTAATTCGGGCAGTTTCACCGGATGGTAGGGTGCTAAACACGCGGATAAGGTCGCGAACGGATCACCTTCAAATACGGTTTGGGTTCCGTCCCGATGCGTTTGAGTGGTGCGATCGCCTTTCGCTTCTAAAATCCACAGCGGATCGCAGCCTAAAAAACTATAGCGCCCGATCGTTTCTCCACCTTCAACCGACTCCAGCAAAAAACTATAAGGTTGCCCATCACACACGCGATACCACGCGGAAACAGGCGTATCCAAATCGGCAACCCATTCTTGATAAACCGGAACAAAATTCCCTTGCTGCGCGAGTTCGCTGAACTGAGAAAAATCAGGAGAAATCATAGAATTTTGGCACAATCGTACAGATAGAATACAAGTTTTTTTAGGTCTTTTCGATCGTGGACTTTAGCAACCGAGTAAAACCTGCCTGCTCAAAGTGCTGATCTGTAGTTAACGCAGGCTGAATCTGCATTTTTTCATAATGACAAAAGAAGTGCAGTCTACTAGCGACCAGGTTTTGTCTGGTCTATTCTTGCAGAGATCCCAAGCGGATTGTTCGATCGCAGTTTCAATCTGAATCATTTGAACCCGATCAGATTGGCGAATAGAATCTACCACTTGAAAAATGGTCGTGCGTGGAATTCGCAAAGGACTCTGTAGCAGGGCAACAAGTTCAGCAATGATGTAATTAGTTGTAATCATCGGCTGTTGGGATCGAAAAGCTTCGAGGAAATACTGCTGCGCTTGAAGATGATAGTTTTCGCTAGAAACGAAAATATTCGCCCATCCAGAAGTATCGACAAACAAGCTATTCATTCGCACCGAGTTCGCGATACAGTATCTGTCCAATATATTCGTCGTGATTTTCGCCGAGATCGTGAATTTCTTCTAATTGGATAGAACCCATTAACTTCAAGATCGGATCATCTTCTGTCAGCGATTCTCTTTGAGGTCGGGAAAATAAAGGCAGTTGTTGAGAAAGCAGATGTAGAACTACTTCCTCCGGAGACTGATTTAGAGACTCTGCTTGAGATGTCAACGCTTGTTCTAGTTCGTCTGGTAGATTAATAGTTAAGATTTTTGCCATTGCTTTCCTTGTTTTACCTTTGTCTTTATTTTTATCCGCAAATAGCAAGAGGAGCCAAACTTTAACCGAGAAGGCTAAAATCTGGCTCCTAAAAATCGACAAACTGAAATCTAAGGATCGTAAGGAAGACGACCGCTAAACTTCAGTTTCGCAGGCTCATAGTTCGCTCCAATGTTACGTGGAACGCTATTCACCGCGACCCGACCC
>CAXTDB010000448.1:0-1320 GCA_964242045.1 uncultured Leptolyngbya sp. | reverse complement strand
ATGCCTAGGGCATACGCACACACAACCAACACAAGTGAGGCTTAGGCATCGTAAGGTTTACGAGTGCTAAACTTCATTTTAGCGGGTTCGGGGTTTGCTCCGATGTTGCGTGGAACGCTATTAACAGCGACACGACCCGGATTGACCTTCTCAGGGAAGACACCATCGTTGGGGTGCAGATACTGGATTTCGCCGTTGGGGAAAATGCGGTAGACCTTGTAATTGGTGATTTTGAACTTCGTGCGAAGTTGACCACCTAATGCAAGAGCGTGTTCCTTGCGGGCTAAATACAGCAAGTTGTCGCCTTGACGCATCTTGGCTGCACCACTCATGGGCATTTCAAAGACTTGCTCTTTGGGGCTGTTCCAACTGATGGCGTATTTCTCTTCGATTAAGGCTTTGGTCAGCAGTCCGCCTGTACTGCCACCGAACAAAGGCGCTTGTCCTGTAAGAGTTTCTGACATAAGGTCTCGCTCTAAACGTTTTTAGGCATCGTATCACCGGGTGTTGTCAGGCTTAACGAAACCGTTACAGTTGTTAGCATTTCAATCGGGTAAAACTTGTCCTTTCGTTTCTTTGACAAGCGGTGTGAAACAAAGCAGCGTTCCAATTAAAGGAACGAAGCCGATTAAGAACAAAACTTCGATCGCGCCTTGAAGCGCATTAGCTTTTTGTGACGCGATGTATCCGACGAGAAACGGCCCGATCGCGGTAATAATCCGCCCAGTGTTGTAGCAAAATCCCGATCCGGTCGCTCGTAATCGCGTGGGAAACAATTCAGGTAGATAGTAAGTGAAACTGCCGAATACTCCGAAGACGGTTAGACCGATCGCGAAATACAGCCACGACCATAGTTGCATATCCGCAGGTTCTCTCACACCAAAGGCAAATAAAACCGCGATCGACGACAGCAAGAAATAAACTGCAAACATCCATCTCCGCCCCAAATATTTTGCAGCAGGAATCGTTAGCAGCGTTCCGATCAAGCCTCCTGCATTAAAACTGTAGGTGGATGAAGTCTTCCACTGCTCCACGAGAATTTGAATTGCTTTACCATCGGTGAGATTCTGCGTTTTAGCGGCGACTTGGGCAAGTCCAGCAGCAATCACCGGAATAAACGCATTGCAACTCCACCAAGTAATCAACGCGGTGAGTGCCATGAGAAATCCGCTCAGCGTTGCGGCTCGATGCTCTGGAGTAAATAGCTCACTCACTTTCGGAGCAACGCGATTTTCGGTTTGTTTCCAGCGTTCCGGTTCTTTAACGAACAATCGCACGATGAACGCGATCGCTGCCGGAATCAAACCGCATAAAAACACA
>CAXTDB010000447.1:0-3596 GCA_964242045.1 uncultured Leptolyngbya sp. | reverse complement strand
CGATCAAGTGCGATTAAGCTTATCTTCGGTAAGAACGAACACTGTCACTGAGAAGCTAACTCAAACTTTGGTGAAACACGATGCGAAATCGATCACGATCGCAGTTGAAAGCGGTAGCGATCGAGTGCGGCAGATTGTGAATAAAAAGCTTACCTCCGATGAAATTATTCAAGCTGCAATCAATACTAAAGCAGGTGGATTAAGTGCGCTGAAGCTTTATGGCATGGTGGGAATTCCCGGTGAAGAACCGGAAGACTTAGACCAAACTGTTGCACTGATGCGATCGCTAAAAAAAGCTGCTCCTGGTCTACGGCTCACGCTTGGATGTAGTACCTTTGTGCCGAAATCACACACACCGTTTCAATGGTTTGGAGTGAACTCACAATCCGAAAAACGCTTGCAGTCTTTGCAGAAACAACTGCGATCGCAAGGAATTGATTTTCGTCCTGAAAGCTATAACTGGTCAGTGATTCAAGCGCTGTTGTCACGGGGCGATCGTCGACTTTCTCAGCTATTGGAACTTGTCCGTAACTATGGAGATTCACTTGGAAGCTATCGACGAGCATTCAAGGAACTAAAAGGACAGTTACCCGACCTGAATGATTATGTGTACGATCGCTGGGAACTCGATCGCGTCTTGCCTTGGAGCCACTTGCAAGGAGCATTACCGCAAAGCACCTTAGAGAAACATTTAGCGAGTGCGATCGGGCAATTCAATTAACTTGAGTTTGGGATAAATACCGTCCTGAGCAAAGTTTATTTCAGCATTATTACTGAAAGGCGATATTTCATTGAGACTGCGTCAGATGTTTACACTGAGGCGTTATTTTTCTTTTTTTTGTAAAGAAGGCTTTCTTACTCTGTTGCAAAATAATCCATCTGATTAGTATAAAACAGCATGACTTCGATCGGACATTTCGCTGCGTTGCTCGTCCGCCCGTAACTCTAATCACAGGTGGAGTCGAACAGTAACAAAGGTGTGATAGATACTTTCATCCCAATCAGGCACTGAAATCAATGTTCTTTAAGCATCGAGTAGCACCAGATCGGTCAACTTTATGGGTTGCAGATGATGTAGCTTCTTCTACTTTTAGAAAAACAATTAAATTCGTCGCAATCGGTCTTTTAACGCTCGGAATTCTCTTTCGATTTACGAACTTAGACCTCAAGCCTTACTGGCTTGATGAAGCTTTTACATCATTGCGCTTGTCCGGTTACAGCGATACAGAAGTAACGCAACAAATCGAGAATCGCATCTTAACCGTGCAAGATCTGCAAAAATATCAGCAGCCTGCGCCTGAGAAAACGAGCATTGATACGATCGCACAATTAGCCAATCGGGAACCGCAGCTAACACCGCTCTATTTTGTGCTGCTGCGAGTTTGGGTGCAATGTTTTGGCAGCTCGATCGCTGCGATTCGGAGTTTGTCCGCCATCTTTAGTCTGTTGGCATTTCCCTGCTTGTATTGGCTCTGTTTAGAGCTTTTTAGTTCTCGTTGCATGGCTTGGATGATGATCGCATTGGTTGCCGTGTCTCCGATCCATCTCATTTACGCTCAAGAAGCTCGTCCTACTAGCTTATGGATTCTAATGCTGTTGGTGTCTTGTGCGTCGTTACTGCGGGCAATGCGAGAACAAACAAGAGCAGCTTGGATGATTTATGCAGTCTCGATCGGAATCGGGTTTTATGCCCATCTGTTTACGGCATTTGTGTCGATCGCTCATGCAGTTTATGTTCTTTTACAAGAGCGCTTCTGGTTTAGCAAGAACTTGATTGCTTTTGCGCTGTCTTCGATCGTGGGGTGGTTACTCTTTGCGCCCTGGATCGTCTTTGGATTGTTTGAGAATCGCCAAGCAATGGCGGGTCAAAGTCTAGCTGCACCTGTGACAGAACTAATCAAAGGTTGGCTTCGCGGTATCAGTCTAGTTTTTGTAGACTTTAGTGTAAACGAACAAAGCCCGCGCTTGTATCTGCTGATCTTTTTAGCGATATTCCTGAGTGTTTTAAGTTTCGTTGGCGTTGTATTGTTCTGTTTCTGGCGATCGACTCCGAGATCAGCAAAGCTGTTTGTTTTAACCACGATCGCGGTTCCATACCTTTTATTAGTTGTCTCAGACCTTGCTTCTGGTGCTTCTCGATCAGCAACGGCTCGCTATCTACTCCCGGCTTATCTTGGAATTCAGCTTGCGGTTGCTTTTGTGTTGACAACCCGAATCACGGGCGCTTCGAGGCGGTATCAGAAAATTTGGATAACGCTTGCAGCGTGGGTTTTGTCGATCGGGCTATTCTCTTGCGGGTTGATGGCTTCTTCTGAGCTTTGGTGGAATAAAGCCGAGGCAAATATCGAACGACAACTCGCGCAGACGGTAAATCGATCGACAAAACCGCTCGTAATCACCGATGATTACTTTGTGAAATTTCTTTCGTTTAGCCACTCGTTAGCACCAGACATCAACGTTCAGGTTTTATTACAATCGGCGGCTGTGCCAAACATTCCTTCAGGATTCAGCGATGTGTTTCTGTATCGCCCTTCAAATGCTTTGCAACAGAGGTTAGCGATCAAATACAGGCTTCAGTCGATTCACCCACCTTTGCTGTGGAAACTGCAACAAAAGCGTTGAGTTCAAACCCTTAGCTGTGTGATTGCAATCTGACCGGACAAACATACATCGACATCTGAACCCCGATCGCGCTTTCTGGCTCCATAGTTACCGCAGTAATAAAAGTCGTCGCCTTCGATGCGAAAGTCACTCGGAAGCGGCTGCGTACAAGGTTCACAGAAAATCATTTCTGGATCGGGTGCAGCGGGTTCGACGTAAGGAAGATTTACGTTCCAGTAATATCCTGGCTGGTAAGGGCGATCGACAAGTTCGTGCAAAACTTTCGCGGTTAAACGAGCCGATCGATTCCAATCGATCGGAATTTTGCCTTTTTTATATTGCGAAATTGCAATTCCTGGAATGCGATGAAAAGCTGCTTCTCGAATCGCTGCAACCGTTCCAGAAATATAAACATCAACGCCCATATTACCGCCGGAATTAATCCCCGATAATACGAGTTTGGTATTAGGAAAAAGATAGTTCAGCGCAATCCGACTACAATCAGCCGGAGTTCCAGAGATTGCATATTCTCGATCGTTGCGTTTCTCGACTCGAATCGGTTGCGTTGTCGTGACTTGATGCCCGCAGCCAGAATAATGATCGCTCGGCGCAACTAAAATTCCGGCTCCGTTCACCGCGCTCAGTAATGCCCGAATTCCCGGTGCATCAATGCCATCATCGTTTGTCAAAATAACCGTCATTAGTTTCCTAAGTAGATACCTAAGCCGCGTGCCGTTTTAACCAGTGTACTTTCTGGATCAACAACACAATATCGCTGAATGGCATCGCGAATTGGCACATCGATAACTTGTCGATCGTGCCATCCCACCATGCGATCGAATCTCCCTTCGGCAATCAAATCCACCGCCGCAACTCCAAACGCAGAAGCCAGTAAACGATCGAGCGGCGAAGGTGTTCCGCCCCGTTGAGCGTGTCCCAACACCGTCACGCGCGTTTCTGCCCCGTTGCAAGCATGAATCGTGTCTGCGAGATAC
>CAXTDB010000446.1:0-3621 GCA_964242045.1 uncultured Leptolyngbya sp. | reverse complement strand
AGTGATTTGTTCACGTAAGATACACAATACCTAACGTTCGGGTTATTCTGGCTGATTTGTGTCAACTTCCTTCTAGCAAGCAAATGGATTTGCCACAAGGCTTGCACAAACAGCATCTCTAATGTTGGTGCAAGCTGAGTTTTCCAAAGGGGATCTACCTGTGTTACTCGCGTTCAGATTCCTAGCTGAAGCAGCGTTAATATCAGTTTTAGTTTGAGAAAGTCTTACAGGTAATGAAAATGTTCTAACCGAAATTCATTTTCATGGTTCACCGATGAATAATTTACAAATGGAAACGCTTGGGTGCGATAAGCAAGTTTCCGTTGGAGATTCTACTGCTTTGAAACATACTCAGTCCCTCAGAAATCTTCACCAAACCCGATTTAGTGGTCAGCTTGTGCAGGTGGATGCATCTGGACAACACTGGATTTTCTATTTATCTCAAGGAGCGATTATTTATGCAACAGGAGGAAGCCACTTAGTAAGACGATGGTATCGGAACCTAGTAACTTATTTTCCCAAAATTCCAGCCTACAGACTAGCGTGGCATCATGATCTCGCTAGTTTCGACGCTCTAACCTTTCCAGTGGGTTGGGAGTATGCACTTGTACAGTTGTGGCTCACGCAGCAGAAAATTACGGATCAACAAGCTACAGAAATGATTAACGCGACCGTTGCTGAAGTGCTGTTTGATGTCGCACAAGCCGTGGACGTATCCGATCAGATTATCCCAGATAATACACTTTCTCAGGAGTGCGCCCGAACTGACGTGGAAAGAGCAATCTTAAACGCTGAGATCCTTTGGAAAGCTTGGCAAGATGCTAGACTTGCTGACTATTCTCCCAATTGGGCACCGATTCTCGTTCAACCGGAGCAACTCAGGGCGAATCAGTCAGAACAGTTTTATCAAACTTTGGTAAAACTTCTAAACGGTCAGCACACCTTGCGGGATGTAGCGGTAAAGACACAACGGAGTGTGGTAGAAGTTACAACTTCACTTCAACTCTTTTTTCGGTTAAAGTGGGTGGTTCTCAAGACAATTCCTGACCTACCGGGTCCATTTTTCCGACAAGGAGTGTCGGAGAATCCGCCTATGACGTTTCCTGTTGCAGACACCAAGCGAGCTAAACCAGAGCAAGAATATCCTAATCTGCGATCGTCTTCTGTCACTCCTGAGAAATCCCTTATTGCTTGCGTGGATGACAGTTCTTTGGTTCTTCAGACTCTAGAAAAGCTATTTACCTCGATGAACTATCAGTTTATTGGCGTAAATAATCCGATGCAGGCGATTGGAATTTTATTGGCTCGCAAGCCAAACTTAATTTTTTTGGACTTGGTAATGCCTAAAATCAATGGATATGAACTTTGTAAACAGTTACGCAAAACTTCCGGTTTCCACAATACCCCGATTGTAATCTTGACAGGTAGTGGCAGTGCTGCTAACCGTCTTCAATCTAGCTTTGTTGGGGCATCGGAATTTTTGAGTAAACCACTAGATACCTATGCAGTTTTAAGTGTCGTTCGTAAGTATCTATAGCAACCGAAGAACGTGCCTTTATCGATGCCATTGAACTATCAAGCCACTAACCCTTCTCAATTATTGACGCACCAGGTAAAGCTATGAGTACTGTCTTAGTTATTGAAGACTCCTTGACTGATATGCAGATTTTCATCCATTGCTTACAGCAAGGCGGGATCAATGTCCTAGTTGCTCAGAGCGGGGAAGAAGCGATCGCGGCGATTAATCGACAGAAGCCTGATGCTGTTATTCTTGATGTCGTATTACCGGGATGCAGCGGGTTTGAAGTGTGTCGGGAACTCAAAGCAAAGGCGGACACGAGCAGCATTCCCATCGTGATCTGCTCCACTAAAGGGGGAGAAATGGATAGATTTTGGGGAATGAAACAAGGAGCAGATGCTTATTTAGTGAAGCCGATCGATCAGGAAGAGTTGGTTCGCACCGTTAAACAGGTGATTAAAAGTTAAGTGTGAGAGTAAATCTAAGTGTGAGATTAAATCTATGTCTGACGCTCTAGCTATTTTTAATTCTGCGTTACCTTCTGCATCAACCCCAGATTCCGCATCTTTATCCTCCTTAGAGGGTAAGGAACAGTTTCTGCGGCTTGATATTGTGCCTGATGTACCTGCTCTTCTACCCATTCAGCAGGTTGCTGAGGTACTGAGCATTCCCATTGCACAAATTACTCCGATTCCTCACATGCCTGATTGGGTGATGGGGGTTTACAATTGGCGAGGCGAAATTCTATGGATGACGGACTTAGGACAACTCTGTGGACTCACTCAGCATCGGCAAAGAACTTATTCTTCAGCCCGTGAAGCGGTTGTGTTGCAGATTCATCCGCCGGAGAGAAACTTTTCTCGTTCCAGAGGGCAAACATTAGGGCTAGTGGTTGAAAAGGTAGAAGATAGTGAGTGGTGTGATCCAAAGGTGATTCAACTTCCGCCCACCTCCACTGTAAATTCTGAGTTTGAACGATTCTTGCGCGGGTTTTGGTGGAAGTCCAATGACGATATGTTAGCAGTCTTAGATGAAGAAGCGATCATGAGGGCAATGCTTCATTAAGCACTTGGGCTAAAGCAGTTGAATATTGTTGCCGATCCCTAAGTCAGTATCCCAAGTCAACCTTAATCACAATCTAGTTGTTCTGCATCTATAGCGCTCAATCTAAAGCCAGCAAATGTTAATTGCTAACCCTTGTTTTTAGGATTCGACAATGACGAAGTACGATAGCATTTTCCATCCGATCGGATTCAACCGTCGGGGCGTTTTACGAGCTTGTTGCTTGGCATCCCTTGCCTTTCTAACCTCTAACTGCTCACGATCGTTGCTTAGCCAGAAGGAGGAGTCAAAGACAACCGGGAAAACGGTTCTGAAAGTTGGGCACTTGCCTGCTGGCTGCGTTTCTCATCTCCTTCTAGCAAATAAGCGAGGCATGTTTAAAGAAGCGGGATTGAATGTACAAGTAACTCAGTTTAATGGACCCAATGAAAACTTACAGGCTTTGGTAGGCGGGGCGCAGGATGTTATTCACAATCCCTGGACAAATTCTGTTGCCGCTTATGCTGAAGGGACGGATCTCCTGCGAATCATTTGTGGTTCCGGCAAGGGTGGCATTGAACTGGTGAGCCGCAATGGCTCGGTCAAAACCTTAGCTCAGCTAAAAGATGCTGCCAACAGTGGTTTAAGAATCGGAACGCTGAAGCTCGATACGTTGGAGCTAGTCGTCTATGGTCACCTAAGAAGTATGGGAATTGACTACTTTGACTACAGAATGGCTTACTTTCCCAGTATGACGGGCATGGGAGATGCCTTGATGCAGAGCAATGTTGATGTTTGCTCTCTTGCACAACCTTATGCTGAAACCGTCGTGACAAAAACGAATGGAACGTACTTAGGAGACTCTAATGGCGCTTGGGGTCCAGAAGCTAGTGACTGTGTGATTAGCACAAGAACCGATGTGATTAAGAATGAGCCGACGATGCTGGCAGATTATTTAAGTGTTCTTCGTAGAGCCGCGAAAGAACTCGACCAAAACTACGATGCCGCGATCGCGGATCTTGCTCCTGTTTACAATTCTTCTCCTCAGATTCTCAAAGTAG
>CAXTDB010000445.1:0-3629 GCA_964242045.1 uncultured Leptolyngbya sp. | reverse complement strand
TTAAGGTTCAATCTGCTAAAGTGCAGACGAGTTCTAAGAAGTTCGATTTCCATCGGGTAAGGAAATTTTAGCTGCATACTTTTGACAATTCATTCAAGTCGCAACATCTCTCTGACAGTTGAGACGTTTCGACATCATCTGAAGAATAAATTTGCATTCATTCGGCACAACGAGCGATCGCTGATCTGCATAAGTGAATTGAGAGAGAACTAGAGATGAAATAGCAGCCAAGTTGTTCTTTCTAGAATTAAAAAGAGCAGCCCTACGATCGGTACATAATCCGTAAAATTACTGAAGAAATCATGACATCTGCTCAAGGAGGTGAAACAATTGAGAACGTTTAGCTTGAAGTAGGGTAAAGACCGTGAGTTCCGCATCGAAATACTGGCAACTCGTAAAGTTAGATTCAGCAGGTAGGCGCAGGGTTGAAATGATGATCCACGCAAAAACTTATCTTCATGAGCATCCCGACTGGATCGAACAAGCAGAAGTGTCAGATGCCGCGATTCAACGAGAACTATGGCAGCAATTTCGATCCGGTGACGATCGCGCCGAACTCTGTCTGCGGTGTTTTATCTCTTATCAAGTGGATCAAGTTTGTCGAAATCTTAGCTTAAAATTTGGCAATCGCAACGGGTTTACTTATTCAGATGTGTTGCCGTTTGTGCTGGATGATGACGGACGGGCGCAAAAATCAGAGTATCGATCGCTGTGGAAAACCGTTTTACAGTCGTTTAATCCGACCAAAGCGGCGCTCTCGACTTGGGTGAGTTTGCAAGTCAGGCAACATTCAGAACTGAGACGATTTCTGCTAGAGCATGGGGTTTATTTAGTGAGCGATTGGGCGATTTTGAACGATACCAATCCGAAACAGCTTCGACAGACTTTAGGAGAAGCTTATCAAGTTTCTGAAACCGAGATCGAATACACTGCGGAACTGTTATACAGCTTTCATGCTATTTATCGAGAAGATCGGCTAAAAGCACGACTTTCAGGAGCGAAACAACTGTGTCAGCCTCCAAGCGTTGAACAGTTAGAGCGAATGTCCATTGATTTAGCTGATCGCACTCAGAAAACCGTTAATCCTGAAACGATTCTGAAGCAATTAAACGCGATCGCTCATAAACTCCGACGCGCTCGAATTATGGCAAGAGGCGGAGCAATTGACACCCTCTCAATCGATCAGCCAGAAATGCGCCCGGTAGTTGAGCAAATTCAATCTGCACCCGAAGACGATGAAGCTTCCGAGTTTCTCAAGTTTTATCAAGATCAATTTTCAACCTGTATTGATGCCGCGATCGCGCAAGTGATTCCGACGGTTTTAGAAAACTTTCAGCGTAAACGTAAGCCTGTTGAACACTCGTTTTTAACTGCATTACACCTATTTCACTGTCAAGGAAAATCGATGAGCGAGATTGCACCCCAAGTTGGATTAAAGAAACAGTATGAAGTCACTCGATTGTTAAAGCTGACTGATTTGCGAGCGGATATTCGGCAACGATCGCTGTTGAATTTACGCGATCGAGTGATGGATAAAGTCAAGTTTTATGCTGATGTCGATCGCTTACAGCAGTTAGAACAGCACGTCGATTCAATCTTAGGGGAACAACTTTCAAGCGTGATCGAAGAAGCCGAAGCTGAGGCACAATCTCCGATTCGGAATCAGCCGCTTCGTGGTTTATTTGCCCGTCGCCTTTGTCATTACCTCGCTTCAAGGAACGCCTAGTGATGTCTAATCTACCGAGTTCGCTTCTAGATGACTTTGATTTACCAGATTGGGCTGCGCTCAATCCAGCACAAGTCGAACTTTCACCCGCACAGATACAACAAGCCGCACAACTGAGTCAGACGGTTCGCAATTCTGAGCAACGCTGGCAGGCTTATCTCTCAATGCTCGGAATGCTTGGCTTTCAGCATTGGTTACAAGAGCGATCGCCAGAATTAGTCGTTCAATCTGACCAAGCTTCCATTTTGCGATCGAGCTATGCAAATCTCATGACTGAAGCTTGTAATGTTCAAGTCGGAGCATTTAAGGTTTGTTTGATTCCGGTTGGCAGCGCGATCAAGGATCGAATTGATGTGTCGATCGCCGCGTTTGATCTGCCCGATTTTGCCGCGCATTTCTATGTGTTGATGCAAGCGATTGATGAAGCGGAAACTGTCGCAGTCACAGGTTTTCTCACTTATAATCAGTTTCGTCAGCATCGCAATGAACTACAAGCGAATCGAGATTGGACTTATTCTTTACCGCTCGATTGGTTTAACACCGATGCAAATACTTTATTATTGAACCTCCGGTGTTTAGAGCCAAGCGCAATTCGACTGCCTGCATTAAATATCACACGATCGACGACTGCCCTACGAGAAAAATTAGCAACCTTAGATATTCAAACTCAACCGCTTTGGAATGTTCTTACAGTTGAAGAAGGCTTAACGTTATTGAGCGATCCGCGCTTAGTCGATTCTCTTTATACTGAACGATCAATTAATGTCGGTCTTTGGTTGCGAAATCAAATCGATGCGATCGCGCAAGAACTCGGCTGGATGTTGATGCCGTTATCGAACTTGTCAGCAGTGCGATCGCTGCGAGAAGATTTTGAAAGTATTCGATCGACGTTAGAGCAGCAAGGCGTTCAGATTCCATCTACGGCGCGAGGCGCTTACCGCACGTTGCAATCTGATCAAGGCAGCTTTCGACTGTATGCAGTTACTTGGATGGTTTCAGAAGCATCAGATCAGCCTGAATGGATGTTATTGATTACTTTAGGAGCAGAACCAAACGCTCAAATGCCGCAGAACCTTCGATTAACGATTCGAGACGATGCGGCGATTTTATTCGAGCAGACGCTAGAAGAAAGCAATTCAAGCGTTCTCTATGCACAGGTTTTAGGAAACTGGACGGAAAAGTTCCGAGTGACGATCGTTGCGAATCAAGCCGATGTGTTTGATATTCCTCCGTTTGGGTTTGAACTCGACGAACCGATTTAGATCTGCATCAGTTCAAATCGTTCAGAACTAATCTCTGTATCATTCAGCAACCACGATGAAACTACACACTCACACTTTTCATCTTAAAGTTCAAAAGGTTGAGCAAATTTGTCTGTTCGAGTTGGCTTGGGGACAAGGACAAAGCCTCACCGTTCAAGTGAACTATCCGCAAGCGTTGACCCAGCTTTATCAAGACTGGCGACAGACTTATCTCAACTTTTATCAGTCGGATCACCTGCGAGGACGCACGATCGGCGGGGGTGTTGCAGCGATTAACGTCGATTGGCATGCAGAACTGATTCGAGCCGAAACGAAGTTCATGTATGAGTTTCATCGATGGTTACGCAGTGCGGAGCTTTATGACATTCGATCGACGATCGCATCTGCCAGCCAAACTTCGCTCAAAGCCAATCCCGATTGTGCCGCACCGATTCGCGTCTTTCTCACTTGCGCGCCGATTTCGCTCGATCGCTTTCCTTGGGAAGCTTGGGAATTGGGCACAGAATTCGCCACCACAGGCGCGATTCAGATCATTCGCTCGCCGCTCAACATCAGCGCGCCGACGCAGCGAGACCTTGCCAAATCTGGACGCACTCGGATTCTGGCGATTTTGGGCGATGAAACAGGCTTAGACTTCAAAG
>CAXTDB010000444.1:0-3703 GCA_964242045.1 uncultured Leptolyngbya sp. | reverse complement strand
CGGTTTTAAATTGAACTTGAAGATTGCGGACGTTCAGGATAGTGTCGCTCATAGGATTCGGGTCGCTTGTAGAGATTAGAAAGTCATGGAGAATGATTAATTCTAGCAACGCGATCGCGCTTCGTAAGGTTCCCAATGCACTAAAGCATCGACATATCGCCCGCCACTTCTAAACGTTTGTACCGTCCGAGATTAATGTAGGTTTCGGACAAGTTTTCTGCGATCGACGGCGTAATCCAACCCATCTGGCGTAAGACGTGAATCGCGATCGCGTATTTTGCTCGCTTCGCGCCGTCCATTACTTTGATCGCCAGTCCCATTCCTTCCCCGACGCGCCCAATGCACTGAACGCCTTCTGCGCCCGATTTGCTCACGAGTTCGCCTTCGGTGAGCCGCATCAGTTCCGTATCAAATTCACCTTCACCCGCAACCATTGTCGGATGGTGAGTCATGGCTCTGAGAATTCGCTCCATGTCCAAATTGCCACCGGATGCAAGCTGAGCGTAGAGCCAAGCTAACTGACGAAGCTGCATAAAGTAAGTCGGTGCGCCACAGTCATCGCGCGCTGGAATAAACTCTTCAGCCGGGTTTTTTAAAAATTCTGCAAGCTTATTCAAGATCAACTGCTGAACCGGATGATTGTAATGCAGATAGTTATTGATCGGAAATCCTAGCTGTTGACACACCGCTAACATTCCCGCGTGTTTACCAGAGCAGTTGTATTGAAGCTGGCTCTGTTTGCCTTCAGGAATCGGGCACTGCAAAGCAGTTGGATCAACATCAGCGCGCCAAAGAATGTTAAACACTTGGCGAACTTGCTCGATCGTGCCTTTGTGCGAGCTGCAAATAATTGCTAAATCTCGATCGCTTAAGTTAAATCGCTCTAGCGTCCCCGATGCGGTCACGGCGATCGCTTGAAAGGGTTTGAGTACCGATCGCGCAAATGTAGCGGTTTCAGGATTGCCCGCACACAAAAGTAATCGCCCACGGTCGTCACAAATGACCGCTTGGGCGTGATGAACTGATTCTGTGATCCCTTCTCGCAGTAACCGGACCTCGAGTTCTGCGGTGGCTTGAATTTTTCTTCCCCTTGTCATGTGTAAAAATCTACCACACCCAATCGGATACGATTCACCCCTGTTAAAAATCGAAATGCTTTGAACCTAACCAACAAGCGCATTACAGTTGAGAAAGAATCAGATTTGCTCCCATCCCCGTTATTTTTCAAGCCCTGTGTTTTCCGAATCGAGAGCATAGAGGAGATGAGGGCGACGATTTCAGAGGATGTTTCAGAAGAATCGAAACGCTCTTGTTGCAACCCCGCCCGGAAATTGATGTCCGGGTAAGGAATACGACTTCTGAAACATCCGCGCTAAGCTACCTGAGCAAATAACTCTGAAAACGATTTTGGAGTCGCTTCTGGTTTTGCCACGATCTCAACAATCTTATTGCGGGCACTCGGTTCAAACACAGACTCAACGCAGACTTGAGCCACTTTAGTCCGAGGAATGCTGCCTTCTGATAGCGTATCTGCCGAAGACATGACGATCGCATTCTCGTTTTCTTCGTTTTTCAATCCGCCCGGGCGCACGATCGTATAAGTGAGTCCGCTCTTTTGCAGATATTCTTCTGCCTGCTTTTTCCACACGAGAATCAGCCAGAACAAATTTAGCGGATGAAAAAGCTGCGAAGTACAGAGTGAACTTACAAACACAAAATGCTCGATTCCTTTGGCTTTTGCCGCATCGACTAAATTCTTTGTGCCCTCAAAATCGACCTTATAAGGTTGAGTCGGATCAAAACTCGGCTTTGCTCCAGTCGCACAAAATACGATCGTAGAATCGCCCATCGCGCCCAATAGTTTTGATCCCTCTAGCACATTGCCTTGAACTAGCTCCACTTCAGTTGGCAAAATCGACCGCGCAGTTTCGACATCTCGCACTAAAGCCCGCACCGGAATTCCTCGATCGACCAACTGCTTGACAATTCGCCGTCCAGTTTCACCCGTTGCCCCTGCTACAAATGCTTTCATAAGTTCTTCCCAATTCGTGTTTATAGTTTTTGCTGATTCTTCTTCACTGTACATCGCGCGCAAGAAGGAACTGATCCCCACCCGCTTTGAGAAATTTTTTGCTATAACTTTCCAGAAGCCTTGGACTCAGAGTAAGATACAAAGCGGAGATATTTTAACTTTTGTAAAGTAAACTGCGAACTTTAGACCTGGGAGCTTCTGCGACACTTGATAGAGATATCGATTGAATAAACTTTCGGTAGAACCCTCTGCTGGAATTGAAGCCTATCTGTATCCTTTAGGGAACCTTGACCTAGAACCACGGCAAACGGAAGAGAGTGAATGCAATCGCAACCGACTGATTCTTCAGACTTCGCTAATTCTAACTTCGCCCGCTCCGCTGATGCTAGTCACAGTGGAACGTCTCAACCTGTCGAGACGCTATTGAATGAGCCAACTGTTTTTTCGAGCCAGTTCATCGACTGTATGGAGATGAATGCCGATGCGCGAACCGTGGCGCAGTATCTTGATGTGCATCAAGACTGGTTCCACCGCTGCGCTCATCCGATGCACGTCGAATCGATCGGACAAAATAGCTACGCGCTAATTATTGGGCATTTCGGTGCGTTTGGGTACGATGTCGAGCCGAAAGTGGGTTTGGATCTGTTGCCGCAGCAAGAAGGAATTTATCGGATCGAAACGGTTCCAGTTCCAGGCGAGGTGTCGTTGGGCTACGAAGTCGATTTTCAAGCGGCGTTACATCTGGTAGAACATTCAAGCCAGAGCGATCGCACAGCGAAAATGACTCAGGTGCAGTGGCAGCTTGATTTGCACGTGGCGATTCAGTTTCCGCGATTTATTCACGCGCTTCCAGACTCGCTGATTCAAAAAACAGGCGATCGCGTTCTTCGTCAAGTGGTGCGCCAAGTTTCTCGCCGCTTGACGCACAAGGTTCAGGAAGATTTTCATTCTTCTCGGAATTTACCTCTGCCGAAACGGGCGCGGCGAAAACTGTTGTAATCGAGAAAAAAGGCGTTTGATTTAAGCGCGATCGTTCTTTTAGAAAGTGCGATCGCGCTTTTGTTTAGGAGCGATCGTCCTCTCCCTTTCATTCGGTTTGATCCAGCATCACCTGTACGGTTGCGCCCTCTAATCCCAATGAGGCAGCCACCTGCTCTACGCTCAGTCCCAGCGCCAACAATCGCGGCACGGCTTCTCGCAGAGATTGTTCTGCCTGTTCTGCTCGTTGCTGTGCTTGTTCGGCTCGTTGCTGCGCTTGTTCGGCTCGTTGCTGCGCTTGTTCGGCTTGTTGCTGCGCTTGTTCGGCCTGTTGCTCTGCTTGTTCTGCTCGTTCCTCCAATTCCACAGAACTCAAGAATCGTCGCCCATCGAGACGATACAACTCTAATGCACCTCGCGGTTGCCACTCAAATCGGATCTCCAAACGTGGACTGATCCATCCAGACATTTGTGGAATCCGCGTCAAAGCCGACCCTTGCCGCTGCCAGCCTTCTAGCGTGAATTCGTCCGGATCGTAGATGTAATACTCCTCCACTCCGTACTGCTGATAAAAGCAGAACTTAAAGTCCATCGCTTCCATTCCGTCACGAGTTTTGTTACTCGGAGACAGAATCTCAAATACTACCTGAGCCGGGAGGTTGTCTTCTTCCCACTGCTTGTAGGAACGCCGCA